>CAZSBU010000151.1:0-6782 GCA_964605055.1 uncultured Caulobacterales bacterium | reverse complement strand
CGCGCAGTTTTTCATCCTGATACTGAATGCCCCAGCCGATGATCTGGCGCCACAGCGCTTCCGCCATTTCGGGCGGCAGGCCTTGCAGCGCCGCCCGCAAGCGAACCTTGTCGATGACCTCGCGATTGCGCCACGGCACGGAGGCTTCCGCAGCCGCCGCGCGCTTGAGCTCCCACATCCGGTCGACATAGGTCCAGCGCTCGCCGAGGAGATCGACGATGTCCTGATCGACGCGGTCGATTTCGGTCCGCACCTCATCCATGGTGCGACAGTCGGCGGATTTCTTCATGCCCAAACCCCGGCGCAATCCTTGCGGCGTTTGTTGCCGCCTCGTGAAATGCCTAGGCCGTCCAGCGCCCTAAACGCAAGCGGTCGCTCGATCTTGTTCGACGAAGCGGCTAAACTCTCCCTCGCAATGAGGGAGCCGTCCATGTGGAAAGTCGCGCTGGTCGCGCTGATGTCGACGGGCGTCGTAGCCGGATGCGCCAGCGCGCCAGAGGCGCCATTCGACGCGAATAGCGATCCGCGGGTCGGCGCCGAGGTCAACAAGGTGTGCCTTGCTCGCGATGGCGGTCCGTTCGGCGGATACGTTTCGCTCGCCGGGCGCCCCGGTTTCGTCGTCGCCTCTGGCGGTAAGGAATATGCGCTCCTCCTGTCGTCGGGGTGCTCCGATCTCCGATCCGGCGGCACGTTCCCCATCTTCGAGGACCGGACAGATCGCTGTCGCCGGCGCGGGGAGCTGGTCCGCACGGGCGGGGCGACCATCGGCGCCGCGTGCGTCATCGAACGAATGTTCGAGTGGAACCCGGAGGTTGCTGAGCCATCACAACGAGGCGCCGCAGAATAGGTCCGCTACAGCGCGCCCTGCGGGGCGTTTTCCGCCTTCGCTTTTTCCAACCTCTCAAGCGCCTCGAGCCAATCCTGTTCGGCCTTGGCGATAGCGTTCAGGAGCGCGCCCCGCTCTTTTTGCAACTTCGCCATGCGCGCGACATTGTCGTAAAGCGCCGGATCGGCGAGGGCGGCGTCGATCTTCGGCAGGATGGCGTTCAACTCGCCGATCCGCGCCTCCAGCGCTACGGCCTGTTTCTTCAGAGGGCTGAGCGCCTCCCGTGCGAGAGCTGACGAAGACCGCGCTGTTGCGCGCGCGTCGACGAAGCGGGCGGCGCCTTGTCGGCGCTGGCCGGGTTCAGTCTTTCCCGCCTCAAGGATCATCGTCCGGTAGTCGTCGAGATCGCCCTCATAAGGCTGCACGGCGCCGCCCCGGACGAGCCACAACCGGTCGCCTACCGCTTCTGCGAGATGGCTGTCGTGCGTTATGAGAATAACCGCGCCTTGATAGTCGTTCAGCGCCTGCGCGAGCGCCTCGCGGGCGTCGATGTCGAGGTGGTTCGTCGGCTCGTCTAGAATGATGATATGCGGCCCGTGGAACGTGATAAGCCCGAGCAGCAAGCGAGCCTTTTCGCCGCCTGAAAGTTTCTCGACGGTGGTGTCGGCTTTCTCCCATCCGAAACCCATGGCGGCGGTTGCCGCGCGCGTCTGGGCTTCCGTGGCGTCAGGCATGAGTTCGCGCACGTGTTCCAGCGCTGACTGACCAGCCTTCAATTCATCGAGCTGGTGCTGCGCGAAATAGGCTATATCGAGTTTCTTGTGCTTGAAGACGTTGCCGGAAAGCGGGCGCAGTCTTCCCGAGATGGCCTTCACGAGCGTTGATTTGCCTTCGCCATTTGGTCCGAGAATGACGATGCGATCGTCCTGATCGATCCGCAGCGAGACGGATCTCAGGATTGTCTTGTCTTCATATCCGAGGTCCGCCTCGACGAGCCGGACGATCGGCGGAGCCATGGGCTTGGGATCGCGGAACCGGAACGGAATCGTACGCTCCTCAATGGGTTCCGCGACTACCGCCATGCGTTCGAGCGCTTTGATCCGGCTCTGGGCTTGCTTGGCTTTCGACGCCTTGGCGCGGAACCGGTCGATGAAAGACTGCATGTGCCGGCGCTGTTCTTCCTGGCGCGCTCGGAAAGAAATCGCCTGCGCCCGGGCCTCATGGCGACGGCGCTCATAGGCGTCGTAGCCGCCGACGCTGACGGTCAGCTTGCCGTTTTCGAGCGCGAGGATGTGGGTGGCGGAACGGTTGAGGAAGTCGCGGTCGTGACTGACGATAAGGGCCGTGTGCGGATAACGGCGCAGATAGGATTCAAGCCAAACTGCCCCCTCAAGGTCCAGATAGTTAGTCGGTTCGTCCAGCAGAAGAAGGTCTGGCGCAGAAAAGAGCGCGCCGGCGAGGGCAACCCGCATGCGCCAGCCGCCGGAGAATGAGGCGCACGGGCGTAACTGGTCAGAAGCTGAGAACCCAAGGCCGGATAAAATGCCCGCCGCGCGCGCTTCGGCCGAGTGGGCATCGATATCGGCAAGGCGGGTGTGAATCTCTGCGATTCGTTGCGGGTCCGTCGCTGTCTCCGACTCGGCAAGCAGCCCCGCCCGCTCAAGATCGAACGCGAGAACCGTCTCGATGAGGTTGATATCTGTCGCGGGGGCTTCCTGTTCGACCCCGCCGATGCGCCGCCCCTTGCGGACAGACACTTCGCCGGCGTCAGGCTGGAGTTCGCCCCGGATCATTCTCAGCAGCGTCGATTTGCCAGCGCCGTTGCGGCCAACGAAGCCGACCTTCCAGCTGTCGGAAATGGCGACGGTCGCCTGTTCGAAGAGCGGGCGTCCTTCAATCCGGTAGGTGACGTCGTTGATATGCAACATTTAGGGGCGGAATTTCTTTGGGATGGATGAGACGCGTGCGCTTCTTGCCCGTCACGGGCGCTTGGGGCAACACCCCGGCGTCGAATGGGCTGGGCGCGTGCGGGCTTGCGGCGGGGGGCCAGACCCGTTACCTACGCGGCGAAATTAAGCAGATCAGACCGGTAGAGGACCCGACCATGGCGCTCGAGCGTACTTTCTCCATCATCAAGCCGGACGCTACCGCGCGAAACCTCACGGGTAAGATCGTCTCGAAATTTGAGGACGGCGGACTGCGGGTCGTTGCTTCGAAGCGCATCCGGATGACCCGCGCGCAGGCCGAGGGCTTCTACGCCGTCCACAAGGACCGTTCGTTCTTTGGCGAACTTGTCGATTTCATGATTTCCGGACCTGTTGTCGTGCAGGTGCTCGAAGGCGAAAACGCCGTCGCCCGCAACCGTGAGATCATGGGTGCGACTAACCCTGCGCAAGCCGCGCCTGGCACAATTCGCGCTGAGTTCGCGCTTTCTATCGGCGAGAATTCCGTGCACGGCTCAGACGCTCCGGAGACGGCGCGTGAGGAAATCGAATTCTTTTTTGGCAAGGATGAAATTCCTGGCTAATTTCGCGGCGACGCGTTGACGGCGAACTTCTTTCTCGATCTGGCGATTTCCGTCGCCGGCGTCATTGCGCTAGTTGGCCTTTCGGCTGCACTGGGCGGATGGCGATCCGTACCCGTCACCGAGGCGAGGGCTGTCGCACGACTGGCGCTCGATGAACCGGATTTTAAGCCGGCGTTTTGGCGGATCAGCCGTTCGGGCGACGCCGCAGCGGCCCTCTCAAACGATGAGAGCGAAATTGCCGTTATATTCCGTGTCGGCGACCGCCTTGCCAGCCGGCGGTTGAAGCGTGACGCTGCCCGCATCCGTGCTGACGGCGCGCTTGTAATGATCACGCTGGGCGAGCCATCACGCCGTTCGGTTGTGTTAAGAGCGCCGGACCCCGCTGCGGCGGCGACGTGGCTTTTCGAACTGGCGCGCCGGGACTAATATTGCGCCCATGGAATACCCTGACCTCGTTGCCCTGGCGGTTCCCGCGTTCATTGCGTTGATCATCATGGAGATGATCGCTTGGCGCGTGACCGGGCGCGGCGATTACGAGACGCGCGATTCAGCAGCCAGTCTCGCGATGGGACTTGGCAGTCAGATCGCACCATTGCTCGGCGGCGCCGCCATCGTGTTCAGCGTGTGGACGGCAGCGTACGCCATCGCGCCGTTCAAGATCCCCATCAATTGGTGGACGATTGCGCTCTGCTTTGTCCTCGACGATTTGCGCTATTACTGGTGGCATCGGATCAGCCATGAGCGGCGATGGTTCTGGGCGAGCCATGTCATCCACCATTCCTCGCAGCATTATAATTTGACCACGGCGCTTCGTCAGACTTGGACGGGCGACATATTGGGCGGCATTCTTTTCAAAACCCCGCTCGTGCTGATGGGGTTTGATCCACTGACGATCATCTTCGTGTCAGGCATGAATCTCGTTTATCAATTCTGGATCCATACGGAGATGATTGACCGGCTCGGGCCTCTCGAATGGGTCATGAATACGCCGAGCCATCACCGCGTCCATCACGCGACAAACCCGCGGTACCTCGATGCCAATTACGCGGGCACCCTGATCATTTGGGACCGGCTGTTTGGCACTTTTGTTGCGGAGGATAAGTCGGAGCAGCCTCGTTACGGCGTGATCCGCAACCTCGGCTCGTTCAACCCTTTCATTATTGCGTTCAATGAGTGGCTGGGGATATTCCGCGATCTCGCCTCGGCGCGGTCTTGGAGGGATGTCATCGGCTACACTTTTGGACCGCCTGGGTGGTCGCCGGATGGATCGCGTTTGACCTCCGCCCGGATCAAGGCCCGCTGGGCGGCTGTACACCTTCCCGAAAATACGCCGCCAGTGGCCGAGCCTGCAGCCACCGAGGCCGTCCGGCAGCCCGCCTGAAGGCGTTTTGGCCGAAGTCGGACTGCCTAAACAACGCCCCAATCGCCCTCACATCGTCACGATCGCAACCTCGTCTCGCCAGGTTCGGGTGGCACTCTCACTTTGTCGCAGCCAATTGTGGGAGAGAGCTTCATGGCGATCGGATTTATCGAGAATTTTGCATTGCCCGGCCTTGGCGTCGCCCTCGCAGCGAGCTTCGCCCTTGCAACAACTCCTGCTCCTTCCTCGGAAGAAGCCTATGGGCCTGAGATAAAGTCCTTCTCCGAGGATCTTGCCGCCGAACACGCCGCCCGGCTGTTTCTTCAAGCCGATCGAAACGGAGACGGTCAGATCGACCGCGATGAGTTCGGGGCGCTAGCGGTCGTATCCGCCGAACTCGCGCGCCTCAATGGGTTTGTCGCAATACATCTGGACGAGGTATCCCATCGCGCGGAACTCCCCGCCGGCGCGCCCAAGGCGCTGACGAGCGCGGAACGCACCCGGATTTGGGCAGTGGCGACAAATGAATTTCTCGCCGAAGCGGGCGCCGACGGTTTTTTAGGAGAGGACGAATTCGTCCAGCTCCACCTGTCCGTCTTCCGGCAGGCCGACCGTAACGGCGACGGAAATCTTGATGGAGCCGAGCTAAAATGGTTCGCGGCGGCGCAAGCCCGCGTTTTAGCGTCGGAGGCATAAGCCGGTCGGTTCTGGACGGTCGTAACGATGGTGCTGCGAGAGAGGATTGAACTCTCGACCTCTCCCTTACCAAGGGAGTGCTCTACCACTGAGCTACCGCAGCGTAGGCGCGGCCCGCCAGAGGCGTCCGTTCACCGAGGCGCGGGTATAACCGCGAACCCCAGAAATGGAAAGCGTCGCTTGCCGGGATAGTTCAGGCGTTAATCGTCTGCTTACTTGACGGGGGAGCGACCGGGTATAAGTTCGCGCGCCATGTTAAAAAAACCGACGACCAACAACGCGCCAGTTCCTGTCGAGCCAGACGCCGGTTCCAACAAGGCGCGCCGTCGCGTGGCCCGGGAAGCGCGGCTGGCCGCGGCGCTTCGCGACAATCTGCGTCGGCGTAAAGCGGCGGTGGACGCGGTTACCAAGTCGCTCGACCCAGGCGAAGCCTGATGGATCGGTTGGCCATCATCGGCGGTCGGCCGCTGTTCGGCGAAGTGCCGATCAGCGGGGCCAAAAACTCAGCGCTAAAGGTCATGGCCGCCGCGCTGCTGACAGATGAACCTCTCATCCTCTCCAACGTACCGCGTCTCGCCGACGTCGCCATGCTGCAACGCCTGCTTGCGCAGCACGGCGTTGAGCAGACGTTTGAGGGGGACGTGTTGAGCCTTCGGGCAAGCACAATAGTCTCAACCGAGGCGCCGTACGATCTCGTCCGTAAAATGCGCGCTTCATTCAACGTCCTCGGACCGCTTCTTGCGCGCGAGGGCAAGGCGAAAGTCTCTTTGCCCGGCGGATGCGCTATTGGTGCGCGGCCGGTTGATCTGCATCTCAAAGCGCTTGGCGCCATGGGCGGCGTCATCGATCTTGACGAGGGATATGTCATTGCCAGCGCCCCCAATGGACTGACGGGTGCGCGGGTAGATTTTCCATTCGTGTCCGTCGGCGCTACCGAACACACGATGCTCGCGGCGACGATCGCCCAGGGCGAGACGGTTCTTTCCAATGCAGCGCGCGAGCCGGAAATCGTCGATCTGGCTGAATGCCTGATCTCCATGGGCGCGCGGATAGAAGGCGCTGGCTCGTCAACGATTCGGATCGCCGGCGTGAAGCGCCTCGGCGGCGCGCGTCATCGCGTATTACCTGACAGGATTGAGACTGGCGCCTACGCTATGGCAGTCGGAGCGGCCGGCGGCGAACTTACCTTGCGTCATGCCCGTGTTGATCTACTCGGGGCCGCCGTTGGCGCCCTTGAAGAGGCCGGCTTAAATCTCACTGAAATGCCGAACGGCGTCCGGGTTCGTCCCAATAGCGATCGCCGGCAACCTGTTAATATCGTCACTCAGCCCTATCCGGGATTTCCCACAGACCTCCAGGCGCAGTTCATGGCG
>CAZSBU010000150.1:5034-6795 GCA_964605055.1 uncultured Caulobacterales bacterium | reverse complement strand
GCGCATAAGCGCCGGCCGTGCCGTTGCCGCAAGCGGCGATGACTTTTAGCGGCCGCCTGATCTTTTCGCCTGCCGTCACGTCCGCGATATAGCGCTCGCGCAGGCCCTGGATGTAGCGATACGAACCCCCGGGAACCGATTTGAAAGCGCCCGAGAGCACAATTTCCTTCAACCGTCCCATCTCGTCGGGACCAAAGGTAAGCGGCCGGTCGAACCCCATCTTCACGCCGGTCCACCCGTTCTCGTTGTGCGAGGCGGTCACCATGGCGACGCAAGGGATATCGAGGTCGAACTGTGCGAAATATGCGACTGGCGACAGGGCGAGCCCGATATCGCTCACCTCGATGCCGGCGGTTATCAGGCCGACGGTCAGCGCCTGTTTGATCGAGACCGAATAGCTGCGGAAATCATGGCCGACGACGATCCGCGGAGGCCGGCCCGCTTCGCGGATTAGTGTGCCGAGGCCCTGACCCAGCGCCTGAATGCCGAGAAGATTGATTTCCGGACCGAACAGCCAGCGGGCGTCATATTCGCGGAAGCCTGTCGCCTTGACGAGCGGCGTGACTTCATACTCGAGAGTGTTAGGCTTCAGGTCCGCGCGCGGGCGCGGGAGAATTTCTGACATTGCCGACTCCGGGTGGCGGGTGATGAGGTAGGCGGCACCATAGGGCGCGCGGCGCGCAACGCCAACTGCAGGTTGATGGCGGGGCCAGCTTATCGAGCCGCCGGGAATTCGTGACAAATGGCGCGCTGCTGCCCATAGTCGCGCGTCGCGTCAGGCGGGCCGCGGGGGCCAAGGTCATGGCGCCCGACGAATGCGGATCTCACCAATGGATTTCCTGACTGACGTTTTCGCCTCGGGCGATCTCTCGCTGCGGGGCCAGAGCGCAATCGGCCTCGCGGCTTTCGTCTTCATCGCCTGGCTTTTCTCAAGCGGAAAGGGTCGATTTCCCTTTTTCGCCGCGCTCTGGACCATCGGCGCGCAGATCGTTATTGCGACCCTCCTTTTGTACGTTGAGGCGGCGCGAAACGCGCTCGGCTCGCTTCAGGTCGTCGTTCAGGCACTGCAGGCTGCAACAACGGTCGGCACGTCGTTCGTTTTCGGATACCTTGGCGGCGCAGAGCCGCCATTCGAGGTCGCCAATCGCGGCGCCATGTTCAACTTCGCTTTTGGCGCCTTGCCGCTGGTCATCTTTTTCTCCGGGCTCTCGGCGCTGTTGTGGCATTGGGGCGTGCTGAAAGCCTTTGTCCGCGGTTTTGCGTTTTTACTGCAACGCGTCTTTCGCATTGGCGGCGCGGTCGCGCTGTCGTCAGCCGCGAATACCTTTCTCGGCCAGACCGAAGCGCCGCTGCTGATCCGGCCATACCTGAACAAGGTTAGCCGGGCGGAGCTGTTCATCATCATCACCGGCGGTTTTGCGACGGTCGCGGGCAGCGTCATGGCGATTTATGCGATCGTCCTTTCAGAGATCGAGCCGTCCGTGCTCGGGCATATCATCATTGCCTCGATCATCTCCGTTCCTGCAGCAATTCTGATGGCGACCGTCATGATGCCGGAAGAGCGCGGCGTCCCGCCGACGCCGGCCGCCGCCGCCGACGATTTCGGCTACGCGAGTTCCATGGACGCTTTCATGCGCGGGGTGACGGACGGGCTCGGGCTCTACCTCAACATCATCGCGTCGCTCATCGCGTTCACCGCATTCGCTGCGCTCATCAACATAATGCTGACCGCTGCGCCCGACGTTGCTGGCGCGCCAATCA
>CAZSBU010000150.1:0-5024 GCA_964605055.1 uncultured Caulobacterales bacterium | reverse complement strand
CAATCACGCTTGAGCGCACGCTCGGGTGGGTGTTCGCGCCGTTCATGTGGCTCGCGGGGGTGCCCTGGGCCGAGGCCTTCAAAGCGGGTGAACTGATGGGCGTGAAGACGGCCGTGAACGAGCTCGTCGCCTACAGCAGGCTCGCCGCGACGCCTGACGGAACCTTTTCGGTGCGGTCGACTCTGATCATTATCTATTCGCTGTGCGGCTTTGCAAATTTCGCAAGCCTCGGCATCGTCATTGGCGGACTGACGAGCCTCGCGCCTGAACGGCGTCACGACGTCATTGCGCTTGCCCCCCGCGCGCTTGTCGCCGGTACGCTGGCGACCCTGATGACGGGCTCGGTAATCGGCGTTGTCTGGAGCGGATGATGCAAAGACTTTTTGCCGTCTATGTCGGCGGTTCAATTCCAGGATGTCACCTCGAATTGCACGATCTGCGTTTTGCGATCGGCGAAACGATCGAGGACTGTTACGACGCCTTGCGCGCGCAATGGTGGGGTGCGCCGAAGAGCCTTCATCTCGATGGGTGGGGAGCAGTCGACTGGGCGGACGGCTATGGCGTCAGCGTGGTTGACGACGCTGGCGGGCAATCGGAGCAATCAGGTAACCGGCTCTGGCTCGCCCATCTCGGCGGGTACGACCCGGCGCAGTTCACCGAACTGCATGAAAATTTCTTCGTTGTGGCCGCTGACGCTTCCGCTGCAAAAAAGCGGGCGTTAGCTCGGGTGAACGGGTGGGTGTCGCCACATAAAGACGCGCTCATGGAGATCGAAACGGCAATCGACGTAGGCGCCGCCTTGCCTGCCGGGAAATCGATCCGTCTCACCCGAGGGGCGCCGGAGGCGGCGTTTCGGTTCGAGGCGCGCTATGTTCCGATTGGCAGATAAACATGTCTCGCAGTCTGAAAACCGGCGGATGCCATTGCGGCGCGGTGACGTTCGAAGCCGAAACCGATGACGAGATCGTCGCCGATGTCTGCAACTGCTCGATTTGCGAGCGCGTCGGCTTCATTCATCTCATCGTACCGGCAGCGCACTTCCGCATGCTGTCAGGCCAGGAAGCGCTCGTGGAATACCGGTTCAATACCGGCGTCGCGCGGCATCTCTTCTGTGGCCGTTGCGGCGTGAAATCGTTTTATGTGCCGCGCTCGAATCCGGACGGGGTGTCGCTCAACCTTCGCTGTATGGATCGCGCGCAGTTCAAGTCGATCGAGTTACGCCCTTTCGACGGCCAGAACTGGGAAGCGAATGCTGGCGCGTTGGCTCACCTGTCGAAAATAAAACTCCTGTAATCAGCGCGGCGCTCCTTTGCGCGACCTGTCTGAGCTGCAATGATGTGATGGGCGTTCAATCGCCAGCGTGGCGTGCGCCCACGTTTCTTTTGGCGCTTTGGCGCTCGGCGACGAAACGAAAGGGGAGAGGCATGAGAGTTCATCGGGTTCTTGTTGTGCTTGGTACAGCGGCGCTGCTACTCGGCGCGTGCGGTCGCGGCGGCGATGAGGCGACGCAGCAGGCCGTTGAGACGGTTCAGGAGGCAGCTGACGATGTCGCCGAGGCTGCTGCGGAAACGGCCGAGGACGCTATCGCCGCCGTCGAGGAAGTCGTTGCAGGCATCGGCGCCGGGCCAGCTTGCGTGGCGCCAAAACCTGCGAACTCCATCTGCACCATGGACATCAACGCCTGCGGCTTTTCCAGCGGATGCGCGTGCGATGACGGCTACGCCTATAATGCGGCCCTTGGGCAATGCCTGCTCATCCTCGAGGGCGTAGGCGCCGCAACGCCGGTCTCGGTCGCCGACAGCGATTGCGCCAAGCCTTCTGCCGGCATCTGCACGCGCGACATCAATGCTTGCGGACAGCCAAGCAGTTGCCGGTGCGATGACGGCTTCGCCTGGAACGATGTTGCAGGCAAATGTCTGAAAGTTCTTTGAGCGGAACGACATGACGGAACCCCTCGGGGCCCTATTGAACGAGATACGCTCCTGTCGCCATTGCGCCGATGCCCTCGGTCATGAACCAAGACCTGTGCTGCGCGCCTCTCGCAAGGCGCGCATCGGCGTATTTGGGCAGGCGCCCGGCACGCGCGTGCACGCAAGCCGCATCCCCTTCGATGATCCGTCGGGCGATCGCTTGCGCGACTGGATGGGGATCGATCGCGATACATTCTATGACAAGGGCCGTGTCGCCATTGCGCCGATGGGCTTCTGCTTTCCCGGGCTCGATGCGAAGGGCTCTGACAAGCCGCCCCGAAAAGAATGCGCACTGCTGTGGCGCGACCGGCTGATGGCCGCGTTGCCGCCGTTGAAGGTGACCTTGCTCGTTGGCGCCTATGCGCAAGCCTGGCATCTACGCGGGCGCACGCGGAACACGCTTTCCGAAACGGTCGCCGCGTGGCGCGATTACGGGCCAAGCGTGTTCCCAACGCCCCATCCCTCTTGGCGTAATACGGGCTGGCTCAAGAAAAACCCATGGTTCGAGACCGACGTGCTTCCTGCGCTCAGGGCGGCGGTCGCCGCGGCGTTGGCTCGAACGTGACCCGGCGCCCGAAAAAGGCGGCCGTCGATTGGGCCGAGTTGAAAACCTTCGCGCTTGGCCTTGGCCTGCCGGCGGTCGAAGAGTCCGTTTCCTGGGGCCAGCCGACGCTGAAGGCTCATGGAAAATTGTGGGTATGGTGGAGCCCGCACGAGGATGCGCCAGTTTTCAAGGTCGATATGGCTGAACGCGAAATGCTGATCGAGGCGGCGCCCGAAACATTTTTCTTCACGCCGCATTATCGCAATCATGCGCTTGTTCTCGTCCGGCCCGATAAACTGGATTTGGCGTGGGCGCGGGAAAATCTCGTTCGGGTATGGCGCGCGCAGGCGCCGAAGCGGGTTTTGAAGGCCTATGACGCACGAGAAGGAAGCGGCGACTGAATGACCGCAGCGAGCCTCGCGCCAACGGCAATCTCAATTCGACCTGCGCGCTCAGCCGATCTCGACGCGATCGCCGCGATCGAAAATGCGAGCTTTGACAGGGATAGATTCTCTCGGCGAACGCTTGGCCGCCTTCTTCAGAGTCGGTCCGCCGCAAGCGTGGTGGCGCTCGATCGCCGGGGAGGGGTTGCCGGTTACGCCATTGTATTGTTCCGACGTGGCGCGCGCGTAGCGCGTCTTTATACGATTGCAACCGCGCCCACGGCGCGGGGATCTGGCGTAGGGGCCTCCCTTATCGAGGCGGCGGCGGTTGCGGCGCGGTTACGTGGCTGCGATCGCCTGCGGCTTGAATTACGCGCTAGCAACGAAGCCGCCCGGCGGCTATATCACCGCGCTCGGTTCAATGAACTTTCAATCAAACCGGAATATTACGATGATGGCGAGGCTGCACGCGTGATGCAGCGCGAGCTATCTTCCGAGGATCAGGGCGGCAGAGGCGCCCAGCCATGATGCAGTCGCTGTCGAAAGTATTCCGCGCCGGAGGATCAGCATCGCCGCATGAGTGATTGGCTGATACTCGTTGAGTACACCGGCGATCTCGCGCAGCACGAGACCCCGCATAAGGTGATGCGCACGCGCGATTATCTGACGACGCCGACGCTCTTCACCGGTCGGCGACCGAACATCATCAATCTGGCGCGAAGCTATGCCTACCAGAGCGAGGGATATTACGCCTCGCTGTTGGCGGAGGCGCGCCGGCACCGCGTCGCCCCAACCGTGCAGTCGATGGTGGAGCTCCGCCAGAAGTCGCTTTATCAGCACGCCCTGCCGGAACTTGAAGCAGCGCTCCATCGCGATATGGAGGGCGGCGCGCCGCCGGTCGAGCGGCTGCTCGTCTCTTTCGCCACGGCCGAAGTGCGCGGCTACGACCGTTTCGCCAAGCTGCTCTACGATTGGTTCCGAACGCCCGTCCTGGAAACGGTGATTGGAACTGGCCCGAAACCCCAGATCCAGTCTCTGCGCATCATGGCGCCCCATAAACTGAAGGGCGAGGAGCGCCAGTTTTTCCTGGCGTCGCTTGATCAACATACGCGGCGCCGCTGGACCGCGCCGAAGGCGAAGGCCGCCGCCAAATGGTCGCTTGCGGTGCTGACCGATCCAAAAGAGGAAAACCCGCCATCCTCCGCTGCCTCGCTCAAGAAGCTCGCCGCAGTCGCCGACAAGATGGGCGTCGAGGTCGAACCGCTCTACCCGAACGAACTGGCGAGCCTTGCGGAGTTCGACGCGTTGTTCATTCGCGCAACGACCGCCATCGACAATTTTACCTATCGCTTCGCGCGGCGGGCCGAGCAGGAAGGCATGCCGGTCATTGACGATCCCGAATCGATGATTCGCTGCACGAACAAGGTCTATCTGAAGGAACTGCTCGACAATGCGAGCATACTTGCGCCGCGTACGGAGATTCTGGACGAGAAGTCGAACTTCGGCGATGTGCTAGCCCGGCTCGGCTCGCCTGTTGTCCTGAAGGCGCCAGACGGATCATTCAGTCGTTCGGTGCACAAGGTTGGCACCCTGACGGAATTGCAGGATCAGGCGAAGACGCTGTTCAAGGACACCGCGCTCATCCTCGCGCAGGAATACATGCCGACTGAATTTGATTGGCGCGTCGGCGTACTGAACGGCGAGCCGCTGTTCGCCAGCCAGTACCGCATGGCGCGGGGCCATTGGCAGATAATAAAATACGGCCCTTCGGGCGTTATGACGGCCGGCGGGGCAACAACGCTGGCGATCGAGAACGCGCCGCCCGCAGTCGTGGCAACGGCGGTCAAGGCGGCGCGGCTCATTGGCGACGGACTCTACGGCATTGATCTGAAAGAGAATGACCGCGGCGTCTTTGTCATCGAAATCAACGACAACCCCAATCTCGATTTCGATTATGAGGGCGCTGTTTTGAAAGATGAGCTGTGGCGACGGCTGATCGAGTGGTTCGCCCTACGGCTCGAAAAGCGTATGGGCGGCGTCGCCGTTGCGCCGAACGGACATGCTGTACAGCCAGCCCTGAAGGCGCAAGGGCAGGCTGGTTGATCGCTTCAGTGGCAAAGTGCGCAA
>CAZSBU010000149.1:0-6821 GCA_964605055.1 uncultured Caulobacterales bacterium | reverse complement strand
GAGGCGGGCGAGCCGCCGCGATATTTCAGTCTTGCCGACGCCTGTCGGCCCAATCATCAGGATGTTCTTCGGCGTGATCTCCTCTCGCAAGGGGCCTTCGACCTGCCGGCGACGCCAGCGATTGCGCAGGGCGATGGCGACAGCACGCTTGGCGGCGCGCTGGCCGACGATGAAGCGGTCAAGTTCGGAAACGATCTCGCGCGGAGAAAAGTCAGACATGAACGGATCCTTCAGGGAGCTGCTGCGCTTGCGGGTTTGACCAGCGGGCGATTAATCCGGATCGCCCGCTGGTCTGGTCTTTTTGCGATCGCGCCGGGTTTCGAAAAACCGGTGATTCCACTTTTTCGCCCGGCGCTATTCCAGCGTTTCAAGCGTCAACGCGTCATTGGTGTACACGCAGATGGAGGCGGCGATCGTCATCGATCGGCGCACGATTTCTTCCGCCCCAAGCGATGTCTCCTCCAGCAGGGCGCGCGCGGCCGCCCGGGCGAAATCCCCGCCCGAGCCGATGGCGGCGACGCCGTGGGTTGGCTCCAGCACGTCGCCGGCGCCGGTGAGGGTCAGCGTTACCGTCCTGTCCGCGACGATGAGCATGGCTTCCAGCCGGCGAAGATACCGATCCGTCCGCCAGTCGCGCGCGAGGTCGACGGCGGCCCGCGCCAGATGCTCCGGGTGGCGTTCGAGTTTCGATTCCAGCCGTTCGAGCAGCGTAAAGGCGTCGGCGGTCGCCCCCGCGAAACCGGCGATCACCCGGCCCTCGGCGAGGCGGCGCACCTTGCGGGCGTCCCCTTTGACGATGGTCTGGCCGAGGCTGACCTGACCGTCGCCGCCAATGGCGACAGCGCCGCCGCGCCTTACCGCAAGAATTGTCGTGCCGTGCATTTCCGGGGTCAAATTTCGCCTCCGCCTTCTATCGCTGCGCCGCGCTTTGCCTCGGCGATATGGTGCATTCTCAATATTTTCGAGATATGGGAAGCGCAAAGAGGACACCAAGCCATGCGCGCCGCAACCGTCGAACGCAAAACCCGCGAAACCGAGATTTTCGTCGCTGTCGATCTCGACGGCACGGGAGATTACGACATTGAGACCGGCATCGGCTTCTTCGACCACATGCTAGAGGCCTTCGCCAAGCACGCCATGCTCGACCTGAAGGTCCGGGCTGAGGGCGATCTTCATATCGACATGCACCACACGGTCGAGGACGTCGGGATCGTGCTCGGCCAGGCCATCGCCAAGGCGCTCGGCGATTGCGCCGGCATTCGGCGTTTCGGCGTCGCGTATATCCCTATGGACGAGACCCTGTCGCGGGCGGCGGTTGACGTGTCGAAGCGGCCCTATCTGATCTGGAAAGTGGCGCTCGCGCGCCCGAAACTCGGTGAAATGGATACCGAACTGTTCAAGGAATGGTTCCAGGCGCTCGCGATGAACGCCGGGCTTTGCCTCCACGTTGAGAACCTCTACGGCGAGAACACGCACCACATTGTGGAGTCTTGCTACAAGGCGACGGCGCGGGCCCTGAGGGCCGCCATCGAGCCCGATCCGCGCGCCGATGGCGGGGCGCCGTCGACCAAAGGCGTCCTCGGCGGCTGACCCGTATCGCGATATGGCGACGGGCCGGCGCGGCGAACATTAATTAATTGTTAACCTTCTTTGTTGTCGCACGCTTGCGATTGACGCCTTTCCCGGGCGTCGACCACCCTGCGCCGCCCGCCATCAAGGCAGGGGAGATAAGTCAGGAAACGCCGAAAGGCGATACAAGGGGTAGGACATGAGAATAGCAATTATCTTGGCCGCCATTGCGGCGGCGAGCCTTTCTGCGGCCGCCGCCGGGCCGATGGCCGACGCGTGCATCGCCAAGCTGGAAGCTGAAGGCCGCGATACTTCGGGGTGCACCTGCCTCGAGGACGCCGTCGCCGCCAGCCCCGCGCTGCAGGAAGAGTTCACCAAATTGTCGGAAATCGCCGATGTGGGCGAGCGCTACGCCGCCGCCAGCGACGAAGCGAAATCCGCAATGGATCGCTGCACGCGGTAACGCGCCGCGCTCCGCCTTACCAAACATCATCAAGGAAACAGAAAATCATGAAAACCATCCGTCAACTGACCGTCGCTGCGCTTGGCCTCGCAACGCTTGCCGGCGCGCCGGGCGTCGCCTTTGCAAATGAGACGGCGGAATCCTGCCGCGCCTATATGGCCGCGAACAGCCCGGACGCTGATGCATCCGGCTGCGATTGCCTCGGAGAGGCTGCTGCGGAGAACGCGGAACTCGCTGCGGCGGTTGCGGCGATTTCTACGCCCGCCGATGTCGAAGCTGCGGACGACGCGACAAAAGCGGCGATCGGCGCTTGCTTCCCGGCGGCGTAATTCACAACGTCGACTTTTAGAGCTTGCCTGGTGGCGTCCGGTCCTCGCGACCGGACGCTTTTTTATTGGTTTAGTCATCCCGGTGAGGGGTAGTCCGCCAGATTAATTGGCGAGCGCCAGGCCCTCGCGCATCGTCGCGATCGCCACAAGCTTGGCTGACAGTGCGGACCAGTCGTCGCGCTCGGCAATGGCGGCCCAGATCGCTTCGACTTCATCGATCAGCATCGTACACGGATCGCCATTGAAGTAGGCCTTGCCGAGGCGAAGCGGATGTAAAGGCTCGAAAGACGTCAATTGAGCCATCAGCGACGAGAATTCCGGCGCCGCATAAAGGCGGGAGAATGGGCTTGCTTCTGCGCGATGCGCCGAGGCGCGCCCGCAAAACCAGTCGAAGAAAAACCGCTCGAACGGAACGCCCGACGCCGTCATCCATTGCAGCAAATCCACCACGAAGGTAAAATCTCCGCCGCCGCTGCGCACTAGGCCAAGCCGGCGGAAGAACGCACCCGCCATGGCGGACTCAAACTTGACGCCGAACTCTCGCAGGCAAGCGTTTAGGCGATCTTCGGACGATATCGACATTAGCGCGCCGCCAAGGCGGGAGAGGTTCCACAGAGCCGCATCCGGCTGTCGGCCGTAGGCGTAAAGCCCTGACTGATCGAAATACGCGGCGGTAAAGGCCATATCGGCTACGGGAAGAAAGCGCCACGGTCCGTAATCAAAGCTTTCGCCGGTCACGTTCATATTGTCCGTATTCAGAACGCCGTGGACAAAGCCCGCCGCCATCCACTCCGCTGCAAGCCGCGCCGTCGCTGAAACGACACGCGAGAAGAACGCCCCTGTTCGCTCCACGGCGTCCGGCTCGTCGACGTCGGGGTAGAACATCTCGACACAATAATCGACGAGCGTTTGCAGCGCCCGCGCATCGCCTTCATGGGCAAGCCGCTGAAATGTCCCGAAGCGCACATGACTGTGCCCCAGCCGAACGAGCACGCATGAACGCGTCGGCGAGGGCTCGTCGCCGCGCACCAGCGTCTCGCCGGTCTCGATGACGCTGAACGATTTTGACGTATAAACGCCAAGCGCCTCGAGCATCTCTGTTGCCAGAATCTCCCTTACGCCGCCTTTCAGCGTCAGCCGGCCGTCGGCGGTGCGCGAATAGGGCGTCCGCCCGGAGCCCTTAGTAGCAAGGTCGAGCAGCCGGCCGCGGTCGTCGCGCAACTGGGCGAACAGAAAACCGCGTCCATCGCCGATTTCAGGATTATACGTGCGGAACTGGTGACCGTGATAACGCAGCGCCAGTGGCTCGGGGATATTATCTGGCAACGGAACGAATCGCGCAAAATGCCTGATCCATTCATCGTCCGTCAGGCCGCCGAGCCCGACGCGCGCGGCCCAGCGATCGTTGCGGTAGCGCAAGGCGGCTTGCGGAAATTCGGCCGCCTCGACGGCATCGAAGAATGGCGCGCCGCTGGTCGCCGCGCCAAGTCTGAGAAAAACCGGGTCCGGTCGGTAGGTTGCGGTGACTGGCATGAGCAAGGTTTATGGCGCCGGGCGAGGAAGGGAAAGGCGGCCTGCACAAAGTTTGTTCCCTGGCATGTTCCTCGGTTTTGGCCTTTTCCCGATGACGGGCGACCGCCGAGCCAAAAGCGTTTACATTATTTTCGGCGTATGCCGCCAAAAGCGCGCAAGAGCGATAGCGAAAAGGGATGTAAAATGAGCGCATCGGAGGCCACCCCGGCGGCGCCGCTGACGCTGGCCCCCGCACCGGGCCTTGAGTCCGGGGCCGCGACAATGACGGTGCGCGCGCTCCTCGTAGGCGACCGGATCAACACCGCAGGTCTTGAGCGCAGCGACGTTTTCTCGACGGCGCCCCTGTCGTTCCGCGTCGGCGATCGTGGGTTCGTCGCCGTTTTTCGCTATGGCGTTGTCGTTACGATTGGCCTGTCGCCGCTCGAAGAAGACGAGGTGCTGCGCGGGATCGCCCCACGTATCATTAGCCCGGTTCAGACAACGGAAAATGAAATCGTCAGTGTAAGGCTGTCAGCCGAGGGCGCGGATCAGGTCACGCCGGAGGGCGTCATATCGCTGAAATCTGCGAGCCCGGAACATTTTCTCGTTGTCGCTGACGTGCTCGCCAAGAGCGTTGCGCTTGATCTTGATGAGCGCCAGGTCGCGGCAGTTTTCGACACCATCGAGCCGTGGGCGCGCCATCTGTCGCGCGACGGCGCGCCGACGCCGGGCGGGCGGCGGGCGATGCTGCGGCTCATCGGCTCGGCGCTTCTCGTCAAGCACAGGGTGGCGGGCCGCGTCGCGGCGCACGACAAGCCTGACGTACTGTGGGACCGGCCCGACCTCGACCGCCTTTATGGCCGCCTTGAGGATGAATATGAGATCAGCGAGCGCGCGGAAGCGCTTGGGCGCAAGCTCGGCGTTCTTGGCGAAACCGCCACCGCCTTGACTGACCTCATCGATACCGAGCGGGCCCTGCGGCTTGAGCTTTTGATCGTCATTCTGATTGCTGTCGAAATCTGCTTTACCGTCTACGAGCTCATAACCGGCGTACATTAGCGCGATGCGTCAGCTAAGCGAATGCAACGAAGTAACCATGCCCGACGTCAATGACGTCCGAGCCGCCGCTGCGCGCATTTCGGGCCGTGTGGCGCGCACGCCGCTTATCGCCGCGCCGAAGCTCTCGGCCATGACGGGCGCAAATATCTGGCTGAAGCTCGAATGTCTTCAGTATACGGGCGCCTTCAAGGAGCGAGGAGCTCTCAATAAGCTCCTTATACTGAGCGAAGCCGAGCGCGCCGCCGGCGTCGTCGCGGCCTCGGCCGGCAATCATGCGCAGGGTCTCGCCTTTCATGCGCGGGCGCTAGGGATAGCGGCGACGATCGTCATGCCGACAACGACGCCGGACGTAAAAATCCGCCAGACCCGCGAGCTTGGCGCTGACGTTACGCTTGCCGGGCATACGTTTGATGAGGCGCGCGAGGTCGCTGAGCGTTTACGCGCCGAGCGCGGTTTGACGCTCGTGCATCCTTTCGACGACGCAGCGGTGATCGCCGGTCAGGGCACGGTTGCGCTGGAAATGCTGGAGGACGGACCAAAATTCGATGCGGTCATCGTTCCGATTGGCGGCGGCGGCCTGATGGCCGGCATGGCGCTGGCGCTTGCCGCCGACAGCCCTGACGCGGAAATCATTGGCGTGCAGGCTGGGCTGTTTCCGTCCATGCAGAACGCGCTCGACGGCGCCGACCGCCCGATCGGCGGATCGACCCTCGCCGAAGGTATCGCCGTGCGCGAGGCGGGCATGCTGACGCGCCGGATTGTCGCCGCCCATGCGGACGACATCGTTCTCGTCGACGAGCGGGCGCTTGAGCGAGCGCTCAGCTTACTGATGAACGAGCAAAAGGTGCTGGTCGAGGGGGCGGGGGCGGCGGGGCTTGCCGCGATCCTCTCTGACCCGCCCCGTTTTGCCGGCAAGACCGTCGGGCTCGTCTTGTGCGGCGGTAATATTGATGCGCGGTTGTTGTCGATGATTCTGATGCGGGATCTCGCGCGATCGGGCCGTCTTGCGCGCCTCAGGGTGGAGCTTCTTGACATGCCCGGGCAATTGGTGCGTGTTGCAAGCATCATCGCCGAACAGGGCGGCAACGTCATCGATGTCGGCCACCATCGAACGTACTCGGATCTTCCCGCCAAGATGACCTGCATGGATGTCACCATTGACACCCAAGGTCAGGATCATCTCGACCGCATCATCGTCAATCTGAAATCGGAAGGATATGCGGTGGAGATCGCCGCCTATTGACCCGTCTGCCGGACCGGCTCAACTGTCCGCGGCTCTGACGCCGAAATCGCTCCGCCCTTGCTCGCTGTGCGAGGACGCCAGCCCGCCGTCGCGTCGGCGATAGCTGACCGCTTCGGCAATATGGCGGCGGCGGACGCCCGTCTCGCCGTCGAGATCGGCGAGCGTTCGGGCGAGCCGCAGGATCCGGTGATAGCCGCGGGCGGAGAACCCGAGCGTCTCGGCCGCGCGCGTTAGCAGCGCCGATCCTTCGGCGTCGGGCGTCGCCACCTTTTCGAGCGCTGAATCGGGCAGGGCGGCATTGACGGACGGCGCGCCGAGAATCTTCCGCGCCCGGTTCATCTGGACGCTGCGCGCGTCGGCCACCCGGGCGGCGACCACGGACGTCGGCTCGCCCGAGGCTGGCGCGGAAAGATCGGCAGGCGTCACCGGGGAGAGCTCGATCGAGATGTCGAGCCGGTCGAGCAGAGGTCCTGAGACGCGCGTCTGATAGATTTCCTCGCAATTCGGGCCCCGGCCGCACGCGCGCGCGCCGCTTCCCGCAAGCTGCGCTTTGCCATAGCCGCAGCGGCATGGGTTCATCGCCGCGATAAGCTGGAACCTTGCAGGATAGCGCACATGAAAGTTCGCCCGCGCGATCAGGATGTCG
>CAZSBU010000148.1:0-6859 GCA_964605055.1 uncultured Caulobacterales bacterium | reverse complement strand
GCAGGACTCCCTGCGCTCACAGATCGGCGTCGTGACGCAGGATACCTCGCTGCTGCACCGGTCGATCCGCGAGAACATCGCCTACGGGCGGCCCGACGCGACTGACGCCGAAGTGATCGAGGCGGCGCGCCGCGCCAATGCGTGGGAGTTCATTCAGTCGCTGGAAGACAGCAAAGGCCGCAAGGGCCTCGACGCGCAGGTCGGCGAGCGCGGCGTGAAGCTCTCGGGCGGGCAGCGCCAGCGCATCGCAATCGCCCGCATCTTCCTGAAGAACGCGCCGATCCTTATTCTCGACGAGGCGACATCCGCTCTGGACTCTGAAGTCGAAGCCGCCATTCAGGAGAACCTCCTTGCGCTGATGGAAGGCAAAACAGTCATCGCCATCGCGCACCGCCTGTCGACGATCGCAGCAATGGACCGGCTCGTCGTGCTCGACCGGGGGCGGATTATCGAGTCCGGCTCTCACGCTGAACTCGTAAGCCACGGCGGGCTCTACGCTGATCTTTGGGCGCGCCAGTCGGGCGGGTTCATCGCCGCGCCTGCTGATGGCGCGCGCGCGGCAGCAGCTGCAGAATAAACCGCTGCGCTAGTCAACCTGACGCTCGAGCCAGCGCTGGGCAAACGTCACCGGATCTTCTTCGCTTTCGGGTATGCGTATATCGGGTGCGATACCGTCCGGGTCCACTGGAAAACCTGGCAGTCGCAAGGACCGCGACGTTGCCCAATAGACCTCAAATCGGCCCGTCGGGCTTGTCATGCCAACGACATTGGCGAAATCGAGAACGCCGGCGGGGTTTTTCTTGCCAAACATAGTCACTTTCCGGCTTTGCATCGCCTCAAGAAGGAATTGCTCGCCGGAACTTCCCGCGCCATCGATCAGCACTGCGACGCGCTTTGGATTTGGCAGCGTCGCGTCTCTTGTTTCTATTGAGAAGTCGCTGCTGCCGCCGGAAATGAACCCGCCGACGTTTTCCTCCATACGGGCGATCTGACGTTCGAAGGAGGGCAAGACGTCAGCCGCTTCAGGAATGCTCCTCGCCTCTTCGAGAACGGCTTTCCGCAGTTCAATATTATCAGGCGACGCCTTTATCTGAACGCCAACGGTGTAAATCGGGCGCGTATACAGAAGATCTATGACGGGCGCATAAACGAAATCGCTGCCACCGCCATTGTTGCGAGCGTCAATGATAAGGTTGGCCGTTGAGGCAAGGTCTGCTTTGTGTTTTTCAAAAAGCGCGTTTAGCGGCTCTGCTCTCGATCCGTTGAAGTCGGGCAGACGCAACCACAATGTGTCCTGGGATAACTTTTGCAGAAACATCTCGCCAGAAGGGAACGCCCGCTTGGTCGCCCAGGGATCAGCGACGGCAGGCCATTCACGTTCCGCCGGGCCAACTGAAGCAAAATCAAGGACTACCCCCTCCGACAGGAGCGCCGCGGCAACATTGCGGATGCTCCGATCACGCATGGCGTAGTCTGACTGATAGCCGCCCTCTGGCGTGCGCCGTATCAAGGCTTTTACTTCGCCTGGCGACCACCCCTCCGCCTCGGCGCTGAGGATAACAGCGGCGAAAGCGTCGCCGCGTTTATCCGTACGGAGAATGGCAACGCGATAGGCGTCGCCGGATATCCGCCAGATGCCTTCGATTGGATCACGCCGGCGACCGAGCGCCTTTAACGCGCGCTGGACCGCCTCTTCGCTCCAATCGATGTCGGGAAAGCGATCCGCCGCAAGTATGGGCGCGATGGGGGCGCCTTCATTTGCGCCGCCGGACGCGAGATCGAGGCCTATATGGCCGTCTTTGAAGAACGCCAGCCATTCGGCGAGAATTCCCGTGAGTTCCTGATCGCTCGCGGTCCCGGCACTGGCGCGAAGTTGCTCCGTCAGCGCCGCAAGCTCATCAGCCTTTCCATCTTTCGTTTTTGTCTCATAGCCGGCGTAGTTGGCCTCTATCTTGGCGACGAGCCAGTCGAAATCTTCGAGGTTGCGCGCTGTCTGCTCAGGGGTGACCTGCGCCGCCGCTATGCCTACTGTGAGGGTGAGACAGGCAAAAGCGGCAATGATCGCCTTTGCACAACGCGGGGCCCAATCAACATTCAATCCCCCGATGCGCGCAGGCGCCAGGCATTCTCGCATTGTCGTGAAATCCTTTTTTCTCTTGCGCTCAGATTAGAGGGCAATGTTTGCGCAGCGCGCAAGGCAGCCAACGGGCGTCGGCGTTAGCCACTGATAGCGGGAGCGATTGACGCCATCAATTGCGTCGCGCCGACATCGACGAAAAAGCGAAACTTCGCGAAATCATGCGCAAGAAATGAAAAAGAACTCCTGCCCGCTCGCCATCGACGATCACGCAAGCGTGATCGAAAAAAGTTATCCCCCACCCCCCGCGGCGGCCCCAGACTGCTGGCCGGAAAGTTATCGCTAGTTTGACCGGCCATCGGATGTGGAGAGCAAGATCGAGCCTGGAACGAAAATTCTGGTCCGCCCGAGGCATCGCGAGATCCCGGATCGCCTCTCGGCGTCCGGGATGACGGCGACCTGCGGCCACCCGGGCGACGAATACGCCGCGAGGTCGATCCACTCGATCCATCCGATCCAGAGTGGATCTTTTGAAAGCATGTTTCGCCACCCGCCGGGGAAAACGAACCGGCGGCGTTCGCCCATTCAGCGCATTCGGGCGCGCGAATCATGTCGTATTAACGGTCTTCCTCAGCGACGAACCCATGGAGGCCATGCGCCGATGACCGCTATGCGCGCCCCCATTTCATCGAGGCCAAATTCGCCCTCTAAAACGACCGACCCGTTCGCTTTACTCTCCCTGCCGAAAATTGGGCGGACAGCTTCCGGGCGGGCGTGGCGGTTGCGCGACGCCGATCCGCGCATCGCGGAAGCAATCGTTCAGGCGACCGGGGCCGAACGGGTGATCGCCCGGGCGCTAGCGGCGCGCGGGGTCATGCCGGAACGCGCGCTGACCTATCTCAATCCGACATTGCGGGCGGCTTTGCCTGACCCGTTCGTTCTTCACGATATGGAAAAGGCCGCAAAACGGCTTTCGGCGGCCGTGCTCGACGGCGAGACGATTGGCATCTTCGGCGATTATGACGTCGACGGCGTGACGGCCGCGTCGCTGCTTTATCTTTATCTGCGCGACATCGGCTCTGAGGCGCTCGTTTACCTCCCGGACCGGATCGCCGAAGGATACGGGCCCTCGGCTGAGGCGTTCCGTGCGCTTGCCGCACAAGGGGCAAAGCTGATCGTCACAGTCGACTGCGGGGCGGGCGCGCACGGCCCGGTCGAGGCGGCCGCTGCGGATGGACTCGACGTTGTGGTGTTTGACCATCACCAGATGGACGGCATGGGGCCGGCCGGGGCATGCGCCATCGTCAATCCCAACGGGCCCGCTGACGTTTCAGGCCTTGGCGATCTATCTGCCGCCGGCGTCGCCTTCATGGCGCTGGTGGCGCTGAACCGGGCGCTGCGCGAGGCGGGGCGGTTTCGCGACGCCGCCGAGCCTGACCTCAGGAAATATCTCGACCTCGTAGCGCTGGGGCTCATCTGCGACGTCATGCCTATGACGGGCCTTGCCCGCGTGCTCGTCGCGCAAGGCCTCAAGGTTCTCGGCCCGCGCGGCAATGCCGGGCTCGCTGCGCTTGGGGCCGCTGCGGGACAGCGACGCTCGCGCGCAGCGGCGACAACCTATGATTTGGGCTTTATTATTGGCCCACGGATCAATGCCGCAGGACGCATCGGCCATGCCCGCGCCGCTTTCGATCTTCTGACAACGGACGATGAAGCGGTGCGTCGCTCTCTCGCTGAGCGGCTCAATTCGCTGAACGCCGAACGGCAGTCGATAGAAGCAGCGGTTCAGGAGGCCGCCATCGCAGCCATCGAGGCGCAGGGGCTTGCTCAGCGCGCCGCCATCGTTGTTGCAGGCGAGGGGTGGCATCCAGGCGTTGTCGGCATCGTCGCCGGGCGGTTGAAAGATCGCTATGACCGCCCGGTTGTTGTCATTGGCTTTGAAGGCACCGCGGGCAAGGGATCGGGACGCTCCATCGAAGGCGTTGATCTGGGGAGCTCGGTTGCGGCGGCGCGCGCGGCCGGACTTCTAACATCCGGCGGCGGGCACGCCATGGCGGCGGGCCTTTCCATCGACGCCGGGAACATTGAGCCGTTTACAGAATTTCTGAACGCGGCGCTTGAGACGAGCGTCAATGCGAGCCTTGCGTCCCGCACGCTGGCCGTCGACGCGCCCATTGGCGCGAGCGCGGTCAGTCGCGCATTTGCGGAAATGGTCGAGCGCGCCGGACCGTTCGGACCGGGAAACGCCGAGCCGGTCTTCGCGCTTTGCGACGTGACGCCCGGCGCGATCCGGATGGCGGGGCAGGGCCATCTCGCCTGCGCCCTGCGATCAGAGACAGGCGAAAAGGTTGCGGCCATTGCCTTTCGCGCCGAAGGCGAAGCAATCGGGGAATTTCTCCGCTCTGGGCGGCGGCTGCATGTTGTCGGCGAGGTGCGACGCGACGACTGGCGCGGGGGCGAGGCCGGGCAATTGCAAATCGTCGATGCGGCATTTGCGGAGTGAAGAGATGGCAAGAAACGCTTGCGCCATTCGTTCGTCCTCGCCTATACAGCGCCCCTGCCATAGCCGGCCATGCCGCGCTTGGGCCCTTCGTCTATCGGTTAGGACGTCAGGTTTTCAACCTGAAAAGAGGGGTTCGACTCCCCTAGGGCCTACCATTGCCAGCGCCGCGTCCATATTGCTGCGCAAATTCAGCGGCGAAACCGCCGGATGCATGCAGTCGGCAAGCCTGCTCCGATTGATCTTCCGGAATTTTTCCGGTGTATTAACCACTCGCAATGAGCGGGGCCGGGCGTCTGGCCCCCAGGGAACGTCGAGGGGGCGGTCGATGCGCAGATTACCGTTTTTCATGATCGGGGCAGCCCTGGCGTTCGCGCTGACCGTTGCGCCGGCTGCGGCAGCCGGCCTCAGCAAGGCCGAGATCGCCAAGGCCCTCAGCGATCAGGGCTATGCGGTCGAGGATTTTCAGTCGAACATGCTGATCGTCTATGTCGGCGAACAGAAAGTGCTGGTCGCAATCGCCGGCCCCGACGCCGACGTCTCGTATATTACTTATCTCGAAGGCGTGACGCTGGGTTCGTCCGGCCACGGATTCCTGAGCAAATTCAATAGCGAAGTGAAATTCGGCAGGGCCTATATGGATCGCGACGGCGACGTCGCCATCCAGATGGACCGGAACGCCGCGGGCGGCGTCACCCTGCGCAACGTCGAGTCAGATTTCGACGTTTTCCTGCTGCTGGTCGCCAAATTCCTGCAGGATCTCGAATCTCGCGGCTCCGTGTAGTCCCTGCTGATCGCTTGGGAGGCCAGATCGGGAGCCACGCCGCTACACCCGTCTGAAAATGTTCTCCTATTCAGTGCGTGAAAATATGGTAAACTCGCCGCTTACGCGCATTGCGGGGCAGGGCGCGACAAATAAGGCTTCGGGCGGGTCGCTCCACGGCGGTCGGCTAACGAACGCCGTTTATGGGGAAGAGGGCGGACATGGTGGAAACGCCGGAAACTGACAGGGCAAATCGACTGGGCGCCGATCGTCATCGGTCAGAGCCGACGCGTGGCGTACGCCGCACGCCGGAACTCAATGCAGAAACAGACGTCGATGAAGCAAGCTTTACCCTGCAGGGGATCGTCAAATGGTTCGATCCTACCAAGGGCTATGGATTTCTGATGACCGATTCGCAGACCGGCGATATCCTGGTTCACTCAACGTGTCTCCGCGAAGCGGGCCTTGCCGTCGCCCGGGAAGGTTCGACCTTGACGTGCGAAGTCGTTCGTCGCGCCAAAGGGCTTCAAGCGTTGAAAATACTCGAAGTTGATGACACTACTGCGACAAGCGCAGCAACTCTGACGGCCCCGCTCAGCCAGACTCCCGCCGGCGCATTCACGCGTGCGACGGTAAAATGGTTCAATCGCGCCAAGGGGTTCGGCTTTCTCACCCGTGGGGACGGCACCGAAGACATCTTCGTTCACATGGAAACGCTACGTCGCAGCGGCATGGGCGAACTGATGCAAGGCCAACGCGTACAGGCGTCTTACGCGGAGGGCGCTAAAGGGCTTTTGGCAATTGAGTTGCGCCCAGACCCTGAAAACTAGATGATTTCGTCAACGTCGGGTCAGGCCGTCGTAACAACGTACGATGGCGGCTGATATCATGTTCAGGGTTTTGATGATTTCGCGCTCAATGCTGTCCGTCTGCATTGCTTTTATCGCGCTTGTCGGTGTTGCATGCAGCGCGCCGGCAGTGGGGACGTCCGACAAGGGTGCGGCGCAGTCGTCGTCGGATTTGCTGACGATCGTCTCTGGCGACCGCTCACACCGTTTTGAAGTTGAGCTTGCCGACACGGAAGAGGAGCGGCGGGTCGGCCTAATGTTTCGAACGGACCTCGCCGAGAACGCGGGCATGCTGTTTGATTTTGGCGACCAGCCAGAGCCGCGCTCGATGTGGATGAAAAATGCCCTGCTCGCCCTCGACATAGCCTTTATAGATGAGACGGGGACGATCCGCCGGATCGCAGCGGATACGACGCCCCAGTCGCTTGAAAGCATCTCCTCTGGCGTGCCGGTCATCGCCGTCCTTGAAGTCAACGCGGGCACGTTCGCCCGTCTTGGCATCTCCGAGGGCGACCGGGTCCAGCATCCGCTTTTCCGGCGGCGGTAAATATTACGGGTAGGCCGCCCGCGCCAAAATCTTGCTATTTACACGCCGGCAGGCTTTGTCCAATACCAACATCGAGATCGGAGCGTAGCGCAGTCTGGTAGCGCATCTGCTTTGGGAGCAGAGG
>CAZSBU010000147.1:3411-6864 GCA_964605055.1 uncultured Caulobacterales bacterium | reverse complement strand
CGGGTTGAAAAACGTGCCCGCCGCCGGGATCGCCGAGCCGTTCGCCGTCAGATCGGGGTTGGTCGCCGAGCAGTTCGTGCCGCCAGTCAGGCCCGGGATCGCCGGGATCGAGGAAAAGCCTGAAAGCGCGCATTGGAAGCGGTCGGTTACCGTGTCTTCCGTTTGCACGACGAAGTTATTCCGGGCGCGGGTGAATGAGATTTCCCAAGCGCCGTTCGGCAGGAACTCGAAATCGCCGCCGAGGCTTGTGGAAATGCGCCAAGTTTCGGTCGACGTCAGGTTTGGCGAGACCTCGCCGCCATTGCCGCTGGCGCGACCGAAAAAGACGACGGTCGGATCGCCCGGGAAGATGTTGAACGGGTTCGGCGTCACGCCAAAGCCCGCAAGCGCCGCTCCCGGCACGACCGCGCTGCCAAGCTGGAGGAAGGGGAAAGTCGGCGAGTTGCCGCGCGACGCCTGGT
This sequence comes from uncultured Caulobacterales bacterium, assembly GCA_964605055.1. Taxonomy (GTDB): domain Bacteria; phylum Pseudomonadota; class Alphaproteobacteria; order Caulobacterales; family Parvularculaceae; genus Amphiplicatus. The sequence continues at coordinate 6,403 of CAZSBU010000147.1, read as the reverse complement.
TGTCGGCGTAGCCACCTTCAACTCTCCAGGTGATGTTGTCGGTCAGGTTCAGCTTGCCTTGTGCGAAGATGTTGAGGCGCTGTTCTTCCGGCACCAGATTGAAGAAATCGCCGAAATCGAATCCGCAAAACCCGATGCCGAGCGGCAGCAGCGGCGCTGCGGCGGCGCTGGCCGGCAGCGGGAAGCCGCCGTTGGCGGCGCAGCCGGGATCGATCGTCGGCGCGCCGGCAGGGGCGCCCGGAACGGCGAAGAACGCGCCCGGATTGCCTAGCGCAGACGTGTCGTCTTGCGGACGCGACAGGCGGCGCTCCTCGGTCGTTAGCGCCGTGCGCTCAAGATAGCTTACCGCCGCCATGACCGAGCCCCGGTCGAAAGTCTTGCCGACGAGACCCTGAATATTGAACTCGTTGTAACTGCCCTCGCTTTGATGGGTCAGATAATCGCCAGACAACAGAACGCCGTCGTAATCCTCGCGCGTGATGAAGTTGACGACGCCCGCGACGGCATCTGAACCGTACAGCGCCGATGCGCCGTCTTTCAGGATTTCGACCCGGTCGACGGCGATCAGCGGCACGAGCGAGGCCGTGTCTACGAAAGACACGCCGTCATTGGTGGTCGCCGCGGTCAGCACCTGGCGCTTGCCGTTCAGGATGACGAGCGTCGAGCCGACGCCAAGGCCGCGTAGGTTGATGTTCGAGGTACCGGTCGTCTGGTTCTGGGTAAAGGCGTCCGGGTTGTTCTGCGCGCCGGTGTTGATCGTTAGCGTTTGCGTGATGTCGGCGATGTTCTGGGCGCCGATGGCGTCGATTGCGGCGGCGTCAACGGTCTCGAGCGGCGACGGCAGGTCGCCTTGAGCTTTCCGCTTGATGAACGAGCCCGTAACGATGATCTGGTCGTCGGACGCGGTCTGGGCGAGGGCGAATTGCGGCGCGCCGACAGCGGCGGCAAGCGCGAAAGCTGACGCTTTCGCCAAAAGGCGTGAGTTCATCGGTATCCTCCCTGTAAGCTGCGGCTTGTTGAACGGAACAGCGAGCGCCGCGTTGTTATTATTTTGTCGTAGTTTACGCATCGCGCCGGGAAGGCGCTAGCGGTCCCGGCAGGGCCCGCTTAGTCAAAAGGACGCTATTACGGCGGACTTTGCTCTCTGTTGCATTTTCCCCACAGCGTATACGGCGACGGCCGCCAGGGGTTCTGGCGGCCGGTCAGACTACTGAGTACTTTCGGTTAATCGGCGGTTAAGCCTCGCCGCGGATCGCTCTCGTGACGTCCTTCAGCGAGAACGGGAACACGATCGTGTTCGAGCGGTCGGTGGCGATCTCTTGCAAGGAACTGAGATACCGAAGCTCCATTGCGCCCGGCGACGTGGCAAGGATCTCCGCCGCCTCGGCCAGCTTGGCGGCGGCCTGCTGCTCGCCTTCGGCCGAGATGACCTTGGCGCGACGCTCCCGTTCAGCCTCGGCCTGTTTAGCGATGGCGCGGATCATTTCGGGCGCGACATCAACGTGCTTGATCTCGACATTAGACACCTTGATGCCCCAGGACTCAGTTTGGGTGTCAAGGATTTCCTGGATGTCGCGATTGAGCTTTTCGCGCTCCTGCAGCATTTCATCGAGTTCGTGCTTGCCGAGCACGGATCGCAATGTCGTCTGGGCGAGCTGGCTGGTCGCGCTCTGATAGTTCTCGACCTGAACGACCGCGCGCACCGCATCGATGACGCGGTAATAAATCACGGCGTTCACTTTCACGGAAACGTTGTCGCGGCTGATGACGTCCTGCGAGGGAACGTCATGGACAAGCGTGCGCATGTCGACCCGGCGCATTTGCTGGATGACGGGAATAATGATCACGATCCCCGGCCCCGCCGCGCGCCGCCCAACCCGTCCGAGGGTGAAGACGACCGCCTTTTCGTACTCGCGCAGGACTTTGAAAACGCTCGTCGCGATGAAAATGACCGCAAAGAGCAGGAAACCAAGAATGCTCAACCCTTCCATCAACCTGTTCCTCTTGCTGTTGCGGCCGCCGTCAGGCGCCGTTGGACTTCAATACATCGAGGGTCAGCCCCCGCGTTGTCTTTACTATCACCGCATCTCCCGTCTGGAGCGGATCGCGCGACGCCGCCCGCCAGGATTCGCCCTCCACCATGACGAACCCTTCCTGACCCTGCCATTCAGTCACTCGGCCTGCGGCGCCTGCTAGCGGGCCGCCGACCCGAAACGGCGTGCGCTCGCGAAGAAAAAAGAAGCCGAAAATCTGGGCCGCGACAACGATGACGGCGCCAATGGCGATAAGCCCGAGCGCCATGCGCGCCGCATCCTCGCCTAACCAGTCCACCGGACGCGCTCCCAAAAATTGCCGAACCCGAGGGCCAATCTCATGCCTCCGCGTGCGCCTCTTTCGGACCGAGGCCGCTTAGCAAACCCGGAGCCTTCGCGAGCCTGACGACGAGGACGAGCCCGTCGATTTCCACGACCCTGACGCGATCGCCCTTTTTGAGCGGTTTCTCAGAACGTGCGCGCCAGCGCTCGCCCTCGACGATGACATGCCCTTCGCGCCCGTCCCAGTCGTCCACGATACCCTCTCTGCGGCGGATGGCTTCTGCTCCGATCAGCGGCCCGTGGCTGCGTGAGGAGACAAGCGCAACAAGGATGAGGCCGAGGAAAACGCCTGCCAAGATCAGGATTGATGCAATCACAATCGGCGAGACCTCAAAGCCGGGCGGGAAGAGCAAATAGATGCCGACGCCAAACAGCGCGAGGCCCGCGAGGCCCGCAAGGCCGAAGGCGGGCGTGTAGGCCTCAATCAGTATGAGGATCGCGCCGATTCCCATCAGCACCGCGCCGAGCCAGATGAACGGCAGGACCTGAAAGGCGTAAAGGCCGAAAACGAGGCAGGTCAGCCCCAGCGCGCCCGGGAAGATCGATCCCGGGTTCCACATTTCGATGATAATCCCCGTCGTCGCCAGCGACATCAGGATGACGGCGACATTCGGATC
>CAZSBU010000147.1:0-3401 GCA_964605055.1 uncultured Caulobacterales bacterium | reverse complement strand
CGTCTCAACCGTGCGCCTGTCGATCTGGGTCAGCAAATCATTGAGGTCGTCGGCTATGAGATCGATCACGCCCAATTCCAGCGCTTCCCGCGCGGTGACGGATACGGCGTCACGGACAGCGTCCTCCGCCCAATCGGCGTTTCGGCCCCGCTCTACCGCCAGCGAGCGAATATAGGCGACGGCGTCGTTGATGACCTTCGCCCGCAAGGATTGGTCGCTGGTTGGCGCAGGCGGCGCGGCTTCAGCAGGCACGCTTTCTTCGCGCTCCGCCGCGTCGTCGCCGTTCTTTGCTCCGCCCTCTTTGTCGCCTGCCGGGGTGTCCCGCTCAAAGGGATTATCCCGGGAAGGGCTGCCGCCGATATCAACCGGCGTCGCGGACCCCGTATTCGTGTAGGGCGCCATGGCCGAAACATGCGCCGCATACATGATGTAAAGCCCCGCGCTCGCCGAACGGGCGCCCTGCGGGGAGACATAGGCGGCCACAGGCGTGTCAGACGCCAGGATCGCCTTGATGATCGTCTTCATCGAGTCGACGAGCCCGCCGGGCGTGTCGATTTCAATGACCACAAGCTGGCGATTGTCAGCGTCCGCGCGGGCGATTTCCCGCGCCAGATAGCGAGCGTTTGCTGGCGTCACAGCGCCGGTCAGGGAAAGGACGACAGCGCTGCGGGGGCCTGATTGCGTCGCGGCGCTGTCCAAAACGCCATCATCGCCGGCGTCTGGCGGCGCCTGCTCGGTCTCGGGGCTGTCAGAGGTCTGGCCGTTAGAGGTCTGGCCGCTGGCGCCGACGGCGGCCATCAGGGCTCCAGCGAAAAGCAAAGCCGCGAAGAAGCCGATCCGCTGCGATCTCAAGCGCGTCGTAGCCATCTGTCCGCCCCCTCCTGAACCCCACGCCCAACGATTGAGACATAAGCGATCATTGCGACGATTCAACGACCTCGGCGGCGCGCCCAGGAGCGCCGCGGCCGAACGCGGCCGGGAAAATTCGGCGGGGCCCGAATGGGTAAATCGGCGAATTGCCGTGCGGTTAACCATTACGCCTAACAGAATGTTCAGGCGCCGGGCGCAAATTGCGGGTTCCTTATTCGCAGGGGCTTCGCATCAATGCCGGCTATCGCGTCACAGGTTTCCGAGCCGGGCGAGCTTCTGGTCCTATGCGATCGCGACGACCGCATTCGGTTCGTCAATCGTCATTTCGCAGAGCTGTTCGGCGCGCCCCCGGTCGACTGGCATGGTCGCGTTTTCGCGCCGGACGGCCCGCCCGGCGATCTCGATAGCATTGGTGCGCGTCGATCGTTCAGAACGGCGGCGGAGCTTGCGCGCGGCCGCTTTACGATCGTCTGGGACTTGACGATCCTCGACGGCGGCGAGCGTCTTTACGGCGGCAAGGTGCAGCCCGCCATTCAAGACGCGCCCACAGCGCCGGCAAGCCTCGATGACGCTGACGCGGCGGCGCCCTCGCCGGCAAGCATGCGGTTTCTCGCGACGATGAGCCATGAGATGCGCACGCCTCTAAACGGCATTCTGGGCATGTCGTCATTGCTGCTGGAGACGGACCTGTCGCTCAATCAGCGCTCTTATGTGGAAGCGGTCCGCCAGTCCGGCGCATCGCTCCTTGCCCTGATCAACGATATTCTCGATTTCTCGAAGCTGGACGGCGGCAGGCTGGATCTGGAACTGGCGCCGTTCGATCCCTCCACTCTTTTGCAAGGCGTGACGGAGCTCCTCGCCCCGCGCGCCGGCGAGAAGGGCATAGAGATCGCGAGCTACCTCGACCCGAGAACCCCTCGCCGACTTTTTGGCGACGAGGCGCGCTTGCGGCAGGTGTTGATCAATCTGGCCGGCAACGGCGTGAAGTTCACTGATCATGGCGGCGTTTGTCTCGAGGCGCGCGTACGCAACGGCGGTGACGGGCGCATGCTTTTCGTGGTGTCCGTGCGCGACACGGGCGTCGGCATTTCTCGCCGCGATCGGGCGCGGATTTTCGACGAGTTCGCGCAGGCCGACGATATTGCTGCGCGCCGGTCGCAAGGAACAGGGCTTGGCCTCGCCATTTCGCGGCGCCTTGCGCGCGCCATGGGCGGGGACATCGAGGTGCGCAGTCGCCCCGGCAAAGGCAGCGTCTTTCTATTTAGCGCGATAACCGAGGCGGCCGCCGAGATCCCGGCGGCTGCGCGTCTGTCGACGCCGACTGTCGTTGTCGCTACGCGCTCGGCGATACTTGCCCGCGCCTTGCGTTTGCACCTGCGATCCTTCGGCGCGGACCGGATATTTTTTGCGCGGTCGGCAGGCGAAGCGCAGACGGCGCTAACCGAGGCGAGAGGCGCCATGTTGCTCTGCGATTACGACATCGCTCACAAGCTCGACGAAGATGCGCTGCAGACGGCGCAACGCGCGCTTGTTCTCATTCCACCGACGGCGCGGTCTGCCATCGCTGCCCTGCGTGACCGGGGCTTCGACGGCTATCTCGTCAAACCCATCCGCCAGACGACGCTGATGCGCGAGGTGGCGCGCAATCCCGGCGTGGAGCCGCCGCTCGCCAATCCCGACGCAACGCTGGCCCGGCGTCCTTTGCGCGCATTGCGGATTCTCCTCGCAGAAGACAATCAGATCAACGCCGTGCTGGCGACGGCCCTCATCAAGCGCGCCGGGCATCGCGTCGAGGTCGCCGGCAATGGCGCCGAGGCCGTGCGCGCCGCCGCGCAAGGCGCCTTCGATCTGATCCTCATGGACATGCATATGCCTGAGGTCGACGGGCTGGAGGCGACGCGCCGCATCCGGGCGCTAGACGGGCCGGCGCGCGAACTGCCGATCGTCGCGCTTACCGCCAACGCCATGCCAGCCGATCGCCAGAAATGCATGCTCGCCGGCATGGACGACTTCCTCGCCAAGCCGTTCGATCCGGCGGACCTCGACGCCATGCTCACAAAATGGGGCGACGCGTCGCGCGCGGCCCAGCCAGCCAATGCTCGCCCGTCCTTGCACGCTGCGTCCTGACCAGCGCCCCCTCGATTTTTTTGCCGACGAAAGCGGGCCTTCTTCTCGACACGAAGCGGGCTAAACAGTCTTTACGCACGAATATCCGCCGCCCATGATTCCCGCTGACCAGGATGCATGTCGATGAGCGCTGACAGGCCCGCCGCCGCCCCGATCGCCTCTGCCCTTTCCGCGTCCGCCAACCCGAGCGCGGCCAAAGCGAACCCTGCGGCGCTGCGGACGCCCGGCTGGAAGGAGTCGTTCCGCGCGCTCGGCCGCCCAAAGGCGCGCGCCTTGTTCGTACTGGGTTTCGCCGCCGGGCTTCCTTACGTGCTGATCACCGGCACGCTCAACGCCTGGTTCACGAACGACGGCATCGACATCAAGACCATCGGCGTTTTTTCGTGGATCATCATCCTTTACGG
>CAZSBU010000146.1:0-6891 GCA_964605055.1 uncultured Caulobacterales bacterium | reverse complement strand
TGGCGCTGGTCGGCGTGCGCGCAGCCGCGCATGAGGGCGCCTACCGTACCGGTCACGCGCTCGGCAACCGGGCGTTCAGCTTTATCTTCCGGAGATTTTTCCGTTCGAACTTCACGGATATTCTCAGCGGATTTCGCGTGTTCTCGAGGCGGTTCGTGAAGAGTTTTCCCTCGCGCGCCGCGGGTTTCGAAATTGAACTCGAGATGTCGGCCCATGCGGCGCTTTTGCGGGTGCCGTGCAGCGAAATCGAGACGGCTTACGGCGCGCGCGCCGGAGGCGGCGAGAGCAAACTCGATACCTGGCGCGATGGCTTGCGTATTTTCAGACGCATGCTGAAGTTCCTCCGGTTGCACCGCCCGCGACTTGTCCATGGCGTGCTCGGCGCCATTGCGGCGCTTGTCGGCATCGGGGTGCTGACGCCTATCGTCCTCACCTATCTGGAAACGGGACTTGTGCCGCGCTTCCCGACATTGATTGTCGCCATCGGGATATTAATCGGCGCGCTTTTATTGTTTCTCGCTGGCGCCATTCTCGATGCGCAGGCCCAGCATTTTGCTGAAACGAAACGCCTTGCCTATTTGCGCGCGCCAGCTCCCGGCGAAAGTGACGCGCCATGAAAAGGCGCGGGATCGCGGCGCGCGAGGTTACTCGCAAGGCCGCCGCGGCGATCGCGCTCTACCCGGCGCTTGCCGGATTATTCCTCGCCCTGATAATCGCGGCGACGGCGCTCCCGAACGAACCGATCCGGAAAAATATTCTCGCGCAGGAGCGGGTGCTTCTTGACCGCCGCGCTGACAATGGCCGGGTCATCGACGCCGACACCGAATGCATCGGGCTAAGCGTCGGGTTGTATGCGCGGCCGTCGGGACAGGAAAATCTTCTCCAGCGAACGGTGCGAGCGCAGAGCCTTTATGGCTGCGAGGACTTCCTGCACTGGCTAAAGACCGGCGAAGCGGGGCCGCCGCGCGACTATTTCCGCTACTGGCACGGGTACGCAACGATCGCCCGGCCAGTCCTCTCGGTGCTGAACTATAACGACATGCGAGGGCTGCTCTTCGCGCTCGGCGTGACGACGTTTGGCGCTTTGCTGTGGCGCATCGGGCGAGATTTCAACGCGCGGCTCCTCATCGCTTTTGCCGTGCCCTTCCTCGTTCTCAACGCGCTTGGGTTCATTGTCGTCGCGACCAAAGCCGCAACGTTTCTCGCCATGATCGGCGCCGCTATCTGGCTTGCCGGGAGGCGGGAAGGGTCGCAAGCCCCGCTTCTCGGATTTTTCTTCATCGGCGCACTGACGGCGTTTTTCGATTTCCTGACGGCCCCAGCGCTTGTATTTGCTCTCGCCGCTTTGGTCGATCATCTCTATCGGGATCAAGAGCCGCCGCGGGCGGCGCTTGCCCGGTTGTTTTTTCTGGCGCTGTTCTGGGGCGCAGGCTGGGCGGGTCTTTGGTTCGCAAAGGTCGCCATCGCAGCGAGCGTCGTCGGGCCTGAAGCTTTTAGCGACGCGCTGTCGGCGGCCGCCTTCCGGCTGCGCGGCGAAACAGAGCTTGTCGATGGATATACGCCGGGCGCGGCCCTCTGGGCGAATATCGCCGCGCTAAAATCCCTCTGGGGACCGGTTGCGGCGCTCGCCTTTATCGTCGCGCCCCTGTCGACGCGCACTCGTCGCCAGCGGGTCGTAGCTCTTGTCCGGGGTGATCCAGCGCTCGTCGCCATCGTTGCGGCGCCGCTAGTATGGCTGGAAATTCTCTCCAACCATTCCCAGATCCACGCAGCGTTCACGCATTTGAACTTTGCGCCGCTGTTCGTCATCGCCGGGGCGGTCGCCCTCAATGCGCCACTGCGGCGCAAAGAGAAAATTCAGGGACAGGGGTTCGGCGCTTCGGCGTGAAGATCGTTCACGGCCTTCTCCATCTCCTCGGTCCAGACAACGTCAAGCGAGTCGAAAATAACGCCAAGCTGCTCCATCGTCCGGGCGCCGAAGATATTCGACGTGACGAATTTTCGCGTTGTCACGAACTGCATCGCGAACGCGGCGGGATCTACGCCGAAGCGTTCGGCAAGCTTTACATAGCCACGGATGGCGCGGTCGGCGGCGGGCGTCTCGTAGCGGCCGAGCCGGCCAAACATCTCCCCGCGCGAGCCTCGCGGCTTTGCGCCGTCCAGATATTTGCCCGTCAGCACGCCCTGCGCGATTGGAGAATAAGCCAAGAGGCCTACATGTTCCTCATGCGCGATTTCCGCCAATCCCATTTCGAAGGTGCGGTTGACGAGGTTATAGCCGTTCTGGATTGACTGAATGCGCGGAAGTCCGGCGGTCTCGGAAAGTTTCAGCATCGCCATCACGCCATAGGGGGTCTCGTTGGAGACGCCGATGTGACGGATTTTTCCTTCCTTCACGAGATCGTTCAGCGCGCCGAGCGTTTCGGCGAACGGCACGCCCGGCTCTTCGTAGTGGCGATAGCCATAAAGCGCCCCGCCAAACAGCTGCACGCCGCGGTCAGGCCAGTGCAATTGATAGAGGTCGATATAATCCGTTTGCAGATTCTCAAGGCTGCGCGTCACGGCCATCTTGATCTGGCGGGCGTCGAGCCGCGTTTCGCCGTCGCGCACCCATGTCATCGGCGAGCGGCCCGCAACCTTGGTGGCGAGGATTATCCGGTCGCGCACGCCCCTTTGGCGCATCCACCGCCCGACGATGCGCTCGGACTCGCCTTGCGTCTCGGGCTTTGGCGGAATGGTGTACAACTCGGCCGTGTCGATGAAATCGATACCGCGATCAAGGCACGCGTCCATCTGCCGGAAGGCTTCCGCCTCGTCGATTTGCTCGCCATACATCATCGAGCCAAGGCACAATGCCGGAACCTTCAGATCGGTGCGTCCAAGCGGTCGTCTTTCCATCTTTCACCTCGATTTTGGCGTAGCGAGCGGGTCCCCCTGTCAGGGGCGGCGGGGTATGGCGCTCCTTGATAGAGGCCGTCTCCCGCCCGATATAGGGGGTCGATGACAGGAGATTGCAGATGAACCGCTTTTTGCGTTCAGGAAACCTACGGCCCGCAAAGCCCCGCCTTAAAGGCCTGCTGCTTGCTGCCGCCTCTGTTGCGGCGGCTGGCGCGGTCATTGGCGGAGCGGCGCATGCAGCGTCGGCGCCTGAGTTTGGCCCGCCCGCGACTGCGCCCACCTACCTCGTCGATGCGCCCCAAGCTGTAGCGGCCGATGCGGCGATTGACGCGGCGACAGCGCCTGTTTCCGGGCGAAAAATGGCGCTTTGGGCCGCCGCCGCCGGCGTTCTCGCATTGCTGACGCGGCTGATTGGATGGCGCAACGTCGCGGCGTCAATCTCCAGCGCAGGGCCTGTTATTGCGCGAACTGCAGCGGCTGTAGCAAGAGCGCCCGTCGCTGCGGCTCGCGCCGTTGCTGGCGCCGTGATGTCGCCTGTTCGGTTTGGGCTGCTTCTCGCTGCCGGCGCATTGTTCGCCTTCACGGGCGTCTGGCTTCTCGACTCAGAATGGACGGGCGGGTTGCTGGTCGGCGCCTCGCTGGCGACGCTCGCTCTGTTCGGGTTCCAGAAATCGCGCGCTGCGCTCGCCAGCGTCGTTGCGCGCGTGCGTCCGCAACCCCGCCGTTCCGGAATGGAACAGAATCGCGACTAACCGCGGCTAAACGGCGACTGTTCGGACATTAGAAACAAGTGGTTAACCAAACATCGAGCCAATTGCGCCTTATTTCGGCCAGATTGGCGGCGCACGGTACTTGAAATGGTCGCGACGAGAGAAGTCGTCTGCTACCGCGAAATTAACGCCTGCCCGCTGACTGCCTTCATGCCTGCCTGCCCTGCACCGGCAAAAATAAGCCCCGCGCATCCCACTGGATACGCGGGGCTAATTCTTTATGCCGTCCGGTTGCGCGCCTGATCCAATAACCGACACAAGACTTCTGATCGCGCGTGTGTGCGCCTTGCGCGATGAAGGCGCATCACGATACGACCTTATGATGCGCCGCCCGCTCATCGCCCCGTCAATTTTGTCCGCCGACTTTGCAAGGCTCGGCGAGGAAGTAGCAGCCATCACTGCGGCTGGCGCCGACTTCATCCATGTCGATGTGATGGACGGACATTTTGTGCCGAATCTAACGATCGGGCCAATGGTCGTGAAGGCGATCCGGGGCGCCTCTTCCTTGCCGTTTGACGTCCACCTGATGATTGCGCCGGTTGATCCGTATATTGAGGAATTCGCCGCTGCAGGCGCCGACATCCTTACCGTTCACCCGGAAGCCGGACCCCATCTCCACCGTACGCTGCAGGCGATCCGCGCCGCTGGCGTCAAGCCAGGGGTGGCGCTCAACCCGGGAACGCCCGTCTCGGCGCTTGAGGCTGTGATCGACGATGTCGATCTGGTGCTGGTCATGAGCGTCAACCCCGGTTTCGGCGGCCAAGCGTTCATCGCCTCGCAACTGCGCAAGATCGAGGCGGTGCGCGCCCTCATCGACCGCACCGGCCGCGCGGTACTGCTTGAAGTCGATGGCGGGCTGAACGCCGATACGACGCCTGCCGCCGTCAGCGCGGGCGCTGAGGTGATCGTGGCGGGTTCAGCCGCGTTCAAGGGCGGGCGGGCGGCTTATCGCGAGAACATCGCGGCGCTGCGAGGGAGGGCTTAAAACCTTGTCTGCGCGTTTTGTAAAAAGGATAGCAACCGACAGCCGCGATCAGGCGCCCGGCGTCGTCGACCGCATGCAGCGCGCATGGGGTGAGAGCCTGTTTTATCAGGCGGGTCTGCGGGGCCCGGCGCCCGACCGCATCGGCTTCCAGCCGGCTGATCCATTCGTCTCCGACAAGTCGCTCGCCGAGGCGATTGTCCAGGGCCGGATCGACGCGGGACTTGAATCCATCGACAGCGCAGGTGAGTTGGAGCGCATCTGGGCGTTGGCGCCGCGCGAGGGCGAAGCGCATGCGTTCCTCCATCAGTTCGTCTGGTTGCGGCATCTTCCAGCGCTTGGCGAACGCGGCGCTCAGGCCGCGCGCATTCTCGCCGACGGCTGGCTTGCCGCGCATGAGAAATGGTCGCCGGAATCATGGGAGCCGTACACGACCGGCGAACGCCTCATAAATTTGTGCCGGCGGGGGCATTTCATCCTCGCCCGCAGCGATGCGCTCTGGCGCAGCCGCATGCTGACGTCGATGGCGCGACAGACGCGCCACCTCGCGCGCGTCGGCCATCGCGCCCAGAACAGCGCAGACCGGTTGATGACCGCACTGGCGCTATGCATCAGCGGACTTTGCTTGCCGGGATGCGAGGAGCCTGCAGAGCGCGGCGTCGAGCTCTTGCGGCGTGAACTGCGGTTACAATTACGTCCGGATGGCGGCCACATCAGCCGCAACCCGGTCATCCAGCTCGAGATTGTCATCCGTCTGCAGAATGCGCTTGCCGCGATCGAGTCGCGGCGCATGCCAGCCCCGAGTTTTCTTAAACATGCGGCCGAACGCGCCGCAGCGCACCTTCGTCTGTTTCGCGTCGGCGATGGCGGGCTCGCAGTCTTCAATGGCGGCGGCGAGAGCGACGGCGCAGCGGTTGCCGCTGCAATCGCTGGAGTCGAGACCGACTCCGAGCCTGCGGGCTTTGCGCGCTACAGCGGCTATCAGCGCATCGAGGCCGGACGCAGCGCGCTCATTGTCGACATCGGCGCGACGAAGCCGCCGCTTGCGGGCGGGCTCGGCTATCACGGCGCCGGCGCCTTTCACTTCTCTTCCGGTCGTGCGCGGCTGGTCGTCAATTGCGGCAGCGGCAAGCGTCTCTCGCCGGAATGGGCGGCCGCCCTGCGCCAGCCGGCAGCCCACTCAACTTTGTCGGCGGAGCCGCCAGGGGCGCTCGCCGCGCTCTCAAAGGCGGCGATGTTTGCTCACCAGCGGCTCGAAGACGACATGGGCCAGCTCCTCGAAATCGAACGGCTACTTGGCGAGGCGGACGGGCCGTCGCGTCATTTGCGACGATTCTTTCTATCACGATCCGGTGATGACCTGCGCGGCGAGGATCGTCTTGTCGCACCGCCACAAGGGCTCGCGTCTGCGTGGCGGCTGCGCTTCCATCTGCATCCGAGCGTCAAGGCGTCGATGGCGCGCGATGGCAGATCCGTGATTATTGCCTTGTCGAATCGGGAAGGCTGGCGGTTTCGCTGCAATGCCCCAGGGCTGTCGATTGAGCGCTCCGTTTACTGCGGCCAAGGCGGCGGAAGTCTGGGCGGCGCGCCGGTCTCGTGTGAGCAAATTGTAATACATCCCGCCGGGTTGGAACCGTCATCCGCCCGGGATATTATTTTGAGGTGGAGTTTCAGGCGGCTTGAGGGCGGCTGAAATCGCTCCGCGTCGGCTAGCCGGATCGGGGACCCTCATGGTGAGGGCGGCGGCAGGAAAGGGCGGCTCATGTTTCATTCGATGTTCGCAAGGCGGCGTCGCAATCCTGGCGCGGCGAGCGCGTCTTCGCGTGCAGTATCGGCCCGACGCAGTGAATTCGACGCCGATCTGGCCGCGCTTCTGCCCCGCCCGCCGCGACGTATTGATCAGCGCGCGGCGCGAAAGCTGATCAATGGCAAGCGCGTCCTGATTACCGGCGCTGGTGGCACGATCGGATCAGAACTCGCCCGACAAGCTGCAACATTCGAACCGGAGTTACTGGCGCTCGTCGATAACGCCGAATTCAACCTCTATCAAATTGAGATGGAGATGCGCGAGGCCGGTTTCGGCAAGACGCTTTTAACTTCGCTCACGGATGTTTGCCGCGTTGAATATCTGCGCAAGCTGTTCGCCGAGGTGCGTCCGGAAATCGTCTTGCATGCAGCGGCGTTCAAACATGTGCCGATTGTCGAACAGAATCGCTGCGCCGGCGCGTTGACCAACGTATA
>CAZSBU010000145.1:0-6918 GCA_964605055.1 uncultured Caulobacterales bacterium | reverse complement strand
AGCAGAGAAGAGGCACACAAGTGGGTTGACCATACCTGGTCCTTCAAGTTGGCATTGACAAGCTCAGACCGGTCCATTGTCCCAGCTGCGGCTGGGTCTGTCCCCCACCCCTTGCGCGGATCCACAATGGACCGCGTGGGCGAATTGGAGACGATGGAGACTGATATGCGCTTATTCGCGGCGCGCGAAGCAAAACAGAGATTGGGCGCGGTGCTGGACGCCGCGCGCGACGGGCCGGTGGCGATCATCCGCAACGGCCGCCGGGCGGGCGTGGTGATTTCCGCTCGGCTGTATGATGAGTTCGCGGCCCTGAAGCTCGCCCGCCAGAAGGCGACGCTTGCCGATCGGCTCGCCCGTTTTGCCGCCGGAGACGCCCGTGTGACGGCGGAGGAAGTTGACCGCCTCCTTGAAGATTTCCACGGAGACGAGGATGTCGCGCCAGAAGGCGGGGCTGAATTACGCTTTACCGGGGAAAGCGTCCTGGCAGGCGCCGCCGAATAGGCCTCGCGGCGATCCACTGTGGACGCAATGGACACAGTGGATCGACCTCGCGCCAGACCGGCCGACCTGCGCTCGCACGGCGCAAGATCTACACGGGTGAAGGCGGCTGGCGGCATTGGTTTCATCGCTCCTCAGGTCTTGAGCAATGGTAAGCCCGCCGCGGGGGGTGGGGGATAACTTTTTCGATAATTTTTTTTCAGCCTGGACGCCGACTTTGCGACCGCGAAACATTACAAGAACGTGATCAAACTCGCGTGAGCCAGACCCCTTGCACGAGCCATCAAGCGGAGGGCTCGACAACGCGATGCCGCTCAGCGTTTTGCCTTTGACCTAACCTAGAGCAGCGCAAGGGAAGAACTTCACGACTTCAGAACGCGAGCTAATAAACCGTCGTCGGGCAGCACCCGCCGCGCGGGGCGAGCCCGCGCGCTGTCAGAGCGTCCGTGCAATCAACAGCTTCATGATCTCGTTTGTGCCGCCATAGATCCGTTGCACGCGCGCGTCGGCATACATCCGGCTAATGGGGTACTCATCCATATAGCCATAGCCGCCGAAGAGCTGGAGGCATTCGTCGATGATGTCGTTCTCGAGATCGGTCAGCAGCATCTTCGACATTGACGCGGTTGAGGCGTCGAGCTTGCCGGCGATCAGTTGATCCGTACAATAATCAACAAACACGCGCGCCATTGTGGCCTTGGCTTTCGCTTCCGCCAGCTTGAACTGCGTGTTTTGGAAAGCCATGATTGGCCGACCGAATGCATGCCGCTCCTTGACGTAAGCGATCGTCAATTCGAGCGCGCGCTCGATACCCGCCATCGCCTGCACGGCAATCTGGTGGCGCTCCTGCGGCAGCTGCTCCATCAACTGGAAGAAACCCTGCCCTTCCGCCGTGCCGAGAAGATTTTCCGTTGGGATTTTAACATCGTCGAAGAAAAGCTCTGACGTATCCTGCGCCTTGTTGCCAAGTTTCTTTAAATTTCGTCCGCGCTTGAAGCCTTCCGCGCCGTTGGTCTCTACGACGACGAGCGATACGCCTTTGGCGCCCTCCGAAGGATCGGTTTTCGTCACCACAATGATGAAGTTCGCCGTCTGGCCGTTGGTGATGAAGGTTTTCTGTCCGTTTACGACATATTGATTGCCGGATCTAAGCGCCGTCGAGCGCACCGCCTGCAGATCTGAGCCCGTGCCGGGTTCCGTCATGGCGATGGCGCCGACGAGTTCGCCTGTCGCAAGGCGCGGCAGCCAGCGCTGTTTCTGCTCCTCCGTGCCGTAATGAAGGACGTATGGCGCGACGATGCAATTGTGCAGGCCCATGCCGAAGCCTTCGACGCCGGCCTTGATCTGCTGCTCGATCAGAATCTGCTCATGGGCGAAGGTGCCGCCCGCGCCGCCATATTCTTCGGGCATCGAAGCGCAGAGCAGTCCCGCCTCGCCGGCTTTGTCCCACGCCCAACGATCGACAACGCCCTGATCGCGCCATTTCTCAACGTGGGGCGCAAGCTCGCGCGAGAAAAACTTTCCCGCTTCTTCCTCGAAGAGGAATAGATCCGGCGTTTTCCAGGCGGGCGTTGCGGTGTTGAGAGCGGACATAGCAGGATCTCCTGACGAGCGCGTTTGGCTTTATAAATGCTAATCGGTTCCAGCCTCGCTGCAATTGGCACGCGCAGCGCCACAACATCGCGCCGCGCCATGGCGCGTTTTTACGTTCGGTAACGCCCCGCTCGCGCTTCAGCGGACGAAGGTGCCAAGGAGCCCGACGATTACGCCGATTGCAATGATCGCAAGCATGGCTTTCGCCGCGCCCGCCGCGCCAAGATCACGCAATATGAGCGCGATCAAGGCGACCAACGCAATTAACGAGACGATGCCGAGAAAAGCGGCGATCGAGAACACCGGATTTGCCCTCTCTATCCGTTTTCGGCGACGGACGGGCTGGCGCGTCGCCCATGGCGACCGGCCTTCGTACTCGCCACGCAGCCGAAAATTCCTCTCCCCACTCGCCTATTAGAGTCGCGATATTGAGAAATTGCGACAGATCGAATGCAGATTTGCGAAGTTCAGAAGTTGAAGGCTTACCGGCCCGGCGCAACGACGATAGGTCGGTTAGTTAAAGCCGAGGAAGATCGCCGGGATGTAGGTCGCGGCAACCACGAGAACGAACACCGCGCCGGTCAGGACCATCAATCCCTTCGCCGCATCGCTTGCCCCGAGTTGCCTTAACAGCCCGATCACCAGAACCATGGTGAGAGCAAGCATCGCAAAGCCCACCGTCGCAGCCAACGACATACCCGCCCCGCTTTCTCTAGGTTTGTCCGGACTTGCGCGCCTCACCCCCCGACGCACCCTCCTGTGATGGAGTTACATGGGGAAAAAACACCTGTCGAGGTGCAATCGGCCAAAAAGTTCATGAAAAATTAACAAAATCGCCAAACGCGTGGTTTACGCGCATAGCGGGAAGCGTCACCGCCAATGCGCGCAGATTGCGCATTTTATTCGTTTGAACATACTGATTAACTAGGTTTCCTTACTTTCTGGCAACCTGCTTGCAAGACCCTGCCCGAGGATCCGGGAACTCCCAATGGAGCGACCGGGACAAGGGCGAGGGCGATCAAAATGGCGCAGACATACCCACCTCCGGAGAACGGAGCGCCGCATGATAGAGCGCCGCATGACATTGCGGCCAACCCGGTGGCGCATATCCGCGCAATAGCTAATCGGCTCGGCAAAGACCCAGCCGGCAACACGACCATGGTAATGGCGTTCTTGCTGCCCGTGCTGATCGGCGGCCTCGCCTTTGGCGCAGAGGCAGGCGTCTGGCAGCAGACCTAGCGCCGGCTTCAACACGCGGCGGACGCCGCGGCGCATGCGGCTGCGACACAGCTTCGGTCAGGCGTCAGCAGCGAAGCGACATTAAAGTCCATCGCCCGTCCGATCGCCGAATCAGGCGGCTATGGTGGCGGCGATCCTGGCATTGCGGTTTCAACGCCGCCCTCCGTCGGCGCGTTTGCCGGCAACACCTCGGCAGTTCGGGTCGAACTTGATCACGAGGTCAAACGCAACTTCACAAGCATTTTTGACAAGACGCCGCTCGTCTTCAATGTCAGCGCCGTCGCGCTCGTCTCGCCAGGTCGGCCGGCATGCGTTCTCTCCTTACATCCCTCCGCTAACGGCGCCGTCGCGGCTGGCGGCGCGGCAGATGTAACGCTAACCGGTTGCGATATCGCCGCTAATTCGGTTTCATCCTCGGCCATCCAAACGACCGGAGGCGCGGTTGACGTCGTCGCTGGATGCGTGACAGCCGTTGGCGGCATTTCTGACCCGCACAGCGCGATAACCTACACGGACTGCACGGGACCAATCGAAAATGGTCCGGTTACGGCTGACCCGTATCGCGCTGTGCCGGAACCCACAGTCGATCTCGCCACCTGCCAGAACGCCAACGCCTTCACCAACGCCGGTAATCCGTCACGCCCGAGTCCGGGCTGTTACCAAAATGTCGGCTCCATCAGCCGCGATGTAGAATTATCACCCGGCGTTTACATTCTTCATAACAGCGATCTCAGACTGAATGGCGGGCGCACCATTACAGGCACGGGCGTCACGCTCTTCATGTCTGGCTCCTCCGAGATAACGGTCAACGGCAACGCCACGATTGACATTCAAGCGCCGCTTTCGGGCGCCTATAGCGGCATCGCGATCTTCGGCGACCGCGACAGCGCCGGCGAGTTCGACCTGACGGGCAACGCGGGCGTTTCAATCGTGGGTGCGATCTATTCGCCCAATTCGGAAATCACCTTCACCGGCAACAATTCAAGCTTCACGACTGGTCAGTGCACGCAGGTGATTGGCGGGACGGTCACGTTCTGGGGCAGTTCCGATTTCGACACCGATTGTTCAGCCTCCGGCACGCGTGAGGTGCGCACCGGACAATTGATCAGAATAGTGGAGTGACGACATGAAGATGATAAAGACATTCAGACGCTACCTCATCGCTTTCGGCGGTTCCCGTTCCGGTATGGCGGCCGTCGAATTCGCTATCATCGCGCCGGTGCTGGCGCTCGGCCTTGTCGTCATGGCTGATCTTGGCCTTGCCATCACCGAAAAGATGACGCTCGACCAGACTGTGCGGGCTGGCGCGGAATATGCCATGAACGGCGTTACCAGCGAAAGCGAATTACGCGAAATGATGCTGCGCGCGGGCACGGGATATAGCGTCAGCGACGATGACAGCGTTCGGCCAGCCACGGATCTCTTCGTGGAGATTTCGCAAAAATGTAGCTGCTCGCTCACGGGCGTCGCGACATCGTGCACAAACATTTGCCCGAACAATCTGCCCGCATACAGCTATTTCACATTGTCGGCGCGTAAGACTTACGAAGCCATCTACATTCCGAACCTGACGTTGCGTTCGGAAATGTCCGTACAGACGCGCTGATCGATATGTGCACGCTGAAGCGAGTAACGAGGCGACTGATCGGCGACCAACGCGGCGCTGCCGCCCTCGAATTCGCGCTGATCGCGCCAATGTTCTTCGCTGCTGTGCTTGGAACTTTCGAGGTCGGGCGCGCCTTGTACGAACGCAATCGCCTGTCAGCGGCCTGTTCGCTCGGCGTGGGTGAGATGGTGCTTAAAGGCGACGCCGACGAAGCGGCGATTGAGGCAGCGATCAGAAGCCGATACAGCGTCGCTGAGCGCTCACGCCTCGTTATCACCCTTGACGACGAAAGCATTGACGGGATCGCGTTCAAGAAAATCGAGGCGCGCTTTACTCATCGCGCGCTCGTTCGCGTCGAACCACTGCTCGGCAGCTACGAGCTTTTGTCCACGCGCTTTGCGCCGATCATCAGCTGACGCCGCAGGCTCAGGGCATCATCTTCTCGATCGGCAGCACAAGGATCGAACTCGCGCCGAGCGCTTTCAGCCGTTCGAGCGTCGACCAGAAGACGGCCTCGCCGCAGACCGCGTGAATGGCGACGAGATCGCCCCGCCCGGCAAGCTCCAGCACCGTCGGCGCTTCCGCACCCGGCAGTATTTCCGTGATGGCGGGTAGCGCCGAGCGGGGCGCATTCATCATCACATATTTGGCGTCGCGGGAGGCGATGACGCCGCGCACGCGCTTCAGGAACCCATCTAGTATCGCGAGTCGAGCTGGCGACCACTCGCCTGCGCGCTTGATGACGACGGCCTCTGACTCGAACACGGTTTCGAGCGGCTTCAGGCCATTGGCGTCGAGCGTTCCGCCTGTTGATACGATGTCGCAAACGGCGTCGGCGATCTTGAGGCGCGGCGCAACCTCGACCGAGCCCTGCATGGTGACGGTCGTGGCGGCGACACCTGCGCGCGTCAGATAAGCGGCCGTCAATCCGGGATAGGACGTGGCGATGCGCTTGCCTTCAAGCGCATTGACGCCCGGATAGGTCCAGTCCTTGGGCCCTGCGATCATCAGCCTGCAGCGCGAGAAACCAAGCTTCAGGATCGTATCGGCGGGCGTTGCGCGAATGCGCGTCAGACGATCTTCCTCGGCGACGTTCTCGCCGACGATGCCGATATCGCAGGCGCCGTCGGCGACGAACTCCGGGATGTCGTCGTCACGCACAAGCAGTATGTCGATCGGCAATTCGCGCGCGCGGCCATAGAGCGTGTCGCGACCGCGCGAAATCGTCAGGCCGCATTGGCGCAAGAGATCGAAGCTGCCCTCTGACAGCCGGCCGGATTTCTGGATGGCGACCCGAAGGCGCTCCTCCGGCTCAGACTGCGGTCTTATTGCTGCGGATCGTTCGGTCACTTCGCTCTCCTGGCGTTCGGGGCAGGCGCGGCGTCAAGCCGCTCGATCATGAGGCGGTAGCCGCCATGGGGTTCGTCTTTAAGGAAACGCGCGACACGCGCGACGGTCGTTGTCGAGGCGCCGGTCGTCGCCGCGATGTCGCGATAAGACTGCGTCCCGGCATGCAACAGGCGCGCAATCCGCCAGCGTTCGGCGAAAGCCGAGATTTCGGCGGGCGTCGCCAGATCGGCGAAAAATCGCCGGGCCTCTTCGCCTGACCGCAAGGCGGCGACAGCGTCGAAGAGGTCGCCGGCGGCGGCTCCCGGCGCGGTTGTGGTCAAAGATTCCGTCATTTTTCGGCCGTTGGCGCTTCAGATTGATCGCGGCGCTATAACCGTATTACTACGCTGATACAAGGCCGTTATGCTGCTTTGAGGGCTCAGACAGATATTAGGGTGAGCATTCTAATTCCGTCGCCTATCTCGCTGTCATGAGAGACCGCACCATCAGGTACGGTCGCAGCAGAAAAGGAATAAATCACATGGCCAAGACAGCCACCACTTTGACGATCAAACCCGCCGAAGCCATCCGCAATGGCTGGCTCGCCTATCTCGGCCTCTACGGCGTCGCGTACGACCGCGCCCGCAAGCCCG
>CAZSBU010000144.1:5431-6959 GCA_964605055.1 uncultured Caulobacterales bacterium | reverse complement strand
CTGGCCGGCGCGACCTCGCCCTCGCTCAGCGCGCGTCCCGGCGAAGGGATCTCGATGACTTCGAGCCTGCGCCCCGCCGCATCGGTCGCCGCCGAAAGCGTCTTCCGGATGGCGTTGAGGATTTCCGCGTTCGGATCGTCGGCGCCGTTCGGCCGCATACAGACGATGCGCCCCGGCGCGATGAAGCGGGCGACATTGTCGACATGCCCGTCGGTGTGATCGCCGATAAGGCCCTCATCGAGCCAGATCACTTTCTCGACGCCGATCGCCTCGCGCAACGTCGCCTCGACGTCCGCCTCCGACATGCCGGGATTGCGGTTCGGATTGAGAAGGCATTGCCGGGTCGTCACGGCCGTGCCCTCCCCGTCGACGTCGATGGCCCCGCCCTCGGCGACGAGGCCGTGGAATTGCGACAGGCGCGCGCCCGCGAGCCCGGCGACGATCTCGGCAATCTCGGTATCGGACGGGAGGAGGTATTTCTCGCCCCAGCCGTTGAATCGGAAGGCGCTGGCGCCAAGCCGCCCGCCAGAATCGCCCCCCGTTTCGCCGACGGTGAACAAGGGCCCCGTATCGCGCAGCCAGACATCGCCGATGGGCGCCTCATGGAGCCGCACCATCGACGGGTCGGCGAGGCCGAGCCGCATCGCCTCGGCGGCGACGCGCGCCTCTTCCCCGCGAACCAGCAGCTCGATTTTCTCGCCCCGCGTGTTCAGCCCGGCCGGATCGTTGGGATCGGGGAACAGGATCGCGGAAATCAGCTCCGCCACCTCCCCTTGCGCGAAAGCGAGGTCGTCCTCCCAGAGGTCGGCGGCGCTCGGCCAGCCGATCCACACCGCATCGTGATGGGCCCATTCGGCGGGAAAGCGTCTCGGGGGGGATTTCATCAGTGTCTGGCCTCATTGAACCGCAGGAAAGCCGCCGCTATATAGGCCGTTGCGGAGCGATCCGCGAGAAAAGATCTTCGGGGCGGGGCGGAAGTCCCCACCGGCGGTGATGCGACCTCGATCAGGAGCCAATGGCTTCAGGAGCGGGTCGACAAGCCCGCGAGCCGAGCGCCGCAAGCCTTTCGCGGCGGGAGAGCAGGAGCTGGTGCGATTCCAGCGCCGACGGTTACAGTCCGGATGGAAGAAGATCGGGTTGACGACGGCCAAACGGCCGGACGTTGCGCGTGCCTGTTTGCAGGCAGCGACGTCCGCCGGACGCTGCGCAATCCTTTGCCCCCCAGATCATGGAAAAACACCGGCGGCCATCCGTCAGGCGCCGGGGCAGAGGAATAAAGACGCGTGCCGACATCGGGTCGCTCATCTTCGGGAAAGTCCGGTTCAGGGAAACCTGGCCGCGCGCAAGCCCGCGCGGACGCTGCGTTCATGACGCGCGCCCTCGACCTTGCCCGCCGCGCCGAGGGGCGCACGGCGCCAAACCCAATGGTCGGCTGCGTCGTGGTGAGAGACGGCGAGATCGTCGGCGAGGGCTGGCATGAAGGCCCGGGCAAGCTGCACGCCGAACCCGCCGCGCTCAGCATGGCGGG
>CAZSBU010000144.1:0-5421 GCA_964605055.1 uncultured Caulobacterales bacterium | reverse complement strand
CGTCTGCGAAAGGCGCCGCCGTCTATGTAACGCTGGAGCCCTGCAACCATCACGGCCGCACGCCGCCTTGCGTTAATGCGCTGATCGCCGCCGAAGTCGCCGAAGTCGTCTACGCCCTCCCCGATCCCAACCCGATTGCCGCTGGCGGCGCAGAGGCGCTGTGCGCAGCCGGAATCGCGGTGCGCACCGGCGTCTGCGAGGCTGAAGCCGCCGACCTTAACCGCGCCTGGCTGCACGGGCTTGCCGCCCGGCGCCCCTATGTGATCGCCAAGATGGCCATGAGCCTCGACGGGCGGATCGCCACGCGCACCGGCCAGAGCCGCTGGATCACGGGCGCGGCCGCGCGCGCGCGAGGACATGACTTGCGCCACATGGCGGGCGCCATCGTCGTCGGCGCTGAAACGGTAATCGCCGACGATCCGGCGCTGACCGCCCGCCCCAAAGGCCGTGGCGAAGGCTTCGTCTCCGCCGATCCGATCCGCGTGGTGCTCGACAGCCGCGGGCGGACCTCTCCCGGCGCGCAAGCGTACGACCGGCGCGCACCGGGCGCGGTGCTGGCGACCACAGCGGCGATCTCGGCGTTACGCCTTGCGAATTTTGAAAAGCACGGCGTCAGGCCGTTCATTCTCAGCGCCGACGCCAATGGCCGGCCAGACCTCTCCCAATTGCTCGCCCGCCTGTTCGAGGACGGCGTCAATTGCGTGCTCGTCGAAGGCGGCGCGCAGACGCTCGGCTCGTTTTTCGACGCCGGGCTCGTCGACGAGGTGTGGGCGTTCATCGCGCCCATCGTTATCGGCGGCGCGGGCAAGCCCTCCGTCGCGGGCCTTGGCGTCGGCGCGCTTGCCGAAGCGCTGCGGCTCGAGACGCCCGCGGTCGAACTGTTAGGCAGCGACCTTCTGATCCGTGGGCGCATCAACAGGCAGGGAGCGCACTGACTTGTTCACGGGATTGGTCGAGGAAATCGGCGAGATCGCCAGCGTCACGCGGACCGGCAACGGCTATCAACTGGTCGTCCGGGCAAAGACCGTTCTCGAGGGCGTGCGCGAGGGCGATTCCATCGCCGTCAACGGCGTGTGTCTGACGGTTACCAATTTTACGGCGTCTACGTTCACGGTGGGCCTGGCGCCGGAAACGCGCGCGCGCACGAGCCTTGAGGCGCTCGGCCCCGGCGCGCCGCTAAACCTTGAGCGCGCCGCCCTGCCGACGACGCGCCTCGGCGGTCATTATGTTCAGGGCCATGTCGACGGAACCGGCGTCATTCGCAGCTTCCGCCCCGACGAGGACGCGCTGTGGCTGACGGTCGAGGCCGCGCCCGAACTGATGCGCTATGTCGTGCCGAAGGGCTATATCGCCATCGACGGGGCGTCGTTGACCGTGGTGCATGTCGGGCCGGACTGGTTCGACGTGACGCTGATCGCCTATAGCCAGCAGAAGCTCATCCTGCCACGGAAGAAGCCCGGCGACCGAGTCAACCTCGAAGTCGACATTCTCGCCAAATATGTCGAGCGCCTTATAGGCGCAGCCACGGTCGGCGTTTCTCAGCCGAAAAGCGAGATCTCGGCCTCGTTTCTGGCGGAACACGGATATGTGAAAGAAGGAGCGCGTTGATGCCCATCGTGTCAGCACTTGAGGCGATCGAAGCGTTCGCCAAGGGAGAGATCGTGATCATCGTCGACGACGAAGATCGCGAAAACGAAGGCGATCTCGCCATCGCCGCCGATTTCGTCACGCCTGAGATGGTGAACTTCTTCGCCCGCGAAGGGCGCGGCCTCATCTGCATCGCCATGACCGGCGCGATGATCGACCGCTTCGCCCTGCCCCTGATGGTGCCGCCGAAGGATAATCGCTCCGGTTTTGGCACCGCCTTCACTGTCTCGGTCGAGGCGGCCGAGGGCGTGACGACCGGCATCTCGGCCCACGACCGCGCCCACACGATCCGCACCCTGATCAGGTCCGACGCCGGTCCGTCCGACATCGTCATGCCGGGGCATACGTTTCCCTTGCGCGCCCGGGATGGCGGCGTGCTCGAGCGCGGCGGCCAGACCGAGGCGAGCGTCGACCTTGCGCGGCTCGCCGGGCTCACCCCAGCTGCAATGATTTGCGAAGTGATGAGCGCCGACGGCTCGATGGCGCGACTGCCCGAGCTGCAAGAGTTTGCCGCGCGCCATGACATGAAGATCGTGACCGTCGAGGCGCTGACCAATTATCGCGCCGAAACTGAAAACGCCGCCGCGCCGCGCCGCGCGGTTGGCTGAATGGACGAGAGGAGAGTTTCCATCATGGGCAAGACATTTGAAGGCGCGATGATCGGCACCGGGCTGAAGGTCGCCATCGCCGCCACGCGCTGGAACGAGTTCATCGTCGAGCGTCTGACGACAGGCGCGCGCGATGCGCTCATCCGGCACGGCGTGAACGCCGCCAACATTGATGTCGCGATGGCGCCCGGGGCGTTCGAGCTTCCGATTGTCGTGCGCACGCTCGCAGCTTCCGGTCGCTATGACGCCATTGTCGCGGTTGGCTGCGTTATCCGCGGCGCAACGCCTCATTTCGACTACGTAGCAGGCGAGGCGGCACGCGGGCTGGCGGCGGTTTCATCCGCTAGCGGACTGCCCGTCGCGTTCGGCGTCTTGACGACCGACACCATCGAGCAGGCGATCGAGCGCGCCGGAACGAAAGCGGGCAACAAGGGCGCCGAGGCGGCCCTTGCCGCGCTTGAGACAGCGACGCTGCTCCGCACCATCATAGAGGGCTGAGAAATGTCCGTAAAACCCGTGCAAACAGCCGTGGAGGCGATGCCCGAGCCAGCTTCCCGTCCGCGCCCGTCGCGCAATGCGGCCGAGGAAGCCGTCCGTACGCTACTGGCCTATTATGGCGAGGACCCGGGGCGCGAAGGCCTCGTTGATACGCCGCGACGCTTCGTTGACGCCTATGA
Organism: uncultured Caulobacterales bacterium; assembly: GCA_964605055.1. Lineage (GTDB taxonomy): Bacteria > Pseudomonadota > Alphaproteobacteria > Caulobacterales > Parvularculaceae > Amphiplicatus. The sequence continues at coordinate 2,489 of CAZSBU010000144.1, read as the reverse complement.
GGAATTCTTGAGCGGTTACGCGGAAGATCCGCTGGAGATCTTGTCGCGGACGTTTGAGGAAGTCGATGGTTACGAAGATATCGTCCTTCTAAAGAACATCCGCGTGGAGAGCCATTGCGAGCATCACATCCAGCCGCTGATCGGCATGGCGCACGTCGCCTATCTGCCGTCTGACCGGGTCGTCGGAATTTCCAAACTCGCCCGCGTTGTCGACGCCTATTCCCGGCGCCTGCAAAGCCAGGAGACGCTGACCAATCAGATCGCCTCTGCGATTGAAACGGCGCTGCGCCCGAAGGGCGTCGCCGTCATCATCGATGCGGCGCATTACTGCATCACGACGCGCGGCGTTCACAAAAATGAGGTTACGTGCGTTACCCGCGCGATGACGGGCGCCTTCCGCACCGATCCGCAACTGGAAGCGCGGTTCCTGCGACTGATCGAAGGGTAGAACTTCAGCGCCCGCCATACCCGCGAACGGGGCGCAGGGATTTGCGCAGTACTGCGTAAACGCCAAGGAAGGCGACGGCCATGGCCGCCTTCAGCATGACGTCGGAGATCATCCAGTTGATCCACGGCGCGGACGCCGTCCAGTAAGCGATGACAAAGAAGACGACGCTCTGGGCCGCCAACCCGCCAAAAGCTGCATAAAATGGCGCGCGCCACCACGAGCCGCCGCCGCGCAACAGATCATAGGCCGCCGCCGCCACATACTGCCCAAACATGGCCGACGCGACGAAAGCGGCGACGAACCGAACGCTGGGGAAGTCACCCTCTTCCAAGGTTGGCGCCAAGTATGAGATTTCGGCGAACACAAGTCCCGCCGCAACGGCCCACGCTGCGGTGACTGTCCGGCCCGCTTCTTCGCCGCCGAACCGGCGGGCGATCAAAATGATGATGAGGGGCGCGGCCGACATGACAAGCCCGCCATTGGTAAGCCAGAGGCTCGGCTTCAACGCGGGCGCGAGGACAAAATGGTCAAGTCCCCGAAACGGCAGGTCCGCAGTCAAAAACCCTGCGAGGAGGATTGGCAGCAAGAGCGCGGCTAGACACGCCAAACGCGCAAGGCCGGCAAAAAAAGCGCCGAAAACGCGAAAAAGTTTTTGCGCAGGGGTTTCCCGAACCGGCCGGCGAACCTCAACTGCGACTGCGACTTCCACATCCTTCTCCGCAACGCGCGGAGCGGCGCTGCCTGATAGTTTTGCCTATTGAGCTTTCGCCAACTGGGCTTTGGCAAGCTCGCGTTTGATCTTCAGAGCGCCGGTCGACAGCGCATCGTCCTTGGCCTTTGCAAGAAACGCATCAAGGCCGCCTACATGATCGATCGACCGCAAGGCCGCCGCCGTGATCCGCAACTTGTAGGCGCGCCCAAGCGCATCGCTCGTAAGCGTAACATCGCACAGATTCGGCAGGAAACGCCGCTTCGTTTTGTTGTTCGCATGCGAGACGTTATGTCCCGACATCGGGCCTACGCCGGTTAGTTCACATCGCCGCGCCATGTCGATTAACCTTCATCTAAACGTCGTCGGGCCCTCCGCTCTGAAAGCGGGCCGCAGATTGAGCGGCGGCGATAGTCAACCGGGTCGTTATTGTCAAGCGGCGGCGGCCCGAACCCGCTAAATCCCCCGAGGCCACCAGTAAAACAGACTATCGCTTTCATTCGGGCGCAATCAACTTACATCCTCGATATCAGACCTTGCGCGTTTTTCGATTGGCCCACCATGGCGGTTCCCTTTGACTTGTTTCCACCGGGATCGCGCAGCGGGCCCAAAAGCACCCTGATTGGGGTTCTGGGTCCGACCAATACCGGTAAGACGCACTTCGCCATTGAGCGCATGCTGGCCCACAGATCCGGCGTCATTGGCCTGCCGCTGCGGCTGCTGGCGAGGGAAGTCTATGACCGCCTAGTCGCGCGCCTTCCGGAACGGAGCGTGGCGCTCGTCACGGGCGAAGAAAAAATCATCCCACCGACCGCGCGCTACTGGGTCTCGACGGTTGAGGCGATGCCGCTCGATCGCGACGTTGAGTTTGTCGCCATCGACGAGATCCAGCTCGCCGCAGACCCGGAGCGCGGGCGCGTATTCACATCGCGCCTCGTTTCGGCGCGCGGCGCGATGGAGACGCTCTTTCTCGGCTCGGAGACGATGCGGCCAATCCTAAAGCGGCTCTATCCGGACATGTTCTTTGTTTCGAAAGAGCGATTTTCGAACCTTGCTTATGCGGGCGCCAAGAAGGTGACCCGCCTGCCCCGCCGCACAGCGATTGTCGCGTTCTCGGCGGATACGGTCTACGCGATCGCCGAACTGGTGCGGCGCCAGCGCGGCGGCGCGGCGGTCGTGCTCGGGGCCCTGTCGCCGCGCACGCGCAACGCCCAGGCTGACCTCTATCAGAACGGCGAGGTCGACTACCTCATCGCCACTGACGCCATTGGCATGGGCCTCAACATGGACATCGACCATGTGGCCTTCGCCGCCACCTTCAAGTTCGACGGC
>CAZSBU010000143.1:3002-6996 GCA_964605055.1 uncultured Caulobacterales bacterium | reverse complement strand
AAATCCGGCTCGCTTTTCGCCATCGCGGCAGCCGCCGCCGGCATTGGTTTGTTAAGTTTCGCCGCGCTCTATTATTTAATGCATATGGCTCTGCGGCGGGTGTCGCTTAAAGGCCGCGCGCAGCTCGCCGATCGCATAGGCGGCGGCGCGTTTGGGCTGGTTCGGGCGCTGGCGCTCATCGGCCTCGGGTTTCTCGGCTATGATTACTCCCTCGATGAAGAACACCGCGCCGAATCAGTGAACAGCGCCATGCTGTTGCCCGTTGCGAAAGCGAGCGCCGGATTTTTTGAGCGGCTCGCCCCCGCACCGGCAGACCTCGACCCCAACGCGCCGCCATCCGCCAACCCCGCGCAAGACGGCGCAAGCCTGCCCGCCAGCGCGCGCGGCGCGGCATCGGTGGGATATGGTCGCGCCGACCGGGCAGGCCTTGAAGAAATTATCGCGACCGTTACATCCGCGGATGAACCGGTCGGACGCTCCGCCGGAAAAACGTCCGCGCCGCCATCGAGTGCGGACGAGATAGCCGAGATCATTCTCGACGCCAGCACTGCTGCCGAACAGCGAAAGCAACCATGACCCTCGATGATTGCGCCGCCCGCGTCGCCCGCCATCTGAAGGTTGCCGGGGCGCGCTACCGGCGACGCATGGCGGCTGAAGCGCACCTGCATGGCGGCCCTACTCTCAACGAAGAATGCGGCGTGTTCGGCATCATCGGCACGCCTGACGCCGCCGCGCTGACGGCGCTTGGTCTTCACGCCCTCCAGCATCGCGGACAGGAAGCAGCCGGCATCGCGAGCTTCGACGGCGCGCGTTTCCACACTGAGCGCCGGCTCGGGCTCGTATCCGATGCGTTCTCTGACGCCGCCGTGCTGCGCCAACTGACAGGCTCGGCCGCCATCGGCCACACGCGTTATTCCACGCAAGGCGAGACGGTGCTGCGCAACGTGCAGCCTCTCTACGCCGATCTCGACAAAGGCGGGATCGCCATCGCCCATAATGGCAATCTGACCAATTCACGGAAACTGAAGGCCGAACTTGTTCAGCGCGGATGCATCTTTCAGTCCACGTCGGATTCGGAATTGTTCCTGCAACTGACGGCGCGCTCTCACCAGATATCGATGGTCGACCGCCTGATCGAAAGCCTCAAGCAGGTTGAGGGGGCTTTTGCGCTGGCCGTTCTGACCAAAGACGGTTTGATTGGCGCGCGCGACCCGATCGGCATAAGACCACTCATCCTCGGCGATCTGAACGGCGCGCCTATCCTCGCATCTGAGACGTGCGCGCTCGAGATTATCGGCGCTCAGTTCGTGCGCGACGTGCTGCCGGGAGAAGTCGTCATATGCCGACCCGACGGCTCGGTTGAGAGCCGACAGGTTTTTCCTGCGCCAGCGCGCGCCCGGCCATGCATTTTCGAACTGATTTATTTTGCTAGGCCGAATTCATTCATTGACGGCAAGAGCGTTTATCAACTGCGCAAGCGGCTTGGGAAACAGCTCGCGCGTGAGGCGCCGTGCGAGGCGGACATGGTCTCGCCGATACCGGACTCGGGCGTTCCCGCCGCCATCGGCTTCGCGCAGAAATCGAAGCTGCCTTATGAGATGGCGCTTATCCGCAGCCACTTTGTCGGCCGAACCTTCATCGAGCCGCAGCAGAAAATTCGCGAGGCGGGCGTTGCCCGCAAACATTCGCCCAATCGCGGCCTTATTGAAGGCAAACGCATCGTACTGATTGACGATTCCATCGTACGCGGAACAACCTCGCGAAAGATTGTGGCGATGCTGCGCCTTGCCGGCGCGCGCGAAGTGCACCTGCGCGTCGCCTGCCCGCAAATCAGGTTTCCCGATTTCTACGGCATCAATACGCCCTCGCAAGACGAATTGTTTGCGAGTTCTCGCACCCTCCCCGAGATGCGCAACGAACTTGGCGTAGACAGCCTCGCCTTTCTCTCCGTCGAAGGGCTCTACGAGGCGATCGATCGCCGCTCGCGCGATGACGAGGCGCCGGCGTTCACCGACCATTGCTTCACGGGGGATTATCCGACCCGTCTGACCGATGAGGCTGAAGCGGACCGCAACGCCATGATCACTCAATTATCGTTCTTGGCCGAATCTGGCTGATCCCGCGCGACGATCGCGCCCCTTGGCTGAGGTCGCCGGGAGTGCGCAAACTATCCGCATTGAGCTCCGCCGATGAAGGCCAACCGAGAAACCGGCATGACACCGAAGGAAAAAGCACGAGAGGACTTCAAGCGCGCCTTGCTGCAAACGACGCGCGCCCTTTCGGCCCAGTCCGGCGTTGAAGTAGCGTTTGGCGGCGATCACGCCGTCGTCTCTGGAAAACAGGCGAAAATTCCGTTGCCTGCTCGCGTTCTAGATCGTGGCGCAGCAATGATTGCCCGCGGCGAGGCGGACGCGGCGGCCTTGCGTCTTGCCCATCACGACGCGGCCGCGCACCAGCGGCACGCCCCGCGGGGCGCTGAGGCGCAATCGGTTTTCCGGGCGCTAGAAAACGCCCGCGTTGAAGCGATCGGCGCAAAAGCGCTAAAGGGCGTTGGCGACAATCTCGCCGCAGCGCTGGAAAAATCCATGCTCGAAAAGCGCCTCGACCGGCTCGATCCGCGCGAGGCCGCGCCAATTGCGGAGGTGGCGGCTCTCCTGCTGCGGCGCCGCCTGACCGGGCGGCCGCATCCTGAATCCGCACGGGACATGATGGAAAAGCAAGGCCCCGCGCTCGAAGAACTGGCGCGCGCATCGCTCGATGCGCTGGCGGCGAACTGCGATCTCAACGACCAGGCCGCCTTTGCAAAGCTGGCCCGCGAGGTTATCCGCGACCTCGATCTCGATGACGAGAAGGGTACAGAAAAGGGCGAGGAGCAGGCGGAAGGAGATGATCCCGACAAGGATAATTCCCAGACCGACGACGACGAGGACGGCGTGGCGGAGGCCGCTGAAGACCAAGCCGATGGCGGCGAGGAATCCTCGGAGGCGGAGACCGAATTCAGCGAACAGCAAATAGATCAGGCAGAGGATGACGCCGACGGCGCAGTCGAGAACGCCAAAGTATCGTCCATCCGCGCCCGGCCCGATCAGGCGGCCGCCGATCCCTATCGCGTGTTCACGACCGCCTTTGACGAAGTCGCCGAAGCCGCTGAGTTGTGCGACGCCGAGGAACTTTCGCGCCTGCGACGCTCGCTCGACCGGCAGCTGGAAAGTCTGCACACGGTGGTCTCGCGCCTGGCCAACAAGCTGCAACGCAAGCTCATGGCGCAGCAAAATCGCAGCTGGGATTTCGATCTCGACGAAGGGGTCCTTGACGCAGCGCGCCTTGCTCGCGTCGTCGTCGATCCGATGCAGGCGCTGACTTTCAAGCGTGAACGCGACCAGGAGTTCCGCGACACGGTCGTCACCCTGCTGATCGATAATTCGGGCTCAATGCGCGGCCGGCCAATTTCAATTGCGGCCATCTGCGCCGACATTCTTGCGCGCACGCTGGAGCGCTGCGCAGTGAAGGTCGAAATCCTCGGCTTTACGACGCGCGCCTGGAAGGGTGGACAGTCTCGCGAAAAATGGGTCGCTGACGGCAGACCGATGAAGCCGGGCCGTCTCAATGATTTACGCCATATCGTTTACAAATCCGCGGACGCGCCGTGGCGACGCGCTCGGTCGAGCCTTGGGCTGATGCTGAAGGAAGGCCTTTTGAAGGAAAACATCGATGGCGAGGCGCTCTTGTGGGCGCATCAACGCATTCTCGCGAGATCGGAGGCGCGCCGTATCCTGATGGTGATCTCCGATGGCGCGCCGGTGGACGACACCACTTCCTCTGCAAATGGCGGCGCGTATCTCGAACGGCACTTGCGCGAAGTAATATCCAACATCGAAACGCGCTCACCAGTTGAACTTCTCGCCATCGGGATCGGTCATGACGTCACGCGGTATTACCGGCGGGCCGTAACGATCGTTGACGTTGATCAACTCGGCGGCGCGATGGTCGACAA
>CAZSBU010000143.1:0-2992 GCA_964605055.1 uncultured Caulobacterales bacterium | reverse complement strand
CTTGCAGAACTGTTTGAAGAAAATAGCGGCCCAGTCGAGCCGTCACGAGGCCGCCGCCGTCGGACGCCAGGCGGCATTCTCAGCGCCCCGCCCGCAGCAACAATTTCTGCTCGGAGTTAATCATGTCCATCAGCGTACGCTCTCGCCGATTTTTCGGCCTCGTTGGCGCCGTTGCGCTATTTTCAACGGCGACGCAAGCCGACATCTCGCTTGACGTCAACTGGCGCCCCATCGACATCGACGCTGCGCCGCACATGATCGGCCTTTCGACAAAGACAGAAGCGCCGCAATTCGGCGCTCTCCTCTATCGAGGCGGCCTCGTGATTTGGTCGTCAGACGCCAACTTTGGCGGCCTCTCCGCTCTTGAGGTCAGCGCCGACGGTATGGATCTCCTCGCCCTTTCCGATCGCGGTCAATGGCTTGAGGCGACCCTAAATTATGACGCAAACGGAAGATTGATCGGAATTAATGAGGCGCGTATGGCGCCGTTCACCGACAAAGATGGCGTCGTCCTCGCCGGCCCTGTGGCGGACGCCGAAAGCCTCGCGATCAAGGGCGACCTTCTCTATGTCGGCTTCGAACGCGAGGATCGCATCGATGTCTATCGTCGAAGTCCGGATCGCCCGATCGCGTTCGAACGGGGGCTGACGGTATTTGGCAAAGACGCAGGGATTGAATTTAACCGCGGCGTAGAGGCGCTCGCCTTCAATGAAGCTGGTGCGCTCATAGCTATTGCCGAGAGCGGAGACAAGAGAGGCGCATTTGGCTGGATCGTGAACGATGACGGTGCGCGCGAACCATTTCGCTGGCGACGGCCATCCTCATTTTCGCCAACAGCGGCCAGCGTTGTCGGCGGCGATCTCTATGTCGTCGAGCGCGCCTATTCTCCTCTCGCGGGCGTGCGCGCGCGCATCTTAAAGACGCCCGCTGCAGATGTCGTCGCGGGATCTGAGATTAGCGGAACCCTTCTCGCGCAGTTCAACTCAGCGCAGAACATCGATAATTTTGAGGGATTGTCGGTTCGGGAAGACGCCTCGGGACGAACGTTCATTTATCTCGTCTCGGATGATAATTTCAGCGCAACGCAAAAAACGTTGCTTGTGATGTTCGAGGTCATCGATAGCGCTCCGATCGAGCTTGATGCCTCGCTCTAGGCATGATGTGTCAGCGCTCCGCCGGCATCAGCCACGCCTCACGCTAGCGAGTGATCTTCCCTGAGCGCGCGATGCTAACCCAAGCGATATTAAATGTGCGGATCGCCTCACCGCCGCGCGTGCCGAGCCTGCTGATGATCGGCGTTACGCAATTTTACGTATCAGTGCGGCCCTGATCCAACTCCACTCGGATGCGAACGCCGCGTGGATGGTCGGCGACGCACGCACCTTCCTCGACCTGCTTCCGCCTGCGGACGACATCACGCTCATGACAGCATTCGGTGGCGCGCCCAGTCGCAGCTTCGATGACTCGCCCGAACGCTTGGAGCGGCTCCGCCGCTTCTTTCGCAATGGCACGCTGGAGGTCGAGACCATCGCGGCTCACGCCGCCGGCGACCTTGCGATTCTGGTGCTGATAGAGCGGTCAGAGGCCGAGATCGGCGACCTGCCTCGCCAACCCTGGGCGCTTCGCGTCACCATGGTATACCGTCGCTATTCGGCCGGATGGCGGCTCGTACACCGGCACGCCGATCCTCTCCGCGGGGGCATCGAGGTGGCGGACGCTGCCGCGCTGGCCCGGCGCTGAGGCACTCGAGCAGCCCGTCCAGACGGTCCGCCCCTATGCGCAGGGCGATCACCGAAAAACACGCGAATATTTACAATATCAGGATATGTGGCGGTGTACAGCAACCGAGTAGTCTCGGTCTCGCCACCAATTCCTTGTTCCACGTGAATTTACAGGGAATTTCCGCCGTATTGAGAGTATTTCGGGCTCTTACGTCGTAAATTGCGCTGCCATTTCAGGCTTCTACGCGCCAATTTCCCTACTCGCTGGAGAAGGGAATTTTCAAACGCGGATCAGGGAAGAAATCTGCGCGAACGGGGAGCTGAGCCCAAAGCCGCCTTAACGTTCAACTGATCGGAGTCGCGCTGCCGACGCGGCGCGAAGGGCGATTTCCATCTCACAGCATTACAGTCATCAAGCGAGAAAGGGCATCCGGCCCGCCTTCGTGACTGAGCCAGAAAAAATCCACCTTCCGGCAATGGCAAGATGGGCAGCAGATCGCATCCTCTCAAGAGTTAAAGCCTCCGGCAAACCCGGCGCGGTTCATTGTGCGTTGCGGCCTGAATTTGCCACACTGGTGCCGATCTTGCTGTGACAGGGCTGGGGCGGCATTCACAAGCACCGACTAATTGTTAGGTAATTTTTGGTTTTTGCGGAGGGAATTGCACAGGCAGTGCCAACGAGTCCTGAATATGTGTCTGGTGGTTGCTCATAAAATAGTTGGGGTATCGCAGGGCTGGATCAGCCGATACACTAAGGCGGAGTCCGAATTGGGATCGCGCAGATCGAGACGACGGCCCTGCCATAGGAGTCAAAGCAATGCCCGAGCCAGCCTATTCGTCTTTGGCCCAGTGGTATAGCAGAGGCCCCCGCGCGCGTTATGTACGATCGATAAAATCCGCAGGCGGCGTGCTCAACATGCTTGAGGCGATCCAACCGGCCGGGGATATGTCCATCCCATCCGTGCCGGATTTCGTACTCTACCAGGATCTGCTCGGTGGCAGCCCGATCGATGCTGATCACGGAGGTGGGCATTTTAGCGCGACGCCCGACAAGGGCGCCTTCGTTCTCGCTGCACCAAACTTCGCAATTTCTTCCGTGGTTTCTAAGCCGCATCATCTCCGCTCATTCGCGTTTTCTGTGGCGAAGTGGCAAAGCGCACTGGATGAAGCCATCGATGGCGTTTTTTCGTTCAATGCCCTGAATATTTTTCGTGGGGCGTTTGCTACGCCAACTATCCAATCAGCGCTCCAGAAACTTTGGTTTCTTAGTG
>CAZSBU010000142.1:2100-7007 GCA_964605055.1 uncultured Caulobacterales bacterium | reverse complement strand
GCCCTTTTTGGCGGCAATCTCGGCGCCTGCGTCGGGCGCGGGTGGTTCGCGGAAGTAAGGCTCGACAACGCCCTTGATCTTCAGGGTCAGCGGCTTGCCCCGCCGGTTGAGTGTTTTGCCGGCGGCGACCCGTATCCACCCTTCGGAGACACAGTATTCCTCGACATTGGTCTTTTCCTGCCCGTTGAAGCGGATGCCGACGCCGCGCGCGAGCGCCGCCTCGTCATAGTCGGCATGGTCAGGATCAACGCTCAAGCGGTCTGGCGGGCTGTCGGCAGGCGTGTCGGACATGGCGGGCGGCTCACTTATTCAAGGCAACGCGATTGGCGGCAGGTCGCAGTTGGGCAAAAAGCCCCATTCGTACGGCAAGATCAAGAGCGCTACATCCGCCATCGGCTCGACGGCTGGACGGCGCTGTCGCGGTCAGCGCGGGGGGAGTAACATTGCGTGCGCAAGGGGGCGTACAGGTCTGGCTTTGGGACTTACATCTGTGAGCGCATACGTTTTTAGGCCCGTTGCGTTTTTAGGGCGTCTTGGCTTTGGCCTTTTCGCCGTAGGGCTTGTGCTTGGCGTGACGGGCGCCCCCGGCGCTTCCGCCGCCGAACATCTTGCCGCCGCGCCTTACCGGATTTTCGAAACCGGGTGGGTGACCGTCGACGTGACGGTAAACGGACGCGGGCCATATCCATTCATCATCGACACAGGCGCGACCCGCAGCATCGTCTTCACAACGCTGGCCGAGGAGCAAGAGTTTCCGCCGGCCGGCGGCCCATTGCAGCGCGTACTTGGCACGGAATCATCAGGCTTTTATCCGGCCCATACCGTCGGCGAACTTGCGGTTGGCGGGGCGCGGCTAAACAACTTGAAAACCGTCATTCTGAACGACTGGCGACCAGGCGAAGGCGCCCCCATGGGCGTTCTCGGTCTCGATTTTCTGGGGCAGTTCCTGATCGTCGCCGACGCGGGGCGCCGCGAACTGCGATTCTACGCGCAGGGCGCCCGCCCGCCCCGGGTGCGCGGCGGGTGGCGGACTGTGTCGCTAGAACGGGACGACTTCGGCCTGCAGGCGGGCGCGCTCTTCATCATCAGCGCACGAGTAAACAGGCGCCCCGTTGAGCTGCTCCTCGATCTCGGGGCAACTGCGCCGGTCGTCAACCAGGCGGCGTTTCTCAACATTACAAGCGGCGGGTTCTCTCTCAACAATCGCCGCGGCACGCGAGAAGACGCGGCGCGCATCACCGACGCGATGCAAACATCCGTATCCGGTGTGCCAATTGTATTCGGTGACTTGCGGGCTGACCGCGTTGTCTGGCGGAATGAGATTTTCCTGATCCGCGACACGGAGTTTTTTCGAGAAATCGGTCGGATTGACCGTCCGTTCGGGCTCTTCAGCGTCAATCTTCTTTCGAGCGGTAGTTTCGCGCTGGACCTTAGCAACGACCGCCTTCTCATCAGCAGGCGACGCGACGGACGGCTGGACGCAGAAAATCGTCAGCGCGAGCTGGAGCGTCTGCGTAATCAACAGGGGATAATCGTTAATCCGCTGCGGCCCTGACGGTTATTTTTGACGGTTATTTTTTCTTCGGCGCGCCGGCGCCCGGACCGCCAAACTTCTTGGCGCGCTCCTGCGCCTCGCCGATACGGGTAATGACGGTCGAGGGCGCGGACGTCGCGGCGGATTTGTCTTTTTTCGGCTTTTTGATCTCGCGATTACTGCGTTTTTGACCCTTGGCCATCCGTGCTTTTCCTTTGTGTGCGGATTTATTCACGCAAAGCGCGTGCGGACCGCCGAGAACCTGACAATCCGCACGCAGTTATTCTACAAGCAAACGTCGCTTAAGTGGGCGCGTACGCCTGCAGCGGAAATCGGACTACGCCGCTTTTTTGACCGGGCTCAGAACCGTGTCGATGACATGGATCACGCCATTCGATGCGTTCACATCAGCCGATCCAACCTTGCCGGCGCCGACCGAGACGCCGCCGTTCGACCCCTTGATGGCGATCTTTTCGCCGCCGAGCGTCGCCACGTCCGTTGATTTATTCGCAAACTCTGCCGCCATGTGCTTGCCGGACACCACATGCAGCTTCAACAGCGCGATCAATTCTTCTTTGTTCTCCGGCTTTTGAAGGTTATCCAGCGCGCCCGCGGGAAGTTTGGCGAACGCCGCATTGGTCGGAGCGAAAATCGTCAGCGGTCCTTTACCGGATAGCGCTTCTGTCAGGCCGGCGGCGTTAACGGCCGTCACCAGCGTTGAGAATTCCGGCTTGCTCTTCGCAGTTTCAAAAATATTCATATGTATAATATTCATTTTTGTAATGTTATGTTCTACCCATTAGATATGGCAATGAAATGGTATTTTTTAAGCGATGAAATTTTTTATTTAAATGAAGCCCGTTTCACGGTTGCTTCTTGAGGTAAAAGCTGAAGCGCTATGGGCGCCCTCGCCCATTGTGCGGTCGCAGGGCTTCTGAGAAGTTATCCCGCTGAACGCAGGGCGAAGGGCGCAAACATGAATAAAATGATGCTGGCGGCTACCGGGCTTACGGCCGTGCTTGGGATTGGGGCGTATCCTGTAGAGGCCGCCGAGATCGTCATCGTGCACGCCGGCCGCCTTCTCGCCGTTCCCGGTCGCGCGCCGGCGGCGGAGCAGAGCGTCGTCATCCGCGACGGAAAGATCGCCGCCGTCTCGCCGGGCTACATCGACGCCGCCAATGTCGGGGCCGTCGCCGACGATTCCGTCGAGGTCATTGATCTTCGCGCGCATTTCGTGATGCCCGCTTTCATCGACAGCCATGTCCATATCCTCGGCGAGGGCAATCCGAATAGCCGCCTCCAAACGGTCGAGCTGTCGGACGCGGACGAGGCGATCGCCGGCGCAGGCTTTGCGCGCAAGACGCTGATGGCGGGTTTCACGACCGTGCGCGATGTCGGCGCCGGCGCGGGCGACGCCGTATTCGCCCTGCGCGACGGCATTGCGCGCGGCGACGTCGTTGGCCCACGGATTTTCGCGTCCGGCACGACGATTTCGGTCACTGGCGGACATGGAGACGGCACGCAGGGCTATCGAGACGACGTCGCCGACCTGTTGCGCTCGCCGGGAACGTGCAACGGGCCCGACGACTGCCGGCGCGCCGTGCGCGAACAAGTGCGGCGCGGCGCCGATCTCATCAAGCTGACGGCGACGGGCGGGGTCTTGTCCAATACGGCCGCAGGGCTCGGCAAGCAATTCTTCGACGACGAACTGAAGGCGATCGTCGAGACCGCCCACGCCATGGGCCGCGAGGTGACCGCCCATGCGCATGGCGCGGACGGCGTCAACGCCGCCCTGAAGGCAGGCGTCGATTCGATAGAACACGGAACCTATCTGACGCCGGAATCGATCCGTCTCTTCAAACAGACCGGCGCCTATCTCGTGCCGACGATCCTCGCCGGCGTCACGGTGGCCGAGCGCGCCGAAGACCCGAACTCATGGCTGACGCCGCCGCAACGCGAGAAGTCTCGCGAGGTCGGCCCACGGATGATCGACATGGCTCGCCGCGCCCATGAAGGCGGCGTGAAAATCGCCTTCGGCACCGATTCCGGGGTGTCGCAGCACGGGAACAACGCGCGCGAGTTCGCCCTGCTCGTTGAAGCGGGGCTGACCCCTATGGAAGCGATCCGCACCGCAACGGTTGCGGCGGCCGACCACATCGGCAAGGCCGACATGCTGGGCACGGTCGAGCCCGGTAAAGCCGGCGATCTCGTCGCGGTCGCAGGCGATCCGCTCTCCGACATTGCGCTCTTGCAGAATGTCGCCTTCGTCATGAAGGACGGCGTCGTTCACAAAGCGCCCTGAAGGCCCTGAGGCGCCGGGACCGGCAGGTTTTGCGCGCCGGCTTTCCGTCCCCTTAACCCTCCCCTGCGATACTCCCCCGCAAAATTCTGCTGCCCCTCGCGCGCCGGCCATGGCCTGGGAGGGACGTGAGGGAGAAGACCGAGATGACAGGCTCGATGCAGGAAGCCCGCCTTTCCGCCGTTGGCGCGAACGGCTTCGTGACCGCCGAGGAGGTGCTGTTTCTGCGCCGAAACGTTTTCCGCGATGGCGTCGTCAGCCGGGATGAGCTGACCGCGCTGATGGGCCTTGCGGCCCGCGCGCCCGCAGGCGACCGGGAATGGCCCGATTTCCTCGTCGAAGCGGTGGCCGACTTCTTCCTGCGCGAGGAACAGCCGCATGGCTATCTGACCGACGAGGAATGGGGCTATCTTAGCGGTTTTCTCGGCAAGGAATGGTTGGGCAAAAACGGGTCTGCGGCCCGTCTCTTTGAGGCGCGGCTGCTCGTTTCGCTAGCGGAACGGGCGACATCTACGCCGCTCGCCATGAACCGCTACGCCGCCGAAGCGATCAAATCGACGCTGCGGACACGCCCGGAAACGCACGAGGGCGCGCCAGACGGCGCCCCGCGCATCGACGCCGACACGGCCGCGCTCGTCAAACGCCTGATCTATGCCGCGGCGGGCGACCAGTCGGTCGCCGTCTCGCGGCAGGAGGCGGAGTTTCTGTTCGACCTGAACGATCTGTGCGCCGGGGCCGATAACGACCCGGCCTGGCGCGAGGTGTTCGTCTCCGCCATCGCGGCCCATCTGATGGCCCATATCGGCTATCGCCCGCTGGCGCGGGAAGAGGCCATGCGCCTCGACGCCTTTGCGCGCGACCAGTCGGTCAAGCTGGGCCGCATGTTCGGGCGGATGTTCTCCGGCGGGCTCGCCGCGCTTCGTCAGGCGCTCGGCGGGGATGAGGGGTCGAAAGCCTCGCTTCAGGCCCAGCGCAACGCCGCCAATGAGAAGGCCGCCGCCGAGGCCGAGCGCATCACGGCGTCTGAGACCGACTGGCTGGTCGAGCGGATCGGCCGCGACGGCGACCTGCATC
>CAZSBU010000142.1:0-2090 GCA_964605055.1 uncultured Caulobacterales bacterium | reverse complement strand
AGGCGCTCGACGCCGAACTGCCGCCGCGCCTGAAGGCGCTGGTGGATAAGGCGGCGTGAGGTTGGTGAGATTTTTCCGGATACATTTAACACGACAGCACGCATTCGCGTACGGAAATACATCGCCGATACCCGCCACTTGACACCGCTGTAATATATAAATTACTGTCGGACTGTGCCGCAGCTTTTGCGAACCGACGTGTTTGACCGCTGGCTTCGCGGCCTGCGGGAATGATCTGATCCTGCTCCTCGCCGGCGGAGATAAGTCCACGCAAGCGCGCGATATCGAAACGGCGCTCGCACTATGGAAGGATTGGAAGGAAGCGCAACAATGAGCAAAGCTACCTCTCGTCCCTTTGACAGCGCCGACTACATCGACACGCCCGAGGCGGTTGCTGCTTATCTTGAAGCGGCGCTGGAAGATGGCGACGCGCAAATCATCGCCGCCACCCTTGGCGACATCGCCCGCTCCAAAGGCATGGCGACTATCGCCGAGCGCACGGGCCTTGCGCGCGAGGCGCTCTACAAATCGCTCAGCGCAGATGGCAATCCAAGGCTCACCACCCTGCTCGGCGTGCTCAAGGCTATGGGCCTTCGCCTTTCCGTCACCGCGGACACGCACCAAGCGGCGTAAGCCTGCTCAAATATCCGCTTTCGAGCACCCGGGGCATTCGTAGTTCCCGCTTAAGACCGTTGCGAGATAGCCGTTCGTTGTCATACGCCCGACGGACTCGCGCTTCGCTCATAGTAGATATCATTGAGACCGGCCGGCGCGCATTCGCCAGACCGAGCGCGACATTGTCGCCCATCTGAAAGCGCTCGACGCTGAGCTGCCGCCGCGCCTGAAGGCGCTGGTGGAAAAGGCGGCGTGAGGTTGGGTTGGGCCGGGCCCGTTAATTCGGGAGGCCCGACCGCGCCTCTGCACACGGCATAAAATCGCTAATAGGCGACACTCGCCCGCCGCAACGGTTGCCACTAAGTTTGGCGCTATGCCCAAGAAGCCAACCAATCCGCTGGACGTCGCGCTTGCGCAGATAGTCGAGTCGCGAACTCCAGCAATGCACGCAAGATTTCGGCCGGTTGATCCGTCACTGGAGAGACCGCGCGAGGTTTGCGCCCAATTCTTTTCGGATGTGGCCGCTGTTTTGGACGGTTCGCTTGGCAAAACCCGTCTATTATCCAGCCGCCGCGAAATCCAAGTATCGCGCGGCGACCTAACCTACGCGTACTCATTCCAGTCATCGTCAGAAAACTCGGCTGGCGCGACGATAATCGTTCTGCCTCATGCAGACGTTAAATCACAGACTTTGAGGGTATGGCGGCGCGGCAAACCTTGGGCGCGGGTCTATGGACACGAAACCTCGTTTAAACGCGCTGACGATGGCCTTTTCGTTGACGGGATGTTGGGGAATTTCTTTTGGCCACGCAGATATATTGCTCTCGAAATTGTCGACCCGGCTGACCGAGAAAAGCTGCTCACGCGGGTAGTCAACGACATCCGAAGTATTGACGCCCGCCTTCAACGAGACCTTCAAGATAGGGCGTCCTTCTTCGACTATGCGACCCGCGACGAGACCGACATCGAGTGCATGGCCGACAATGCATGTGAGTATATAGCGGCGCACTGGGGATTGGATGCCGTTCAGCAATACATTGTAAGAATGGTCGGGAGAATGCCAAACGGCGAAGACCTGTTTTGGAATGCTTTAACTCGGTTGTCGGCTGACCCGGCCACCCGCGAACCGATTGGTTGGCGCCTGAAAGGTGCGGTCCTTTTCTCGTTGGCGCACAACCTACGACCTCCATTATGAATGTCTGCATCGGGCCAAACCTTTCCCTCAAATATTCCGTGGGCCCGACCCAAGCGCTCGCCGGCGTGACCTCAGGAGGTCGGCTCGCCCGCCTGAAACCTGTCGATGAAGGCGCCGAGCACGTCGCTCCAGCGGGCGACATTGCCGGTCAGATGGTCCATGGCGACGCCGCCGCCGAGGTCGATCACATCATCGACGCCGAACTGCCGCCGCGCCTGAAGGCGCTGGTGGAAAAGGCGGCGTGACGTTTTAATCGGGGCCGGACCCGTTAATTCGGGAG
>CAZSBU010000141.1:0-7023 GCA_964605055.1 uncultured Caulobacterales bacterium | reverse complement strand
GGCGCATCGGCTTATACGGTACGCCTGCTTGATTACCTCGCGCGCGAAGCGACGTCTGGCGAGTAGCGGGCGCTAGATCCCAAAACGCTTCAGGGCGGCTTCGGCGACGGGGCCGCCCCATTCCTGCACGAAGTGCCCAGCCTCCGGAAGTTCCATGGGATCGGGGCAGCCGCGAATGAAGCTTTTGAGAAAATACATCGCGGGCGGGCCCAGCACCGGGTCCTGCATGCCGATCGCCATGAAGCTCTCGCCCCGCCACTCATCCGACCAGAATTTGCGCGCGCGGAGAGAGGTCTCAAGTCCCTCCCGCGATGACGGCGTCAGATCGGACGCGCCTTTTTCTCTCAGCATCACCAGTTCGGGGAACCGTCGAACGCCCCCTTTGTAGGATTTATCCGGATACGGCGCATCATACGCAGCGGCTTCCGCTTCTGTCATGATCGAAGTTGCGCGCTGCATCAGGCCGCCGACATTCAGATCAGGATTGGCGCGGTTATAGGCCCGCCACGCGCCGAAACCTTCCGGCGCCTCTTCGCCTCCCGGCAAGCCGGTGTTCATGACGATAAGGCGCGTGTAGCGATCCGGCGCTTCCATCGGGAGGGTGAGTCCAAGGACGCCGCCCCAATCCTGCAAGACCAGGCAAACATTCTTCAGATCGAGGCGCTCGACGAATGCGAGAAGGGCGTCGCGGTGGAAATGATAGGTGTAAACCTCATCGTCGACTGGCTTGTCCGAGCAGCCAAACCCGAACATGTCGACGGCGATGGCGCGATGCCCGGCCGCCGTGAAGACCGGAATCATTTTCCTGAAGAGATACGCCCAGCTCGGCTCGCCATGAATGCACAGGAATGTGACCGCCGCGTCCGCCGGTCCCTCGTCAACATAATGCATCCGAAGGCCTTCGTAGCCCTTCAGATCGTCGAAATACCGAGGGCTGTAGGTCCAGCCGGGAAGATTCGCAAATCTTTCTTCCGGCGTTCTCAAGGCATTGATGGGCATCGGATGCGCTCCATTACGACGTATTTTTTGACCGCTGGCAGGCAAGCTCCAAACACGATCTTGTTCCGCAATCGCCCGCACGCCAACCCCTTCGCGCAGATCAATGGCGCGATGTCAGTTTCGTGAAGGCGCGAGAAATCAGCTGACGGCGCGCCCTACAAGCATGCGGATCTTGCGGATGCGCTCGGGCGTCATTTCGCCGAGCACGCCGCGCCCTGCGTCCGGTAGATGGTCTAGCCCATCGGCGGGCGCATCGAACAGATAGTGTTCGAACATGGATTTCCAGATGGCGCGCTCGCCGGGCGGCAGGTCGCGAATGGTCAACAGACCATGAAACAGCGTTGTCAGCGGCGTTGTCAGGTGGGCGGGCCCGTCGCGCCACCAGAAGTTCGCCATGACGCCAATCGGGTCGAGCGACTCTGCGTGGTGCCACCACATCGACGGCAGATAGAGGGCGTCCCCCGGCTCTAGTGCGGCGACGACAGCGTTTCCGGCGGCTCCCGCAAACTTTGGATATTTCTTGAGATCGGGATCGAGAAAATCAACGAGGCTCGCCGGTTGTCCCGCAAGCGTCAGATCAAGCGCCCCGACGTAAAGCCTCGGCAATTCATCTGGCGGCAGGAGGATGTACCGCCGCCTGCCGGCGATGACGCAAATGAGATTTTGCGGCAAGTCCCAATGCGCGGGAATGCGGGTTCGGTTACCGACCCAGAGAGAGGCGAGGTGCGGCCGCGCGCCATCTATCAGTGGAACGGGATGTGTCGCAAAAACGCCGGGCAGCTTTTCGCGCATCGGCAGCGCGCCGATATAGAATGATGGCGGTTCCGGCGCATCGCGGTATCGCAACAGGAGATCGAGGAGTTCCGAAAGCGTCGCCATGCGCCGTTCGAAATTCACGCCCGTAAAATCCGCATTGTAGAAGAACCGTCCGCGTATTGACGGCGGCCCGGCGAACATCTCCGCAGCGGCTCCCGTTTCGGCCGCTTCGGCTTTGAGATGCGCACAAAGCGCCTCAGTTCCGAACTCGCCGCTGTCCAGCGCAAGGCGCACAAGCGGCCAGTCGGCGACGAGCCCGCGTAAGATTGCAGGACACGCGGCGGGCTGGATTTCCCGCTCGAACGCATCCCGCGTTATGTCGGAATAAACGGCTGCGCTTTGGTGCTGTGACCAGTCGATCATCAGGCGTCGTTAATCTTCCGATCAAGCATGAACTGAGTGCGCGGCAATGCTAGTTCTTCGGCGTCAGGGTGACCGTCCAGACCCAGTCTTCCGATTTGATGATGACCGTGTTCCCGTCAGCGCTTTTGCTCATATGTTCGGTCATCGGCATAGCCATCGCCGTAGGCGGCGGGACCGCCCAGGAAGCGGGCTCGGTCACGCTTTTCGGTTCGACTGTCACCCAGCCTTCGCCGCACACCTTCGGCGCTTCGCCTCCGACATAGTCGGTGCGGACTGTCAGATCGACCAAGCCGCCGTAGGAGGCCTTCATGTCTAGAACGGTCCAGTATTCGAACTGGCCGGATGGGCGCGGCATCGGGCAGCCTGGCACGTCGTTGATGACGGGCCCGACGGTCGAGGGAAAATTCTCGATCTTTGGCTCGCCGACAAACTGAAGCGTCGTCTGGTCCCAGTCGAACGTGAATTTCACCTTGTCGGAAACCGGCGCGAGCGCGCCGTATTCGCCGCCGCCGCCGCCCATGATCGTCGTTCGCGCCGTCTTGTATTCGCCAACCGCGACATAGGTGTAGACGGGCGTCGACGCCCATTTCATCATTGCAGCAACGTCTTGCGCTTGCGCGGCGCTTGAGCTGGCGACCGCCATACCCAAAGCAAATATCGGAACGAAAAAGGTCAACCAGTTAGACTTGTCTCGACTGACGCGCTTCATGATAACGTTCTCCCCTAGGAACAATCAGCCAAGCATATTCCAGACAGATTGATATTGGCGACAGGAATTTAGAATGACGGACAAAACCTGCGACATCGCGATCATCGGAGCGGGACCCGGCGGTTACGTCGCCGCCATCCGCGCCGCCCAGCTCGGCATGAAGGCGATCATCGTCGAGCGCGAACATCTTGGCGGGGTATGCCTCAACTGGGGGTGTATTCCGACGAAAGCGCTGCTGCGCACGGCGGAAGTCTACACCAATATGAAGCACGCCAGCGCCTTCGGATTAAAGGCGGAGAATGTGGGCTTTGATCTCGCGGCGGTCGTCAAGCGCTCGCGCGACGTCGCGGGTAAGCTCGCCGGCGGCGTCGGCTATCTGATGAAGAAAAACAAGATCGAAGTCGTGATGGGCGCGGCGACCCTTGAACGCGCGACAAACGGTTCCGGCGCGCCGCTGGTCAAGGTGAAGACAAAAGACGGCGCCGAGACGATCCGCGCGAGACACGTCGTGCTGGCGACCGGCGCGCGCGCGCACACGATTCCGGCTGCGGGCCTCGAGCCCGACGGCCAGTTTATCTGGACAGCGCGCGAGGCAATGGTTCCGGACGTCTTCCCGGAGAAGCTCCTCGTTATCGGGTCAGGGGCCATCGGCATCGAGTTCGCCAGTTTTTATAATGCGCTCGGCGCCGCGACGACGGTCGTCGAGATGGTCGACCGCATACTGCCGGCGGAAGACGACGAAATTTCGAAAGCTGCCGAAAAGCAGTTCCGCAAGCAGGGGATGACGATTTTAACCGGCGCCACAGTCGAAAAGCTTGAAAAGGGCAAGGCGTCGGTCAAAGCGACGGTCAAGCTGAAAGACGGCAAGACCGAAACCATCGAGGCGACGCGCGTCATCCTCGCCATCGGCATTACGGGCAACACGGAAAATCTCGGCCTGGAGGCGCTCGGCGTGAAGGTTGAGCGCGGCCATGTCGTCGTCAACGAATGGCTGGAGACGAACGTCAAGGGACTCTATGCGATCGGCGATCTCGTGGGCGCGCCCTGGCTCGCCCATAAGGCGAGTCATGAAGGGGTGATCTGTGTCGAGAAGATCGCCGGGCTTAATCACGTCCATCCGCTGGACGTGACGAAAATACCGGGGTGCACCTATTCCAATCCGCAGATCGCGAGCGTTGGGCTGACCGAAGCGAAAGCCAACGAGAAGGGCCTGAAGGTGAAAGTCGGCCGCTTTCCGTTCAGCGCCAATGGCAAGGCGATTGCGCTCGGCGAGCCTGAGGGCCTCGTCAAAACGATATTCGATGAGAAAACCGGCGAGCTTCTGGGCGCCCACATGATCGGCGCCGAGGTGACGGAACTCATTCAGGGCTTTGGCCTTGCGCGCACGCTAGAGGCGACGGAGGAAGACCTCTTCCATACGATCTTCCCGCACCCGACGCTCTCAGAGATGATGCACGAGGCCGCGCTCGATGCTTATGGCCGGGTGGTTCACACTTAGGGTCAGAACTTATGGAGCGCATGGCAGCACAGTGAAGCTTTGCACTATTGCTGCCGTGGTTTTAGAGCGTTCGTCCCTTTGACCCGGACAGTTTAACTCTGACGCCAGCCATTTGCCCGGTGACACCCGGGCGCATCAAGCGCCCGGGTGTGCAGGGTCGGGGTCAGCGGGGCTGTGTGGACCCGAAGCTGATGGCGCTCTCGACGTCCTCAATACCGCCGAAGCCTTCGTTCGGGACAAACTCATCACGCACGAACTGGACGTTCACGTCGTCGGCGGTGCCGAAGACGCCGTCAGGGCCGAGGCCGAGGATAGTGAAGTTCAGGTTACCCCCTTGGTCCATGATGTTGGGAATGTCGTTGAACTGATCAGTGTGCCAGCTGCCGAGATAGTGACCGGCTTCGTGAGCCGTGATCTCGCCCACGGCGACCCCGATGAGGTCGATGATGCTTACGCCAGGCGCACGCGGAATGTTGTTCAGATTAGCCGTGCTCGAGCGCTGACCGCTCAGAATATCCAGCAGCGTGACCGCAGTCTCCTCCGTGGCGTAGTTGCCAACGTCGATCGACTGCGCGATGCCGATCGTGTTGATCCCGAGCTCGGGGATTGTGCCTCCCACGATGACCCGGCTAACATTCGGTTGCCCAAAGGGATCTTCGTGGTCGCGGCTGTTAAGGAGACGAATTTTGAACTTCGGATTCGGACCCGCTTCGAGATCGCTGACGAGGCTTTCTTCTAGGACCGCCATAATCGCGTCAATGACCGCGTCCTCGTCCGCCGCCGTCAGGCCCCAGCTCGGCAGAAAAGCCGACAGCGGCGAAAGGGTCCTGATCGAGGAGGGGCCGCCAAAGACCGGGCCACGATCGAAGGTGGCGCCGTCAAAGTCGATGAAGACAGTCTGGACCTCGCCGCGATCGCCCTCGCGCAACTCTGGAAGGAAACTCGCGATGTCAAGCGTATACGGGCCCGGCTGGGTCGAACGGACTGTCAGCGTGAACAGGCCCGTTCGATCGACCACGTGACCGACGCTGGCAATTCCAGCGGGAAGCGGCGTGCCCGTGGGGAAGAAGCCGTTAGCATCGTCCTGCGAGCGTTGCCGGAGAATGCCCGACTTGTCGAACAGGGACAGTGTGGCGGGCGTGCCGTTGATCGCTGCGCCGACGACATCACCCTTATTCGGAGTAAACGCGAGCGAAATCTCGGCAAATAAATCAAGGCCGATCGTTGCCGTATAGGTTCCTTCGTTCGCTCTCCCGCCGCTCCTAAATACTCCGTTTCCGGAGGAACTGTCGAACGGGTCTCTCAGAATCGCGTTACCAAAGGTTCCGACCGAGACGAAGTAGTCGCCGTCAGCGGGGGCAGCGAAGGCGACGAAGCTGTCGAATGTGCCGCCGAAATCGTCGTTTTGAGCGACGATCGTCCCGTTGGAGTTATAGACGGCGACAAAAGGGTCAAGAAAACCACGGGGAATCTCAGTGTCTATGTCGACACTGATTATTGCTCCCTCTCGTACGTTTCGGATGGCGTAAAAATCGAAGTCGCCCGTGCCAGTGCCAGCAAGACCGAAGGGCCCGTCGCCAATCCTGCTGTCGACGACGATCGCGCTTCCTGCTGTCAGGAACGTCTCGCTCGCGAGGAGAATAGACCCTTCGTCCTCAGGCTTGGGCTCGATGGCGGTAGGGGCCGGAATCTCGAAGTTCCCGGTGATCTGTATAGTGTTAACCTGTGATGGGCCGGTTCCGAATTGCTGGAGCAAGAGTGTGCCGCCATTGACGCCGGTTCTCTGCAGCTTCGCGGGCCGGTTGCTGGCTGCGCGCTCGATGCCAGTCTGGTAGCGCTTCGCGTTCCAGTACTGCCAGTCGACATATGTTTCCGGCAGCCGCAGGCTGGTCCAGGGGTTGGGCGTCGTCGGCTCGACGTTGTTGATTTCGCTGGGCAGCACCTTGGACCCCGTATATTGCCGGATGATGAATTCCGGGTCGAGTTCCTACGCGTAGGCGCTGAAGCTAGTGACGACTAACGCGACAGGCGCGAGCAGCATTGCTCGCGCCGAATACCGGATCAGCATGGAAGGTTCCTTTTGGATTGAGACGAAGGCGGGATTTATCGGACCGAGATATGTTCGTATCAAGAATCTGATAATGTCAATGTGGCGTAAGCGGACTAGATTCTGACATTTCTCTTCGCTGCGTTGCGGTCATCAACTTAACTTTTTACTGAAGTCAGCGCGTTGTCATAGCGCTCGCAACTGCGAAAGCGCATTCGGCGCGGGAGGAATGCGATGGTTATTAGATCTATCGGAGTAGTCGTAGCTCTCACGCTTTCCCTTACCAGTTGCGCAGATAGCAACCCTGCGTCTTCAAAATCTCAGCCCGCGCCCCAGACCGCTTTCTTCGACGCGCTCAGCGCAGAATGCGGCAAGGCTTTCGCCGGCCGGCTGGTCTCGACTGACGCCGCCGACGCCGACATCGCGGGCCAGCGCCTCGTCATGCATGTGCGTGAGTGTTCAGACGATGTGATCCGCGTGCCATTCCATGTCGGCGATGATCGGTCCCGCACCTGGGTGATCTCGAAAACCGGGGCGGGGCTGCGCCTGAAGCACGACCATCGGCACGAAGACGGATCGGAAGACGCCGTC
>CAZSBU010000140.1:4510-7067 GCA_964605055.1 uncultured Caulobacterales bacterium | reverse complement strand
GCCAGCGTCGTGTCGCCGGCGACGAGGATCGTCGCATTTTCGGGCCGCATCCAGCCGCGATGGAAGGCGACAAGGTCGGCCCGCGTCATGGCGGTGACGCCTTCAACGGAACCGGAACCCGTAAACGGCACGCCATAGGCGTGACCCTTGCCGTACATCTCGATGGGCAGAACCCGCTGGGCGAGCGCAACGGGATTGGCCTGCTCCTGCGCAATCCCTGCGATGATACGGGAACGGAGTTTATCCATCTCGTCTTGCTTGAACGCCGGGTTGCGCACGACGTCCGCCATGATGTCGACGGAGGCGGCAAGGTTCTCCTTTAGCGCCGACAGGGTGACCCCCGTCGTGTCAAGCGATGACCCGACATTCAGCGTTGCGCCCAAACCTTCGAGTTCCTGTGCGATCGCAAGAGCCGAGCGCTTGGCCGTGCCTTCATCCAGCATATTGGAGGCGAATGACGCGGCGCCGAGCTTGGCCCCGCCGACGCTGTCGGCCGCATAGCCCGCATCGAATTGCATCGAGACGGCGACAACCGGCACCGCCGCCCGGCGCGCCACGGCGACCTTGATCCCGTTGCCGAGCGTCGTTTCTTCGACGTCGGGGAAGGTAAGATCTGGCGAAGTGGGGACGGCAGGCAAGCCCGTGGTGCGGTCAATGCTCGACGGTTTGGTCGCATATTCCGGATAGGGAACGATGGTCAGCTGATAATGCCCGGCGTTCATCACGCTGCGCGCGGCCGCCAGCACTTCCGCCGGCGTTGCGGCGTCGAGCCAATCAAGCTGTTTCGTGATGAAGCCGGGGTCTCCCGCATAGAGCGCGCCTTCGGCCAGCGTCACCGCCTTGCCGCCAAAGCCGCCAACTTTTTCCAAGCCGCGAATAATCGAGGCTTTAATGCGCGTTTTCGACCGCGTCAGTTCCGCCGCAGTCGGACCTTTGGCGAGAAACTCCTCGATCGTTGCTTCC
The DNA here is from genome assembly GCA_964605055.1 of uncultured Caulobacterales bacterium. Taxonomy (GTDB): domain Bacteria; phylum Pseudomonadota; class Alphaproteobacteria; order Caulobacterales; family Parvularculaceae; genus Amphiplicatus. The sequence continues at coordinate 6,104 of CAZSBU010000140.1, read as the reverse complement.
ATCGCCTTTTCCGCCGCCGCTTCGTCGCCGCCTGGCTTTACATCGACGGTCGTCGAATAAAAGCTCAGGAGTTCCTGGTCCTGCAGGTTCGCCGAGGCGCTTGTCGCGATCTCCATGTCGTAGACAAGCTTCTGGAAGAGGCGCGATGTCTTGCCGCCGCCGAGAACATCCGCGGCGAGCGTCAGGAGAACGGCCTCGCGCGTCGTTCGTCCGGGTGCGACCCAATTGCGGTCAATGCGCGTTTGCGGAACGCGGTCGAACATGATCTCGCGCTTTGACGTAGCGAGTTTCGGAGCGTTCGCCTGCGTGCGAATGAGCGGCGGGCCAGCCTCAATGTCTCCGAAGTATTTTTCTACCATCGGGCGAGCGGTGGCGGCGTCAATGTCGCCGGCAAGGACCAGCACCGTGTTCGCTGCGCCGTAGTACTGCCGGAACCACTCCTTCACATCATCAAGGGAAGCAGCGTCGAGGTCTTCCAGCGAGCCAATCGTCGAATGGCTGTAGGGATGCCCCGCCGGCAGCAATCCTGCGAGCACGGAATATTCGGCGCGGCCATAGGGCTGGTTGTCGCCCTGACGTTTTTCATTCTGGACGACGCCTCGCTGATTATCGAGCTTTTCCTGCGTCACCGCGCCAAGGAGATGGCCCATGCGGTCTGATTCCATCCACAGAATGCGCTCGAGCGCGGGCGTCGGAACGGTCTGGAAGTAGTTCGTGCGGTCGAACCACGTGGTGCCGTTCAAGTCGGTCGCGCCAACTTCTTCCAGCGGCAGGAACCATTCGCCATCGTAGTGTTCAGAGCCGTTGAACATCAGGTGTTCAAAGAGGTGCGCGAACCCGGTTTTGCCCTCGGGCTCGTCTTTCGAGCCGACATGATACCAGATCGAGACGGCGACGAGCGGCGCTTTGCGGTCTTCATGCACGACGACCCTGAGGCCGTTGTCGAGTGGGAAAGCCTCATAAGGAATTGAAATATCCGCCGCGTGTGCGGCGATGCCGCCAAGACTTGCTGTCGCCAGCATCGTCGTCGCAAATAATTTCGCCGCCAGCGCGGCCGTCGCCGCCCGTTTTTGTCGCATTATTTGATTCCCCTGGTTGAATTCAGCTTTTGCCGCGTCGACGGTCGGCCCCCCAGCCGATCGCAACATGCGACCATCCACACCGCCGTCAGCTTCGTCAATTGCCGAGGCGCCCGGTTTGTCGCGCTATACCGTCGCCCCGCCGCAACTTAATTGCCTTGCGCAACGCGCCGTCTGCGCCAATGACTGCCGACGTTGATTTCGAACATAGCCGCCGCGGGTCGATCCGTCTATTTTCATGGCACGGCAGTGGAAGCGGGGGCGCGAATTGGCTCGGATCGCACTCATCGACGGACACCCGGACCCGGCACGCGGGCATTATGTGAACGCGCTTGCAGACGCCTACGCCCGCGGCGCTGCGGCAGGCGGCCACAACGTTCGCCGCATAAACCTGTCGGACCTGTCGTTCGAGATGCTGCGCTCGCGTGCGCAGTGGCAGGGCGAGGCTCCGGCGGCGATCCGGCCAGCGCAGCAAGAGATGCTTGACGCCGATCACATTGTCATCGCTTTTCCGC
>CAZSBU010000140.1:0-4500 GCA_964605055.1 uncultured Caulobacterales bacterium | reverse complement strand
TGTGGCTCGGCGGCATGCCGGCGGTGCTGCGCGCCTTCCTCGAACAAGCCTCCTGCGGTGGCGCTTTCATCGCGGAGCACGCCAAGACAGAAAGTAAAGCCGGCGGCTGGACCCAGAACCTGAAGGGTAAGACTGCACGCGTCATTGTGACGATGGGGATGCCAGGCCAACTCTACCGACTATGGTTCAACGCGAACGGCGTGAAGATGCTGGAGCGCAATATTTTGAAATTCGCCGGCGTCAGCCCGGTTCGGGAAACATTCATTGGCCTTGTCGACGCGCTAAGTCAGGCTCGCCGGGAAGCGATCCTTGCCCGCATGGAAAAACTTGGTGCGAGGGCGCAGTGATCGGCTCCCTCCGAAAAGAAAACGGCGTCGCGCGAGGGTCGCGCAACGCCGCTTAAATGTCAGTTGTCGCCTTAGTTTGTGTTTGGCAGGCGTCCAGCGATTTCCGGCACCGCTTCGAGCTGCGGCATAACCGAGGCTTTGTCGCCCGCGACGACAAGCGTCAAATCGTCGATCTTCAGGTGATCCGCCGCCGCCTTGCTGACCTGTTCAGGCGTAAGCGCCGAGACGCGCGAGACGTATTTCGACAGATAATCTGTCCCCAGTTCATGCAGGTTAACATAGGCGAGGCGGCCCGCGACCCCGGCTCGCGAAGCGAGCTGGATAACAAAGACGCCGTTCATGTAGTTCTTGACGCCCTGCAGATCAGCCTGTTTGGGCGGCTCGGTCTGAAGCTTGCGGATCTCCTTGATGATCTCGGTTAGCGCCGGACCGGTCGCCTCCGAAGTAATATCCGCATTCTGGCGCCAGTAGGCGGCCTTGTATTCAGCGCTCACCGCCGAATTGGGCGAGTAGGTATAGCCCTTGTCCTCGCGGATGTTCCGCGTGATGCGCGAGGAAAAATACCCCCCCAGCATGGTGTTTGCGGCGGCGAAGTCGACGGCTTCGCTTACCGGGGGCACGCGCTTGCCGTAGCGGATTGTCGATTGCACTGCGCCCGGACGATCGACGACGACAACGGTCGGGTCAGCCGCTTCGCCAGGGATCAGCTTTAGAGGCGCCGGGCCTTTCGCCCATTTCCCGAACGATTTCTCAATCGCGGCGCGCACCTGGCGGCGGTCAAATTGACCGACGACGTAGATGTGCGTCCTCGCGCCGCCGAAATTCGCGGCGTGGAACGCCTTCACGTCGTCGAGCGTCAATGCGCCTACCGTTTCAGGCGAGGGCAGGGCGCCTTCTGCATAAGGATGGCCCGGGTAGATTGTCTTGAGGAAGGCCGAATCGGCGATCGCCTGCGGCTGGCTTGCCGCGATCGACAGATTGCGCAGCACCGTTCCTTTCACCCGGTCAAACTCCGCTTCTGGAAATTCCGGACGCTGAAGAATGTCGGCGACCAGTGCGATTGCGTCGCCGGCGCTTTCGCTCAGCGCATCAATCGCGATCGATCCCTCGTCAAGACCGATGCCGATATTGATGTCTCCGCCCATGGCGGCGGCGGCCCGCGCGATCTCAGCCGCTGAGCGTCCGCCTGCGCCTTCCTTCATCATCTCGGCGGTCAGGTCTGAAATCCACGATTTATCGCCGTCGTTAATATTGCCAGCTCGGAAAGTCGTGCGAATGACCGCCTTCGGAACGCCCCCGAATGGCACCAGCGTCACCTGAACCCCGTTGCGAAGCGCGTAGGTCTCGGTCTTGGGCAGGGCGAACGGCCGTGGGGCTTCCGGCGCCGGCGGGGTTGCAGGAAACTCGGCTGCCGCGAGCGTTGCGGCCGGACCAAAGCTGACGAGAGCAGTTGCGATCAGTGCGAACTTTTTCATCTGTTTTCTCCGTTCCCTGATCAACGCTTCGCGCCGGCTTTGAGTTCAATGATCGACCGATTGGTCGTGCGCAGATATTCCTGCGCCGTCTTCTGGATCAGCTCGGGCGTCACCACGTCAAACTCGGCGACAATCTCGTTAACCCGTTCCGGCTTGTCGTCGAACAGCGCGAAGGTCGCCAGCATGTCAATGAGGCCGATGCGGTTGCCGTCCCCGACCGTGTTGTAGAAGTTCGAGCGGACCTTCGTGCGCGCCCGCGCGAGTTCTTCCGCCGTTACCGGATTTTCCTGCAGATCGGCGATGACCGCATCGACATCGGCGACGATGTCATTGGCGACGAAAGCCCCGTCGTGAATGAGGTAGGCCGTCAGGATCATCGGGCCGTTATAGTTGTAGGGCGTGCCAAGCGGCCAGTTAACGCCGCCTGTGACGAAGCCGCCATAGCCCTTTTCCTGAACGAGGCGCTGGTGCAGGCGGCTGTCCTCGCCCTTCAGCAGCATGTAATCGAGCATGATCATGGCGTACCATTCCGGCGTGCCGCGTTCAGGTACATGCCAGGCAAGTCCGAGCGCGGGCTGCGGCGCGAGGGGATCGGTTTTCTCGGCGCGTTTCTCGGCCTCCTGACGAGGTTCAGATACGTCCGGGAACGTCAGATTATCCGAAGCCGGAATATCGCCGAAATATTTCTCGACCTGAGCGAGCGTTTTCTTCGGGTCGATGTCGCCGGCGATAACGAGAACGGCGTTGTTCGGCGCGTAAAAGTCGTCGAAGAATTGCTGCACGTCCTCGAGCGTCGCCGCGTCGAGATCTTCGAGGTCGCCGTAGAAATTGTGGGCGTTATACCAGTTAGTGTTTGCGAACTGGGGCAGGTCGAGCCAGGGAAACCCGCCATAGGGCTGGTTCAGCACGTTGACCTTGACCTCGTTCTTCACGACGCCCTGCTGGTTCGTCAGGTTCTCCTGGGTGATGTTGAGCCCGCGCATGCGATCGGCTTCGGCCCAGATGAAGGTTTCTGTCGTATTTGAGGGAACGACTTCGAAATAGTTGGTGAAGTCAAACCGCGTCGAGCCGTTCAGAATGCCGCCATTGGAATTGACGAGATTGATGAACTCGTTCTTGCCGAGAAACTCCGAGCCCTGAAACATCATGTGTTCGAAAAGGTGCGCAAAGCCCGTTCGGTCGCGCGGCTCGATTCGAAAGCCGATGCCGTAGTAAACGCCGATCGTTGCCGTCGGCACGGACCTGTCCTGGGAGATCACGACCTTCAGGCCGTTGTCGAGTTTGTGATATTCAACCGCCGCCTTGAACTCGGCGCTTGTCGCGCCGGAGACGCTCGCGATTAGGAAGCCCGCCGTTGCGGCGAGCAGCTGAATTGGTTTCATGCCTTTGGGCCCCTATCCATCCAAACGATGGCGAAGGGTTGTACCCTTATTCGGCAGATTCCAGAAGCTTGCGGCGAGCGGTGCGTCAGGCGCGCCGAAGCGAGGCGGCGCGCCTTCAATCAATTGTGACCGCTATCTCGGCGCGCGTTTGGCCAATATCCGCTGCAGCGTGCGGCGATGCATGCCGAGGCGGCGGGCGGTTTCCGAGACATTGTGGTCGCACAGCTCGTAAACGCGCTGGATATGCTCCCAGCGGACGCGGTCCGCAGACATCGGGTTCTCAGGCGGCTCAGGGCGTTCGCCATCGCGCGCCAACAGCGCCTTTTCGACGTCGTCGGCGTCTGCGGGCTTCGAGAGATAATCGACCGCGCCGGCCTTCACCGCCGCGACGGCCGTTGCGATGTTGCCGTAACCGGTCAGGATGACGACGCGGCAATCCTCGCGACGCTCCTGGATGGCGTTGACGACCTCAAGGCCGTCGCCGTCTTCAAGGCGCAGGTCGACGACCGCAAAGGCCGGGGGCGCGCTCTGGGCGAGTCGCACGGCTTCGCGCACGCCAGAGGCGAGCGTTGTCTGGAAACCGCGCTTTTCCATCGCCCGACCAAGGCGCGTGCGGAAATGCTCGTCGTCATCGACGATCAGCAAGGACGCGTCAGCGGGCAAAGCTTCATTCAGGGGACGTTCGGCTTCCAGGGCGACTTCCATCGCATTCCTCCCTTGCGCCGGCGTTTCTATCCGGCCTTGTTGGCGGTCTTCCGCGCAGACGTTTCGATAAAAAAACAGTCCAAGCAGTGCAGAAGGTTCCATTCGCGGCGGCGCTATTCGCAAACTGGGTCAGCGCCCTTTGAACTTCTCTGTTATCGCTGTGTATACGAGGCTTCAAACTGGGAGCGATCACTTCCGCGCGCGGCGTCGTAAGAGCGCCTTACCGATCGTTCCGAGCACCCCGTCACTCGCACATTCCGCGAAGTCAAGTTTACACCCGAATGCGCCAACGATCGATCAGATCGACGCGCTGCGGCTTGCCGGAGTTCTCACGGTCGCTAATGAGGCAAGCGCGCCGCTTGCGCGTAACGCGGACTGGACGGATGAAAACCGGAGCATCGACGAGCGGGCGCGCGCCTATCTCGACATCAATTGCAGTCACTGCCACAGCGACAAAGGTCCCGCCCGCACCTCTGGCCTTGATCTGACAACTGACGCCCCTCCCGGGCCCAAGCTCGGCTACTGCAAGCCGCCGGTCGCCGCAGGGTCCGGCACCGGCGGGCGAAGATATAGTATCGGGCCGGGCGACCC
>CAZSBU010000139.1:0-7067 GCA_964605055.1 uncultured Caulobacterales bacterium | reverse complement strand
TGAATTCAACGGCGACCCGTTCGATCTCATCATCAACGCAACCGGCGCTCTCGAAATTGATGGGGCCGGACCGGAAAAATCATTTTCCACAATCGAGCCTGCAATCATGGCAAAAGCGTTCGCCGTCAATGCGATTGGCCCAGCCCTTTTGCTGAAGCATTTTGGCCCGCTGATGGCGCGCGATCGGCGCGCTTGTTTCGTTACATTGTCTGCCCGCGTTGGATCGATCGGCGATAACCGACTTGGCGGTTGGGTGAGCTATCGCGCCTCGAAAGCTGCGCTCAATCAGGTCCTGCGTTGCGCGGCGATCGAATTCGCCCGCACGCATCCGGATGCCGCGCTGATCGCGCTTCACCCCGGGACCATCGAGACCGCGCTGACTCGAAAATTCGCGCGCGGACGATACACCGCAACCGCTGACGACGCCGCACGCCAGATGCTGACGACGATCGCGGCGCTCAAGCCCGAGCAATCTGGGTCGTTCATCGCCTATGACGGCGCAGTCATTCCATGGTGACCGACCGCCTCATCCTTATCCTTGGCGATCAACTGAGCATGTCGCTGTCGAGCCTTAAAGCGGCAGACCCCAAACGCGACGTCATCATTATGGGGGAAGTCGCCAGCGAGGCGACTTATGTGGGTCACCATAAAAAGAAGCTGGCGTTTGTATTTTCCGCCATGCGTCATTTCGCGGAAGAGCTGCGCGCTGCCGGGTGGCTCGTCGAATATGCGCCGCTAGATCGCCCGAAACCGTTTGCCTCGCTGACCGAACTCGTTGCCGACGCGGCAAAACGCCTGAAATCGAAAAAGCTTGTCGTCACGGAACCCGGCGAATGGCGCGTACTGGACGAAATCGAAACGTGGTCCGATAGCCTGAAACTTGACGTCACGATGCTCGATGACGACAGGTTCCTCTGTTCGCATTCAGACTTCCAGGAATGGGCAGCGGACAAAAAATCCCTCCGTATGGAATACTTCTATCGAGAAATGCGGCGGCGGACCGGCCTCTTGATGGAAGGCGCCGAGCCCGCTGGCGGCGCCTGGAATTACGATCAGGAAAATCGCAAACCCCCGCCCGCGAAACTTGTTTCCGCTGGTCCGTTAAAGGTAGATCCTGATGAAATTACGCTCAACGTCTTGAAGCTTGTGAACAAGCGCTTCGCGGATAACTTCGGCGATCTTGAGCCTTTCTGGTTCGCCGTAACGCGGCAAGACGCGGAGGCGGCGCGCGATCGGTTTATGGAGGAAGGCCTTCCTCGTTTCGGCGACTATCAGGACGCCATGCTGCGTGGCGAAGCCTTCCTCTATCATTCCATATTGGGGCTATACATCAACATCGGGTTGCTGGACCCGATCGACGTCTGCCGGCGCGCTGAGGCCGCCTATCAGTCAGGCGCGGCGCCGCTCAACTCCGTTGAGGGGTTCATCCGCCAGATCATCGGCTGGCGCGAATATGTACGCGGCATATATTGGCGCGAGGGGCGCGAATATACAGCGCGCAACTTCTTCAATGCGGAACGCGCCCTGCCAGAATTTTTTTGGACCGGCGAGACAAAGATGGCCTGCGTTGCGGCCGTTATTAAACAAACCAGAGAAGAGGCCTATGCTCACCACATCCAACGGCTGATGATCACGGGCGTGTTCGCGTTGATTGCAGGCTTTGATCCGCACGCCGTGCACGAATGGTATCTGGCCGTTTACGCTGACGCGTATGAATGGGTCGAAGCGCCGAACGTCATCGGTATGTCGCAGTTCGCTGACGGGGGCGTGCTGGCGTCGAAGCCCTATGCAGCAAGCGGAGCCTATATCAACCGCATGTCAAATTATTGCTCTGGGTGCGCATATTCCGTGAAGAAGCGCACCGAGCCGGACGCTTGCCCGTTCAATTCTCTCTACTGGGACTTTCTCGTGCGAAACGAAGGGCGCCTGAAACAAAGCGGTCGGCTTGCGCAGCCATACATGACATGGTCGCGTATGGACGCTGGCGTTCGCACCGCCTTGCGCGAGCGCGCCAGCAATATTCTCGGCGCGCTTGATCGCGGCGAAACGATTTGACGATCGCAATAGTTGATCTGGCTTCAGACTGACAGTCTGTACCCGCCGCCTTCGGTAAGCAGGATCGCCACGTTAGAAGGGTCGGGTTCGATCTTCTGGCGCAGCCGGTAGACATGAGTTTCAAGCGTGTGCGTCGTAACGCCGGAATTATACCCCCAGACTTCATCGAGGAGAACGTCGCGCGTCACGGCCTTGCCGCCAGCACGATAAAGAAACTTCAGAATCGACGTCTCTTTTTCAGTCAGGCGGATTTTCTTTTCGGCCTCCGTCACCAGCATTTTCACCGAGGGTCGGAACTCGTAAGGCCCGATGCGGAACACCGCGTCTTCATTCTGCTCGTGACTACGCAGGTGCGCACGCACGCGCGCGAGTAGCAGCGCGAACTTGAACGGCTTGGTGACATAGTCGTTGGCGCCGGCGTTAAGCCCGAGAATGGCGTCGGCGTCAGTGTCGGCGCCGGTCAGCATAATCACGGGGGATTTGAACCCGTTCTTGCGCATCATCTGGCACGCCTCGCGGCCATCCATGTCGGGCAATCCGACGTCGAGCAAGACGAGGTCTATGTGAGCCTCCTCGCGGACCTTGGCGATGGCGGCGTTCGCTGTCGGAAGGGGGATTATGGAAAATTCTTCGTGGAGCGAGAATTGATCGATCAGGGCGTCGCGCAGTAAATCGTCATCGTCTACAAGAAGAATCTGTTTCGCTCGGGTCATCGTTTCTTAAACGCCTTGGTTACTCGATCTAAGCTGGGTCTCGAACAGTCTTGCCCAAAGTCGCCTTAATCGGCACGCAAAGATTTCTAAAATCAAAATCACGTTAGCTAAATTGGCTTGTTCTCCGCTGGACGCGGACCAAAGATCGCTTCGCCAAGCCGAATGTGGGTCGCCCCCAATTGAATGGCCGTTTCAAAATCGCCGCTCATGCCCATGCTCAGGACAGGCAGCGAGTGGCGCGACGCCAGTTTGGCGAGCAACGCGAAATGGGGCGCCGGGGGCTCATCCGCCGGCGGAATGCACATGAGGCCCTCAATCTTCAGGCCGAGCGCGTCGACGCATTCCGAGATCAACCTATCGAGGTCCGGCGGCGCAACGCCGGCTTTCTGGGGTTCTTCGCCAGTATTTACCTGAACAAGCAGGCGCGGACGGCGACCCTGCCGGTCCATTTCCGCCGCAATCGCCTGAGCGATTTTTGGGCGGTCGACCGTCTCAATCACATCGAACAGCGCCACTGCCTCTGACGCCTTGTTCGATTGCAACGGCCCGATGAGACGCAATTCGATGTCGGGAAAGGCATCCCTCAGCGCAGGCCATTTGGTCGCGGCCTCCTGAACGCGGTTCTCGCCGAAGACGCGGCAGCCCGCGGTTAGCGCTCGACGGATCTGCGCTTCGTCTTGCCGCTTGGTGACAGCAACGACGGTGATATTGTCCGATTCCCGGCTCGCCTCGCGGGCGGCTTCGGCGACCAAGCGGCGAATATTCGCAAGATTGATCGCGGGATCGGCAAGCGGCGACACGGCAGAGAGATCACGATGAGCAACCCCGTCCTGACTGGTTTCATCCCGGCCGCTGGCGTGTTCAAGTCTAGCGTCAGGCTGCATCAGGGGCTCCGGTCTCGGGCCAGAACCTTAGCAGCAGCAGCGGCTGCGCTCAATTCGGCAGGCGGGAAATTCGCAGCGCGGGCGCCGTTCAACCTTGCCTTTATGACAGATCGTCGACGGATTCCGCATCCGGAGCTTATTCTCCGTTCGCTGCCTGAGGGCGCCTGCGTCGTCTTGCGCGACTACGACGATCCGTCCCGGCCCGCGCTGGCGCGGCGACTGGCCTCGATATGCAGAGCCAGGAACCTTTTTTTTTCGATTGGGTCAGACGTCGCGCTGGCAAGGAAAATCGGCGCGGCGCTTCACCTCCCCTCTCGCATGCTGCACGAACGCACCTTGCCTTTTGGCCTCGCCGTTTCGGCCTCATGCCACACTATCGAGGACATCGAGGCGGCGGCGTCTGTTGGCGTTCGGATCATTTTTCTGTCGCCCGTGTTCGCGACGTCGAGCCATCCCGGCGCGGAATGTCTCGGGCCGGCGAAATTTCTCAAACTGGCTGCTCAAAGCCCTCTGCCGGTCCTTGCGCTAGGCGGGGTAGATGAGAGCAACGCGGCGTCACTGAAAGGCGCGGGCGTCGCCGGTATTGGCGCGATCGGAGCATTTCTCGCTCGCTGAGGGGCGCACGTCGCGTTGTAGAAAAATGATAACGGGGCGAGCCGCCAAAGCGACCGCCCCGCTATCATATCCCCTCCAAGCAACGCAGGCGCCTGGGTTTCGGCTTAGAATTTTATTGAGCTCTCTAGGACAACGGTGGTGGCTTCTTGAGGTCCGCCTATAGCTGCCGGCCTATTAGTTTCAGTATACTGAGCAGCAGCGCCAATCGTGATGCCGCGCCCGACGAAATATGTCACGCCCGCCTGCGCAACCTGCGTGTCGCGGAAGATAAATGGATTGGCAGGGTTCGGGCCGATGACAGTCGCCTCGGATTGTCCGTACCCGAACATCACGCCCCAGTCGCCCTTTGTTTCGCCCGTCTTGAACGCAACGCCCGCGTCGAATGCCAGATACCCGTCGCGATCCGTTTCAGCGAGACCGGCATTCGTGGTTTTAACCGAACCGCCCACCGTTATGCCGCGGTAGCCGAGGTTCAACCCGACTGAAAGCGCGTGATAGTCGGCAAGCAGTGGCGCAAACGCGCGCGCATCTTCGTCAGCGGTCACGTAGCTCGCGCCAAGTCCAACGAGCAGGCCGTTACGACCAAAACTGATCTCTTTCTGGTAGTACATCGCGGCTTCGAGAACATCGTCCCAGCGGGCCGTCTCGTTCAGCAACAAGCCGTCTGGCGTCAGCAAAAGCCGATCGGCCGGTTGGCAGAGCCCGTCGCCGCAATTGCCAAGCGAGGGCGTGTAGGAAACGCCAAGCTGGAGTCCGCCCAGCGCGCCGCCGAGAAAATTGGCGGGGGGCAGATAGGTTATCTTCGTGGCGTATCCGGAAAAATCATTGACGGTATGAATGTCGTTAAGCCCGGTGAAGTCCGTGCGCCAGTCGTTGGCGTTGATCGCCCGGAAGATCGTCGGAGCTGTCACCGCGAAGGTGCGCCCGACGCCATGGTCGCGGCCAACGATCACCTGACCGAAGCCGCCGCGAGCGTAAGCGTAAGCCCCCTGCAAATATGCGCCGCCGGTCAGGGGCGCAACGCCGCGCGGGCCGCCAATTAAGAGACTTGAATATCGCCCGCCGCCATAAAGCCGGCCTGGTTGCTGATTATCGAACCGTCCTTCGACGACCGCGCCCAGTTCAATCCCGTTTCCAAGGACTGTTGAGCCTTTCACAGCAATTTCGGCGTCTGCGTCGGCGCGAGCGTCCGTGACGCCGTTGCGTTCGATCACGCCGGTAACGATGCTTGCTTTGCCGGTGACTTCGATCTTTTCGGGTCCAGCCGCCAAAGCCGGGGAGAAAACACTGGGCGCGACAATGCTTAAGGCCGCCAGCAAAAGCGACCCGCCCGCCATCAAGTGTTTTCGTCTCGGACGGGCCATCTCGCCGCCAGATCTCCTATCCGTTCGCTTCGCGGCCGCCATCTCGATGCGGCGACCAATAGTTAGTATTCAAGTTAGGCGCCGCGCGCTGGCAGACCAACTATTTTCTCGCATCGCGCGGTCAAAAAAGCGCAAGCGCTATGGCTCGCTCACATATTGGCGCACGCAATAAGTGAGTTATGAGCCCGCTGGCTCGCCGGTCAAGGAAGCGCCCCGTCGGCAGTTGTCTAATTCGCGGTTTGTGGTAGGAAAGCCACGTTCGAGGTGGCCATGGGGCGTCCCGCTGCGGCGTTCTTTACCGCCCTGTCATCCAACTCAACCTGCACCCCAGAACCGGTTATGAAATTGCAAAATTCCCGTTACTTCATGGTGATTGCGCTGGCGTGCGCTGCGGCGGCCCTCGCCGCCTGCGCGGGGTCTGGTCCGAAATCAGCCGATCGCAATGCGGGTCTTTTGACGTCCAAAGGCGGGCAGGCGACGACAGTTAACCGCTATCTGTGGGCCGCTTCGCTTGAGACCCTGGACTTTCTGCCGGTGTTCAACGCCGACCCCGTTTCCGGCCTGATCGTCACCGATTGGTACTCAAATCCGGAAACGCCGGGTGAGCGCTTCAAAGTCAACGTCTACATCCTCGACAGCGCTCTGCGCGCTGACGCCCTGCGGGTTTCGGTTTTCCGGCAGGCGCAACAGGAGACAGGCTGGACAGACGCCACCGTTAATCCAGCGACGAGCCGCGAGATCGAAAACGCCATCCTGACGCGCGCCCGTCAGTTGCGCCTCAATCAAATCGACGACTAAGCCGCAACAGGGCTTTGCTTGAAACTACTCAGCGCCCGGACCGCGGGGATGACGAGTCTTTGCGGGCGCGATACACAAACGCGAGTAATTAGATTGGCGGCTGGCGCATGACGGTGCGCCCAATCCGCTCTATCGCTTAACGCTGAGAGATCATGCCCCGCTATAATCCCAAGGACGTAGAACCGCGCTGGCGACGGGAATGGGAGGCCGCCGGCGCCTTTCGCACGCGCACGGACGCAGCGCGCCCCAAATATTATGTGCTCGAAATGTTTCCCTACCCGTCGGGGCGCATTCACATCGGGCATGTGCGCAACTACGCCATGGGCGACGTCATCGCGCGCTACAAGCGCGCGCGCGGCTTCAACGTTCTCCATCCCATGGGCTGGGACGCGTTCGGACTGCCCGCCGAGAACGCCGCCATGCAGACCGGGCGCCATCCGGGAGAATGGACGCGCGCCAATATAGAGGCCATGAAAGGCCAGCTTCAGACAATGGGGCTCGCGATTGACTGGGACCGCGAGGTCTCCACCTGCGGGCCGGACTATTACCGCTGGCAGCAGAAACTCTTCCTCGATTTCTGGAAGGCCGGTTTCGTCGAGCGGCGCGAGAGCTATGTAAACTGGGACCCGGTCGACATG
>CAZSBU010000138.1:0-7074 GCA_964605055.1 uncultured Caulobacterales bacterium | reverse complement strand
CAGCCTTTACGAATGCGCCGATGAATGCAGCGCCAGTAGAGGCGCCCGGCGCGCCGGTGTCGCTGTTCTTAATGTCGGCGACCTTCGAGACGATCTGCTTGTCGTGCTCAGCATTGAGCGGCAGCCGCCACAACTCTTCTCCCGTCGCCTCTCCGGCGGCGAGCAATGTGGCGGCGATTGCATCGTCGCGCGTGAACAGCCCGGCATAATCGTCGCCGAGCGCGCCGCTGACAGCGCCGGTCAGCGTCGCGACGTCAATAAGCAAAGACGGGGAATAATTTTCCTGCGCGTACCAGACAGCGTCCGCCAACACGAGGCGACCCTCGGCGTCAGTGGACAGGATCTCGATTGTCTTGCCGGACATTGCCCGAACCACATCGCCCGGGCGTTGCGCTGCGCCGTCGGGCATGTTTTCGGCAAGCGCGGCTATCGCGACGACATTGACCGGCGCCCTCGACTTCGCCAGTGACGTGATCGCGCCGATCACTGCGGCGGCGCCCGTCATGTCGCCCTTCATTTCCCACATTCCGGCGTTGGGTTTGATGGAAATGCCGCCCGTATCAAATGTTATCCCTTTACCCACGAGAACCAGCGGACGGGCGTTCGCGTCGGCGCCATTATATTCGACAACGATCATTCGCGGCGGCCGCGCACTGCCGCGTCCGACGCCGAGGATCGCCCCCATCTTCAGGCGCTCCATGGCGGCGACATCAAGAACGCTTAACGATATGCCGGAGACGCCCTGAAGCTCAGACCGCGCGCGTCGCACGAATTCCTCAGGATAGAGAATATTTCCTGGTTCGGATTGCATATCACGCACCCAAGCGACAGCGTCTGCCAAATGGCGTCCCCTTGCATCGTATGCGCGCGCTGCGGATTCCGGATCGTTGGTCAACGTGATTATCGCGTGTTTTGCAGGCTTCGCGTCGCTTTTGTAGCGATCGAAGGCATAACCACCGAGCGCTGCGCCAAAGGCGACCGCCTGAAGGTTCGCGCCATTTGGCGTGACGAGCGCAATGCGCGCCGCTTTAGAAGACCCGGCGACCGCGAGCGCCTTTCCGCCGAAATCTTCCCAATCGCGCGGACGCTTTTCCTCAGACCCGACCCCCACAAGATGGATCTCGCCAAACGCCTCGTCGCCAGTGAGGAACGACGCTGTCTTGCCGGGCTTCGCCTCAAAGCCCGAAGCTGAAACGGCGCGCGTGACGCCCACCAGCCTGTCGGAGCCAATTACTGCACCGAGTGCGGATAGATCGTCGGCGTTCTCGACAGCGACGACGATCGCGTCTCCCGGCGCAGCGTTTGCGGCGAATTGCTGCGTCCGCTGCGCAAATGCGTTTGAAGCAGTGAGAATCAGAAAAGTCAGCAAAAAGAAAAAACGCATCGGCAACTCCTAGTTTGCATGGAAGAAAATTCACGGAACAGCGCTAGTCGCGCCGCGCCATGGCGGCGCCGACTTCGGCGACCGCTTCAGCCGTTGGCAAATATTCTGGGTCAACGCGGCGGTTCGTGCGCTGCTCATAGGCAAAACCGTAAGACAAGATCGCGGCGTCCTGGTCCTTACCGCCGATGAACGACAGACCAACAGGCAGCCCCTTCGCCGCTCCCATCGGCACAGTCAGATGCGGATACCCTGCGATCGCAGCCAGATATCCGGCGCCCACCCAGGCAGGCCACACATCGCCGTTTACGGCGTCGACCGGCGGCGCAAGCGGGCCAGAAGGCGAAACGATAAAATCAACGTCATTGTCGGCGAGCAACTTGTCGATGCCGTCCTCGCGGGTCGCGCGCAAAACGTCGGTTCGCGCTTCGATATATTCAGCAGTTTGCAGATCGCCGAGCGGGGCGGCGGTATCGAAAATGCTCTGATCAAACAGCGCAAGCTCGACATCCGCATTCTGAATGTTGAAATCGATCAACGCCTCCAGCGTTCGCGTCGTCACGGTCGCTGGCGTTGAGGCGAGATAATCATTTAGCGTCGCCTTGAATTCATAGTTTA
Source organism: uncultured Caulobacterales bacterium (assembly GCA_964605055.1). GTDB lineage: Bacteria > Pseudomonadota > Alphaproteobacteria > Caulobacterales > Parvularculaceae > Amphiplicatus. Next base: position 5,075 of record CAZSBU010000138.1, on the reverse strand, counting down.
AAACAATGGGCGTCTTGCGCCAGAAATTCTCCGCAATCGGCTCGAACTTCTCGATCTCGACGAGCGTCGCGCCAGCCGCCTCCAGATCGCTCAGCGCCGCGTTAAAGAGACTGACGATACCGGCGTGCGACCCTTGGGCAAAGCGCGCAACGCCGATGCGTTTGCCCGTCAGAGAGTTCGCATCCAGCGCAGCGACATAGTCGGTCTTCGCCTCGCCGGTCGCCATCGCGTTCAGCATCATCGCCGCGCCGGTGACGGTTTTCGTCATCGGCCCTGCCGTATCCTGCGTCGAGGAAATCGGCACGATGAGGTCTTGCGCAACAAGGCCGACTGTAGGTTTGAACCCGACGACGCCATTGACCGTTGAAGGACAGGAGATTGACCCGTTTGTTTCGGTGCCGACCGCGCCAGCGGCGAGAGATGCGGCGACAGCAACGCCGGAGCCCGAACTAGACCCGCAAGGATTGCGATCGAGGATGTGCGGGTTGCGCACCTGTCCGCCCAGCGCGGACCAGCCGCTCATGGAATCGTTCGACCGGAAATTCGCCCATTGAGACAGATTCGTCTTGCCAAGGATGATCGCGCCCTGCGCGCGCAAGCCCGCAACCAGCGGCGAGTCCCGGCCAGTGAGATTATCCTTGAGCGCCAGAGCGCCGGCCGTCGTCGGCATGGGATCGGCTGACTCTATATTGTCCTTTAGCAGAATGGGCGCTCCGTCGAGCGGCCCGAGAGCCTGACCTGCCGCGCGCCGTGCGTCAGAAGCGCGCGCATCGTCCAGAGCCCGCGGATTAATCGTCAGCACAGACCTTAAGGTTGGCCCCTTTCGGTCAATCTCTGCGATGCGATCGAGGTAGCCTTGGGTAATCGCCTCTGAGGTAACTTGCCCCTCGGCGAGGCCAGCGGAAATTTCCGGCAGTGATTTCGCGGCCCATCCCTTAGCTGAATAGTCTGGCGCTTCGACGCTTGCGCTTGAACTTCCCGAAGGGGTCGTGCTTGCTGGTCCAGCCTCATTGGGCGAACAGCCAACGAGCGATGATGAACCAAGGAGAAGAGCGGCGAGGAAGCGTTGCATGGGCGGCTTTCTGTTGCGAGGATTGTGACTAACAGGCTTATCAGCACCCGGAGCCTGCCGCCAAGGCCCGGGCGCATACGCCTGCGGACCCCATCTCCAACGTGACCGGTCTCCAATGAGCGATTTTACGATCCGACACACCCTCCGCCCCGGCGATCTCGGCCGGCTGATCGCCTTGCACGGCGTCGCCTATGAAGGCGAGACAAATCATTTCGGACTGACGTTCGAAGCATTCGTCGCGCGCACCGTTGCGGAATTCGTCATCGACAATGGCGGCGCAGGGCGTATTTTTCTGGCCGAACGGGACGGCGAACTGATCGGATGTTCCGCGATGGTCGCCCGGGGCGGCGATCGTGGCCAGTTACGCTGGGTGCTGGCCTCCCCAGCCGCGCGAGGACTGGGACTTGGGAAAAAACTCGTGAGCCTCGCGCTCGATCATGCGCGGGCGGAAGGTTGGTCGTCAGTATTTCTGGAGACGACCGGCGGCCTCGATGCGTCAATGGATATTTACCGCAAGCTGGGCTTTCTAGAGACTGGCCGACGCAAGGAAAATCTTTGGTCCGGCGAGAACGAGGTCATAACTATGACGCTCGCCCTCGCCTGACCATCAAGGCTTAGAAGCGATAACGCGCAGTGACGCCAAAGGTCCTCGGTTGGTTCGTGTGGAAACCAAGCCGGGCTCGGCCGCCGCGCTCGCGATCAAACGCAAGATCGGCGTTTTCATCCGTCACGTTGTTGGCGAATATGAGGAAGCTCCAGTTTTCATAGTCGATCCCCGCATTCAGGTTCACGAGCTGGTAGCTGTCGAGTTCGAGATCCAAAACCGTTGCGTCGAGCCCTGACGCGCCGCCGAATGGAAGGTTCGATACGAAACTGCGCGGGTTATCGACCTGGTCGCTCGGCTGGGTGAAGCGCGATCCGATGTGCTGCACCGAAGCCGAGAAAAAGCCTTCAGCCCGGCCAAGTGGGAACGAGTAAGTCGCGCTAGCTGCAAACTGAACTTCCGGGACCGAGGCAAGGCGGTTGCCTTCTTCCAGGCCGCCAAGGATCGTTCCGTTTCCGTCGACCACGGTCGAGTCGAACTCTGACTCAAGGAAACTGCCGGCGAGCGACAGGTCAAGGCCCTGAAAGGGGTGCGCCGTCAGCTCGAACTCGACGCCGGCTGTATGCGCGCTTGGCACGTTGAACGAGATGCGCGACGAGCACGAGCCTGCATCAAGCGTGACCTGCAGATTCTTGATGTCCGTGTAGAACGCCGCCGCGTTGAAGCCGAATACGCCGCTTCGCGCCTTTATGCCTGCTTCATAATTCCAGGCGGTTTCGTCGTCATAGTCCTGGAAGCCGCCGAATATATTCAGATCCTCCGGCGTGCAGAGCGGCGTGTTCAGAGGATCGTTAACGCCGCCGAGTCGGAACCCGCGGGACGCCTGAGCATTGAGCGTGACGTCGTCGCTCACGTCGTAGCTGAGCAGGAAGCGCGGCGTAAAGCCGTTCGACGCTGTTGTATCGACCTGCCCCGAATCTCCGTTGGCGAACAGACCGCCCGTCGTGATAACGCGGGTCTCTTCGTAATCGTAGTAACGTCCGCCTGCGGTCAGATCCAGCCTGTCCGTAATGGCTATTGTTGCTTCGCCGAAAAACGCGACCTGGCGCAAATCATAAGGCAGGTCCGAGTTGAACGGCGAGTCAGCCGGAAATCCATTGGCGACTGCAGCGGAAGTTCCCGCGCCAAGCACGGCGTCAGTGAATGCGTCATAGCCGGGCGTCGGCAGGCGCTGTTCATACACGCGCTCCGTGTCGGAATAGAATATACCGAGCAACCACTGCAGACGCCCCTCAGTATTCGAACTGATGCGCGCTTCCTGCGTGATCTGCTGGACAGCCGTTGTATCGCGAAGGTTTGACGGCAGCAGCACGGCTTCGTCAGGATACCCCAGATCGACGGACACGCTTCCCGTCAGCGCGCTGGCGTCGCGGCTAACCAGAATGTCGCGGTCCGTGTAGCTCGTGACCGAGGTAAAAGTGACCGCGCCAAGATCAGCCTCGATTGTCAAATCCGCCATGAAAAGCTCATCGCGGAATTCTTCATCAAGCAACAAAAACTGCCGCCGTGGATTGAAGTTCACCGCCGGGCGCGTCGTCGTGAACGGATTGGCGAACAGATTGAAGGATTCCTGGCGATTGAATCCGTCTGCGGAAATCTCTTGATAGATGACGCGCGGCGTGACGGCGATGGCCTCAGTTGGCTCCCAGCGGAGGGAGACCCGACCGCCAGAGCGCTGACCGCTGTTTACGTCATTATCGATCGATCCATCCTCGCGTATGGCGTCGATGAAGCCGCCATATTCCGTGTGGTACCCAACAACGCGGAGCGCTGCTGTGTCGCCAAGTGGGATATTCAAAACTCCTTTGCCGTGGCCCCCGTTGCCGCCGCTGTCGATGACGTTGAAGCTGCCCTCGACCATGCCTTCAAACTCACCCAGTTTCGGCTGGTTGGTGATGTAGCGCACCGTGCCGCCAAGCGACCCTGAGCCGAACAGAGTGCCCTGCGGGCCCCGCAGGGTTTCGACGCGGTTCAAGTCGAAAAGGTCGATATCGGGCGTGAAAAGCGAGAGTGAAATTACGGATTCGTCGAGATAGATGCCGACCTGCTCCTTGACGCCCGGCTGGTCGCGGACAATCTGGCCAGCGGAAACGCCGCGGATCGACACTTGGCTTTGGCCCGGCCCGAGGTTTTGAATCGCAAGGCCCGCGACGTTGCGCGACAGCTCTTCGAGATTGGTCGATCCCGTGCGCTCAATGTCTTCTTGGGTTTGTGCGTTAACGGAAAAAGGAACCTGCTGGATCGACTGCGCGCGCTTGGTCGCCGTAACGAGAATTTCGTCAGTTTCCTGCGCGAGCGCGGCGCCGCCTGCGCTTCCGACCCCCACAATCGCTGCTGCGCTGGCAAGTAACCGAGCTGACAAGCTACGCTTTATAATCCGCATGAATTCTCTCCCAGTGACGCGCATTTCCTCATTGGAACACGCTTGCGAAACCAAATACTCGGCTACCACCCACGCTGCCGCGAAAAACGCCGTCCGGTTCATCGATCGGAAAGCTCAAGGAGAAACGATCCTTTCTCTGACGATCGATGCTTTGATATTGGTAACCGGACATTAACTCGCACGCTTCATGGTTAACGCAAGGTAAATCCCGCCGAGTTGGCGCTGCGATTCAAGTGGTTGTCACCAAAATGACACATCACTCGATATCCATTACACGGTCTGTTCGCACACGCAGCATCCAGTTGTATGGAGATGACGCCGAAACGTCGGTTTCGGAATAATCGCAGTTAGCCGGGCAACGCCAGACCGTCTCGCAGCGCCCATTTCCATCGAAAGCCTGACCGACCGCCAGCGATGCAGGAAGGCCACAGATCGGCGCTTTCGTCACGCTTCTGAAACAAAACTGTTACGCATCCGACGCAACTCAGCCATCGTTCGCTGCGGGACTTCGCACTCGCACAATACACGCTGCGCGGTCGTGGGCATCTTTATCCGGGATTGGAACAATGATCCAAAATATTCGCGTAACTAGCTGTATAAAGGGCGCATTTTTGACATCTACGGCGCTTGGGGCCGTTGTCTTCGGCTGGGCCGGCGCAGCCTCAGCGCAGGAAACTGAGCCGCGCGCCGGGCTCGACGTCATCACCGTGACGGCGCAAAAGATAGAAGAGAACATCACCGAGGTGCCCCTGTCCGTCGCAACGGTCAGTGGGGAAAACCTTGATGTTCTCCTCTCGGGCGGGCTCGACGTGCGGTCGCTGTCAGGACGCATCCCCAGCCTCCGGATCAAGTCTTCGTTTGGACGAACCTTCCCCCGCTTTTATATCCGCGGCCTTGGCAATACCGACTTCGACCTCAACGCATCGCAGCCTGTCTCGTTTGTTTACGACGAGGTCGTGCTTGAAAATCCGGTCGCCAAAGGCTTGCCGATATTCGACGTCGAGCGCGTCGAGGTT
>CAZSBU010000137.1:0-7103 GCA_964605055.1 uncultured Caulobacterales bacterium | reverse complement strand
GTTTTGCGCAGGCATCGCAATCTTCGTAGCGGTCGCGCCCGGCCGCGACACGCCGCTGCGCGCAGCAGTATGGATGGGCATGATCTTCGCGGCGTTGTTCGTCTGCAGACGGCTGCTCAGCCGTTTCCGGTCGGGCGAGACGAGCGCAACGCGCCCATTCCGCTGGCGCGCAAATTATACAGCCGCCCTCAGCGTTCTCAGCGCAGCGCTCGGCGCGGGCGCGATATTGTTGACGCCTGCCGGCGCGGACGAAATCGTCACCGCGCAGATCCTTGGCCTCATTCTCGCGGGAGCAGCCGGCGCGGGGCTGGCCCACGTCGCCCATCCAGCGACGGCCGCAGCAGCCAGCCTGCCCGCCATGGCGGGCGTTGCGTTCGCCGGCCTCAGGGGCTTTGGTTTTTCCGAGCTAGAGTTCTGGCTGCTCGCCGCGGCCGCGCTGATCCTTTTGGTCACCGCCGTTGCCGTCCGCTCAACGCGCGAAGAGGCAATGCGACGTTTTCCGCGGACGCGTTATGTGCGCCGCAGCGCGGAAATCGCCAGAGAGCCGCGCGACGACGCAGCGCGCGACAGCGCCCCGAGGAAACCGGCGCACCCAGGCCGCATCGCGGAAGCCTCGTAACCGCCGCGATGCAGACAGTCGACGCGGCCAGATAAATTCTCGGATAGAATCCGCACGTTCTGAGCAATCCCCGTGTAATTCGTTAGACTTCGACAACGCCCGTCGGGTAAATCCCCCTCTAAAGCGAAGGCCAACCGAAGCGGCCCTCGACGCTCCGGCCGGCCGATTGATTTTCATTCTCCTGGCGCAAGGGTGCTGTCGGCGTCTTCGAAGCAGCGGGCCGCGCAAGACGGCCGCGCTTTGTCGGCCCCAGGCGCCGCCTGAGGCTGCGCCAAGCGCATTTTATCCGGGGATGGTCATGCCTGAAGGTTTCCAGACAGTCGAAGACGAACAGATCTTGCAACGCGCCCTGTCGCTTGCGGCGAAGGAAAAATCCGCGCCGAAAACCGAGACCGGAGAGCTGGCGCCGGAGTTCGTCAATTATCTCGACCAACTCGTTCGTTACGCCACGGGCGAAGACCGCAACTGGGAAGAGCCCGCGGCTCTCGTTGCGCGTGCGATCTCGACTTGGAAATGCAGCGAAAAACGTTCGCCCGGACAATCGATCATCAGCCTCAGGATTGACCGCGCTGAAGACTGGCGCGCGGCCCGCCTCGTCCTCGACATCGCAACCGACGACAAGCCGTTCCTTGTCGATTCGATTACTGCGGCGCTCGCCGACGCCGGCAAGCCAGTTTCGTTTTTTGTAAATGCCCTGATCGACGCCCGTCGCGACAAGAAGGGCAAGCGAACGCACGCCGAAGACGGCGTCGCGGTGCGCGAATCGCTCATTCACGCGGAAATGGATCCCCCCTTCGACGACAGCGAGACCGCAGACCTCGAAGCCGAACTGCAGCGCGTACTCGATGACGTGTCGATAGCCGTCACGGACTGGGAATCGATGCGCGCCCGCCTTGGCGCCTGCATCGCGCAGCTTGAGCGCGCACGCCCGCAGGGCGTTGAGCGCGAGGATTTGCGCGAGGCGGTCGAATTTCTGAAATGGCTCTGGGACAACCGCTTCGCTTTCCTCGGCGTGCGTCGCTATGCGTTCGATGCGCGCGGCGGGAAAATGAAATTTGAGCACGACGCTAAAGCCGACCTCGGCATCCTGCGCGATGGCGACCGACGCGTGCTGCGATCGACCTATACCCCTGAAGGCGACCTCTCGCCGGCCGTCGCCGACTTCATGTCGTCCGGCGAGCCCATCATCGTCGCCAAGGCGAACGCCCGATCGAACGTGCACCGGCGCGTCTACATGGACTATATTGGCGTGAAGACTTACTCCGTCGACGGACGCGTAAACGGCGAAGAGCGATTCGTCGGCCTGTTTACGTCAGACGCCTATAATCACCCGGCGTCCGACATTCCGCTACTGCGCAAGAAGATGCGCGAAGTGATCGAGGGCGCCGGTTTTGTTCCCGGCGGGCATAACGAAAAGGCGATCCTGAACATCCTCGAGACGTTTCCGCGCGACGAGATGTTCCAGACAGATCTTCAACACCTTCGCGAAACGAGTCTTGGCGTATTGCGGCTGTACAAGCGCCCGCGCGCTAAACTCTTCCTGCGCCGCGACCGGTTCGACCGATTTGTTTCGGCTCTCGTTTTTGTGCCGCGCGACCGGTTCTCATCATCCGTTCGCGAAGCGATCGGGGAATTGCTTGCGAGCGCCTATCAAGGACGCGTCAGCGCTTTTTATCCGCATTTTGGCGATGCGGCGCTTGTGCGGGTGCACTTTATAATCGGTATTGACTGCGGGGCCCCGGAAGGCCCCGGAATTGCCGAATTGACGCGCCGCGTACGCGCGCTGACCCGCACGTGGGCCGATGGCTTGCTCGATGAATTGAGAGCGGCGAGCGCAGGCGCCTCTCCAAAACCACTTTACGACCGTTACGAGGACGCCTTCGGCGCAAGCTATCAGGAGCGCACGACGCCTCGCGAGGCGATCGACGACATCGCCATTCTGGAGAGCATGGGTCAGAAGAAGCTGGCTGAACGCGCATTTCGCCGACCGGCCGATCCTGACCGGGTCGTCAATATCAAGCTTTATAGCCGAAGCGGACCATTACGCCTTTCCGATCTGATTCCGAAACTGGAAAACCTCGGGCTTAGCGTCGTTCAGGAGGCAGGACACGGCGTTAAGCCCGGCGCAGGCGACAGCTTCTGGATACATGATTTCTACGCAGAGGAAAAACTCGGGCGCGCCGTCGACGTTGACGCCGTCCGCCAGAATCTCGAAGACGCCTTCGAGGCCGTTCTGTCCGGCCGAACTGAAGACGACGGCTTCAACGCGCTCGTCATCGCCGCGGGCCTTCACTGGCGAGAAGCGTGGATGCTGCGCGCCGTCGCGCGCTATTGCCTTCAGGCAGGGTTCGCGTTTTCGCAAAGCTACATCGAAGAAACGCTGGCGCGGCACCCGAACATCGCCCGCGGCCTGATCGCCGCGTTCCATGCGCGCTTCAACCCGGCGGGGCCGGAATCGCCCAAAGCACGCGAAAAAGAGACCGACGCTGCGGACGCAGCGGTTCTGCAGCAACTCGATGAAGTTTCGAGTCTCGACGAAGACCGCATCATCCGGCGCTATCTGTCGATCTTCGCAGCCATGACGCGCACGAACTATTACCGGCGCGCCGCCGACGGCGGGGAAAAGGCATGGATCTCTTTCAAGCTCGACAGTGAACGCATACCGGAACTGCCTGATCCCAAACCGTTTCGGGAGATATTTGTCTCCAGCCCCGCCGTCGACGGCGTCCATCTTCGGTTCGGAGCCGTCGCGCGCGGCGGCTTGCGATGGTCTGACCGCCGGGAGGATTTCCGCACCGAGGTTTTGGGCCTCGTCAAGGCGCAGCGCGTCAAAAACGCTGTCATCGTGCCCACCGGATCAAAAGGCGGGTTCTATCCCAAACAACTTCCCGCAGGCGGCGATCGCAACGCCGTATATGAGGCGGGCCGCGAGGCCTATAAGATTTTCATCCGTGGGCTGCTCGACCTGACCGACAATATCGTCGCCGGCAAGACGATTACGCCTGCCGGCGTCGTTCGCTGGGATGCGCCGGACCCGTATCTTGTCGTCGCCGCCGACAAGGGAACGGCCGCATTTTCGGACACAGCCAACGCCATCGCTGCGGAATATGCCTTCTGGCTAGGAGACGCCTTCGCCTCCGGAGGCTCGAAGGGATACGATCACAAGGTCATGGGCATCACCGCGCGCGGCGCATGGGAGGCTGTGAAGCGACACTTCCGCGAGCTCGGCAAGGACATCCAGACCGAAACCTTCACGGTCGCCGGCGTCGGCGATATGTCCGGCGACGTCTTTGGCAATGGCATGCTGTTATCGACGCAGATCAGGCTCGTCGCCGCATTCGACCATCGCGACATCTTCATTGATCCGAACCCCGACCCGGCGATTTCGTTCGCCGAACGCCAGCGGCTCTTCAACCTGCCGCGCTCGTCATGGGCGGACTACAACAAATCGCTCATCTCAAAAGGCGGCGGGGTCTTCTCGCGCGCGGCCAAATCGATTCCCTTATCCGCTGAGGCCCGCGCCCTTCTGGGGCTGAGCGGCGGCGCCGCAGCGCCGGCCGAGATCATGCGCGCGATATTGAAAGCGCCGGTCGAGCTTTTCTGGCTTGGCGGCATCGGCACATATTTTAAGGCCTCGACCGAAGATCATGCATATGTCGGCGATAGGGCGAACGACGCCATCCGCGTCGACGCCGAAGACATGCAGATGAAGGTCATCGGCGAAGGCGCCAATCTTGGCCTGACGCAAGCCGCCCGCATCGCTTTTGCCCGTCGTGGCGGCAAACTGAACACAGACGCCATCGACAATTCGGCTGGCGTTGATTCTTCTGATCACGAAGTAAATATCAAGATCCTCCTGTCGGCGGCTATCGAAAGCGGCGAACTGAAAGCCGACGCGCGCGACGACCTTTTGAAGCAGATGACCGAAGACGTCGCCCGCCATGTCTTGCGTCACAATTACGAACAGACCCGCGCTATTTCGCAAATGGCGGCGACCGGCGCCAGCGATCTCGACGACTACGGACGGGTCATCGCGTCGCTTGAAGCTGAAGGAAAACTCGATCGCGCAATCGAAGGGTTACCCGACGACCGGACGCTCGCCGCCTTGCGAGCGCAAGGCGCGTGCCTCACCCGCCCTGAGCTCGCTGTGCTTCTTGCCTATGCGAAAATGTGGTTGTTCGAGCAGCTCGTTAATTCGCCTGCGCCAGACGATCCAATGCTGGAGCGCGAGCTGTTCGGGTATTTTCCCGACGATGCGCGCAATTTCAACGCCGCGCTTGTTAAACACCGCCTGCGCCGTGAGATTATCGCCACCCGCCTCGCCAATGAAATCGTCGATACGTGCGGGGCGGCGTTCGCTCATCGCATGATCGACCTGACGGGGGCGAGCGTCGCCGATATCGCGCTCAGCTATGAGGCCGCACGACGTATTCTCGAACTTGGTCCATTCGCCGCTTCAGTCGACGCGCTTGACGCAAGCGCCTCGGCTGAGTTGCAGATCTCGCTCTATAATGCGGCGTCGGCGCTGCTCGCGGAGCAGGTCTTCAGCATCGTGAGCAATGTTGCTGCAAGCGAAGCGCTCGCTCGGCAGGGGGTCAAGGGTCTGATCGCGCAATACAAAGCGCCAATCGACGCCCTGAAAGCGGCGCTCAGCGACGTGCTGCCGCCGCTCGACGCCGAGGCGCTGGCCGCAAGAGCGCAGAACTGGCGTGAGGCTGGCGCGCCGGAGACTGTTGCAGCAGAAGCAGCGGCCATGCCGTCGCTCGAATTTGCCTTCGACATCGTCAACCTGGCGCGGGAAACCGGCTGGCCGGCGGAAAAGATCGGTGCGGTGTTCTTCGCAGCCGGCCAGCGGCTCAAGATCGAGAATGCGCGCACTGCCGCCCGCCGCACGAAGTCGGCGACGCACTTCGACCGACTGGCGACGCGCCAACTCGCCGAAGAGCTGACCGCCCGGCAATATGCCGTCGCCCGGTCCATCGCTGCAACGGCTGGCGGAGCGCCAGAAGGCCCGCCGGCGGAATGGCTCACGGCAACCGTCGATCTCTGGCGCACGCGCCATGGCCCGGCGCTCGCGCGCTATGAGGCCGTCGCCGAAGATCTGACCCTCGACGGCGATATGTCCGTGAGCCGACTTTCGCTCCTCAATCGCAAGCTCGCGGAGCTTGTAGAGCGGACAAGTTAAGCCGCGCCAGACAATCAACGGGCCTTGACCGTTTGAAAATTGCGACGTTAGTGCCGGAAATGCCTGACGCCGGTGAAGACCATAGCGAGACCCGCGCCATCAGCGGCGGCGACGACTTCGTCGTCTCGCACAGAACCGCCTGGCTGGATCACGGCGGTGGCGCCCGCTGCAGCGGCCGCGAGCAGACCATCAGCGAACGGAAAAAAGGCGTCTGAAGCGACCACCGATCCTATGGCGAGCGATGCGTCGAGGCCAGCGGCAGCGGCCGCGTCTGCCGCCTTTTGCGCCGCGATGCGGCTCGAATCGACGCGGCTCATCTGCCCTGCCCCGATGCCGACGGTTGCGCAGTCCCTGGCATAGACGATGGCGTTTGACTTCACGTGCTTGGCGACGCGAAACGCAAACAAAAGATCGCGCATCTCTGCGTCGCTCGGCCCCCGGCGCGTTACCACTTTAAGGTCGGACGCCGTAACGCGGCGCGCGTCGCGCGGCTGAACAAGAAAACCGCCCGCAAGCGGGCGAACCTGTAACGCGGCCTCTTTAGGGTTGGGCATAGCGCCGCTGATCAGCAGACGGAGGTTCTTCTTCGTGCGCAAAATCGCTTCGGCGTCGGGCTCTACTGCCGGCGCGATCACGACTTCGGAGAAAATCTCAGATATCTTTTCGGCGGTTGCGACGTCGAGTGGGCGGTTCATCGCGATGACCCCTCCGAACGCCGAGACGGGGTCGCAGGCAAGCGCCCGCGCGTAGGCCTCGACCAGCGTATCAGCGAGAGCAACGCCGCAAGGGTTCGCGTGCTTGATAATGGCGATTGCGGGCCTGTCCGGATCAAGATCGGCGACCAGTTCAAACGCTGCGTCGGTGTCGTTGAGATTGTTGTAAGAAAGCTCCTTGCCCTGTGTCTGTCGGACCGTGGCAATGCCCGGGCGCTGGCTGCCGTCGGCGTAAAAGGCAGCCGTCTGGTGGGGGTTCTCGCCATAGCGCAAAATCTGCCGGCGCTCGCCTGCAAGGACGAAGCGCTGGGGGAACTCATCGCCGAGATCGGCGGCGAACCATCGCGCGATGGCGGAGTCATAAGCAGCGGTGCGGGCATAGGCAGCCGCCGCAAGCCTTTGCCGCAAGGCAAGGCTCAATCCGCCTTCAACCGCAATCTCGGCGATCGCTTCGGCATATTGAGACGGGTCGGTCAGTACGCCAACAAAGGCGTGGTTTTTCGCTGCCGCCCTGATCATGGCCGGGCCGCCAATATCGATATTCTCGATGCAATCGCCGCGCGCTGCGCCGGCGGCGACCGTTGCT
>CAZSBU010000136.1:0-7147 GCA_964605055.1 uncultured Caulobacterales bacterium | reverse complement strand
GCTGAATAAACGGGTAATTGCGCCAAGCGGCGCGGCTTTGTGCCAAATTAGTAACACTGATGGGGCGCAATGCATGTTGGCGGATCGCTGCCGGAGGACTAAGTTAGGAGGGCGGAGAAGGTCCCGCGTCTTGAAGGAGGACTGAACTGAACCTCGAACCACGTCAGGCGGCGCGTCAAAAGGCCGTCCTAAAAATCGTCCCCGATGCAGCCGAAGGCGCGGACCGGGACTTGGATGGGTCGGCGCTGCGATCAGCCGACCGCGCCGCGAGCGAAGACAGCGCCGGCGAAAACCTTAGCGGCGGCTGGCTCGACGCCCTCTCGCCCGCAGAACGCAGCCAGGCCATCCTTGGTCTCATTCTCCAGGAACTCGATGACGACAAGGCCGAAGAGGTCGTCTCAATCGATTTGGCTGGCAAAACCGAAATTGCCGACACGATGGTCGTCGCCTCGGGGCGTTCGGCGCGTCACGTCGGCGCGATGGCAGACAAGGTCATCCGCCGCCTGAAGGATGCCGGGTTCGGGCGCGCGCGCATGGAAGGGGCTCCCGCATGCGATTGGGTGCTGATCGACGCCGAGGATGTGATCGTCCATCTTTTCCGGCCGGAAGTGCGCACGTTCTACAATCTCGAGCGCATCTGGTCGGAAGCAGCGCACATTCCCGTCAAGACAGACGTCTGATCTCGCGAGAGCGACATTCGCGCCATCGCGCGGGTGAACGTGATGAGCGGGTTCTGTCGTGCGCCTGATCGTCGCCGCGTTTGGCCGCGCTCGCAGCGGCGCTGAAGGCGCGCTCGCCATGGACTATGCAGGGCGGATCAGAGCGACCGGTCGGAGCATTGGCGTCAGCGGTCTTGAGATAAAGGAGCTCGATCCGCCGAAAGGCCCATCCGGCCCGGCCAGACGCAGCGCGGAGGCGACGATGTTGATGGAAGCCACCGCCGGCGCGGCAAGGCGCGTCGCCCTTGATGAGCGCGGCGCAAACCTTTCAAGCGAGGAGCTGTCTGAGCGGATCGGCGGCTGGCGCGATGGCGGCGCGGGGGCCGTAGCATTCTTTATTGGTGGGGCAGACGGTTTATGCCCTTCGTTATCAGACCGAATCGACCTGCAGTTGGCGTTCGGGCGCGCAACATGGCCCCATCTTCTCGTCAGGGCCATGTTATGCGAACAGCTTTACCGGTCAGTCTCGATTCTGGCCGGCCACCCCTATCACCGGGCCTGAAAATGGCCTTGGGCATGAATAGAACCTGAGGGAAAGTCACGATGCGACCCCTCGCCTTGATCGCACTATCCTCGTTCGCGTTAACCGCTGCGGCCGGCGCGCCCGGACCAGTGTTCGCCCAGGCTGCGCGTCAGGCCGATGAACTGGCTGAGGTGGAAAGGCGCCTTGCTGAACGGGCGCGAGAAGAACTGCGCCTCAAGGACGAAGCAAAGGCGCGCGAGTCCGAGGTCGGAGCCCTTCGCGAGCGGATGATTGAAACCGCCGCGTCGCTACAAGCGGCAGAGAGCCGCATCGCCTCAATCGCGCGCGAAATCGAGCGTATCGAAACTGAAGAGGCGGGCATCTCCGCCTCGCTCACCGCCCAGCGCAATGAGCTCGGAGCGATACTGGGCGCGCTGCAGTCGCTCGAGCGCTCGCGGCCCCCGGCAATTCTTGTTTCGCCTGAGGATTCCGCGAAGGCTGCGCGTGCGGCCATGTTGCTTGCAGACGCTGCGCCCGCGTTGGAAGAAAAAGCCAAAGCGCTGCGCCTCGACCTCGACCGGCTGCAAGCGCTTCGCGATGAAAAGGCGGCTGAACGAGCGCGCGAAGAAAAGACGAATCGTGAGATTGCCGCCCGCCGCAGCATCCTTTCCGACCTGTTGAAGAAGAAACAAAAAGAGCGCGACGTCGCCGCCCGGCTCGCCACCGCCGCGCAAAGCGAGACGGCGGCGCTCGCAGCGCGCGCTACCAGTTTGCGCGACGTCGTTCAGCGACTGGAGCGTCTTGCGCGGGAGATCGCCCCGCGTCTCAAACCGCCGCCCAAAACGCCGACTTCGCCCGGCGCCGAGCCCCCGCCTGTCCGCGCGCCGGCGCCAAAGCGCATTGGCCCGATCGCAGCCTTCTCCCCTGCCCGGCCCTTCACTGCTTCGAGAGGGGCGTTGCGCGCTCCGGTTGTCGGCAGGCTCATCGGCGGTTTCGGTGCGGCGCGGCCGGAAGGCGGGCGATTTGAAGGCGTGCGCCTTGCAACAGCCGATCAGGCGATTGTGACCGCCCCGCACGAGGCAAGCGTCGCTTTCGCGCAAGCATGGAATCCGATCGGCAATTTATTGGTTCTGGACGTCGGGGCCGGCTACCATATAACGTTATTAGGCGTTGGCTCATTTCTCGTTCAGGAAGGCCAGCGGGTTACGGCTGGCGAGCCGATTGCGGTAATGACGGGGGCGAACGCCCAACTTGACCTGGAAATCCGGAAGGACGGCGAACCCGTAAATCCTTCGGTATGGTTTTCGAAGTCTGCTGGAGACGACGCAGGCTCATGATAGGGCAGGCTCATGACGGGCGTTAACCAAATCTCCGCCAAGCGCCCGCTCGTCGCGAGTACTGAACAACTGGGCGGTTGGAAACTTTCGGCCCAAGGGGCCATATTCGGTTCGAGGCAAAATTAGTCAGTACAAATTCAGTCAGTACATGAGTGTTAGGAAACGGACGCATGAAGATCGACGCAAATAACCGCTTGTCCACTCCCCGCCAGCGCGCATCACGCCGCGCCGCCCTTCGAGGCGCATCGATGGGGGCGCTTGCGGCAGCCGCCATTGGGGGGTCGCTCGTTACCGCAGCCTTTCTGACGGCAGGGTTTGCGCGTCCGACGATTTCATCCGAGACGTTTCGTCAGCTCGACCTGTTCGGCGAGGTTTTTGAGCAGGTGCACAAAAACTACGTCGCGGAGCCTGAAGACGCCAAACTCATTAAAGGCGCCATCACCGGTATGCTTTCCGAGCTTGATCCGCATTCAAGCTATCTGACGTCGGAAGATTTCGGCCGCATGCAGGAACAGACCCGCGGCAGTTTCGCCGGTCTCGGCATTCAGGTCGTCATGGATAACGAAGGCGAGGACAAAGGCTTTGTCAAAGTCATCGCCCCAATCGACGATACGCCGGCCGCCAAGGCCGGTATTCAGACAAACGATTTGATCGTCGAAATTGACGGCTCGGCGGTGCTTGGCATGAGCATCGACGAGGCGATCGACAAGCTAAAAGGTCCAAAGGGCTCGCAGGTTGAAATCTCGGTCGTCCGTGACCGCGCCGCCGCCCCGTTCAAACTCACGCTGGTGCGCGACATCGTGCGGGTCGAGGCCGTTGTTTCCGAGGTCAAGGGCGACTTTGGTTATGTCCGTGTCCGGACGTTCAGTGAGCAGACGGAAGATGGCCTGCTGAAAGCTTTCAAAAAACTCGATGCCGAGATCCCGGGCGGCCCGAAAGGCTACGTGCTTGATCTTCGATCCAATCCGGGCGGGCTCCTCGATCAGGCCGTCGCGGTATCGGACGCTTTCCTTGAAGGCGGAGAGATCGTGTCGACGCGCGGGCGCAACCCGAAAGATACGCTGCGCGAACTTGGCACCCCCGGCGATATCGCCAAGGGCAAGCCCATCATCGTACTGATCAATGGCGGGTCGGCTTCCGCCTCAGAGATCGTCGCCGGCGCCCTGCAAGACCGCAACCGGGCGCTTCTGCTCGGCACGCAGTCTTTCGGCAAAGGCAGCGTGCAGACAGTGATCCCGCTGCAAAACGGGATGCAAGGGGCGATCCGCCTGACGACTGCCCGGTATTACACGCCATCGGGACGGTCTATTCAGGCGCAAGGCATTTCGCCCGATATCGATTTTCCGGTCATCTATCCTGGTCAGGACGCATCGGCGCCGCGCCCGAGCGAGAGCGCTCTGCCGCGCGCGCTGGACGTGAAAAAGCCAGAAGAAACGACCAAAGCGCCTGAAGCGAAAGCGCCGAACTCTGATGAGGAAGCTCAGGAAGCGACTGCGGCCGCCGCCGCAGCGGCGCCGAAAACGGAACCGTTCCCGTGTGAAGCCGAGAAAGACTGCCAGCTGGACCGGGCGCTCGAACTTCTCGCTGATGCGACGGCGTATCGCGCCGCCCTCGCCGACGCTGGCGCCGCGCGCCGGGATTAAGGGTTGTCGACGGTTGCGGCTTGCGCGGTCTATCCTGCGTCAGCCGCGGCCGATCGCCATCGCCTTCGTTGGGCGCCTTAGGAAGCGCAGGCGTTGCACCTCGGCGCGAACCGCCGGAAACTGACAATCGTAAGTGTCGAATTGATAGGCGAGAGCCAGCCTTTCGTTACCGCAACGCGTGCGTTGACAATCACAGGACGGTCGAAAGTCTCTTCTTCGCAGGATAAGAGCGGTTGTGACGCAATGCGGATATCTCCGACACCGCCACCCCGATTACGGCTTTGGAATGAATCCGTGATGGGCCGTCTTTCTGCGCTTTGCCCGACCGTAGTGCACCGTGTGCGCACTAATTTCCGATCGTCTTTACGGAGCGCAAACGCCTTCGCAAGGCCAGATCTTGCGAGCGACTGAAGCGGCATGAGCGACGCCGGCAAAATCGCACGGGCGCGAACCTTTACCCAGACGATCGGCCTAATCGCCGGTCCGTCGCTGTTCGCAGCGATGCTCTTGGCGGGGCCGCCGGCGGGTATGCCGGTTGACGCCTGGCGAACGGCGGCGCTCGGCGTGCTGATGGCCATTTGGTGGGTCACCGAAGCCCTGCCGATTGCGGCGACCGCGCTTCTTCCACTTCTCGTTCTGCCTATGGCTGGCGTGCAATCGCTGAAGACGGCTGCTGAGGCTTACATGAACCCGGTCGTCATACTTTTGCTTGCGGGCTTCATCATCGCGAAGGCGATCGAGCGTTGGAATTTGCACGAGCGTATCGCTTTGTCGGTCGTGCGGGCGGCGGGCGTGCGTCCGCGCCGATTGCTCGCAGGCTTCATGATTGCGGCGACGCTGTTGTCGATGTGGATATCAAACACGGCGACCGCACTTATGATGACGCCAATTGCGCTGTCGGTCGCAACGTCGATCGGCGCCGGCGCGGGGCTGATGGACGCGGGCCGCTTTCGCATCGCGCTGCTGCTCGCCGTCGCTTACGCATGTTCCATCGGCGGCCTTGCGACCCCCGTTGGATCGCCGACCAACCTTATCGTCATCGGCTATTTGCGCGAGATCGGCGTCGATCTGAATTTCGGCGACTGGATGAAGCTCGGCGTTCCCGTCGTGTTGCTGATGACGCCGCTCGCATGGGGCGTCTTGTGCGCTTATGGCGCGCGTGGCGCCTCAGCCGAGGGAGCCGAGGTCCGCAGGGCCGTCACGGCCCGGTTGCATGCGCTAGGGGCAATCACTGCGCCTGAATACCGGACGATGATTGTGTTCACGGCTGTGGCGCTGTGCTGGATGTTCGGACAACCATTGCGCTCGCTTCCCGGCCTTGCCGCGTTTGACGACCAAGTCATAGCTGTTCTGGGGGCCATTGCGTTCTTCGCCCTTCCGTCGGGCGTGCGTGAGGCTCCCTCAGCGCCGCTCCTCGACTGGGAAACCGCAGAGCGCCTTCCCTGGAGCGTCGTTCTCCTGTTCGGCGGCGGCCTCAGCCTCGCCGGTGCGATCGCGACAAGCGGGCTTGCGGAACAAATGGCAGGCGCCTTTGTCAGCCTCAATGCGCTGCCAACGGTTGTGTTGGTGCTTGCCCTCACTGCGTTCGTCTTGATGCTGACTGAGTTTACAAGCAATGTCGCCGCCGCGTCCGCGTTGATGCCGATGACGGGCGCGCTGGCGATTGCAATCGGCGCCGATCCGCTGCTGCTGGCGGCGCCAGTGGGGCTTGCTGCTAGCTGCGCCTTCATGCTGCCGATGGCGACGGGGCCAAACGCCGTCGCCTACGCCACGGGCTATGTGTCGATCGGGCAAATGGCGAGAATTGGCGCGGTGATAAATCTGCTCGCCGTCATCACGATCACGCTCGTCGTCATGACCGTCGGCGCCGGAGCGGCGGCTCCAGCCCGAGGGTAGCTTGGACTTTGAGATACAAACAGACATCGCCCCGCATCGGTGACGCTGCTGTCCGACTTCATTGGACTGATTGACCCTGCAGATGGCATGTCAAAAAAGGCTCGGAAGTATTCGTTGTACTGAACGGCGCCACTGATAGACGCATGCAGCAAGTTGCGCTTGTCCACGCCCGATCACCTTCGCGCTTCAAATCCGATCAAAGCTGATCCCGCCGCGAGCAATCCAATGAGGTCCACGGCAAACAAAATCTGGATGACGGGTCCATAGCCGCCGAAACCGCCGTCGATTGCAAGGCTCGCCATGCGTCCGAGAAAAACGCCACCGAAAACGACCACCAATACGACCAGCGCCGCCTCACGCAAGCCCGTCCGCAAGACCCCGAGCGCGCAGACCGCCGCAACTGCAAAAAAGAAGCCGCCATACTGCGCCCGCACTTCATTCAATCCGTCCACGCCTGAAAGCTCGTAGCCGAGGCTCGCGCCCAAAGATGCCGGTGCGAGCAAGCCGCGCAAGCTGATCGTAAGCGCCAAGAGGCCAAAAACCGACAGAACGAAGATGGGAAAGGTCGTTCGCATCTAGTTGTCTCCCTGAATGGAATGTCGAGTACGGCCAAGACCGAGCGGCGCCCTCACCAGCACTGGCTTCATCGAAGGCTCTGCGAGGACAGCGGGGGCGTCGTCGAAGGGTGCGATCTCGCTGATTACCGGACGCGGATCGACCCGGCCGTCGGCTACCCACGCCATCGCTGCGCCAACGTTCGGCCCGCCGCGCCCGCGCCCGGTGTAGAACCGCACCCCGCGCCTATACATCTCGAACAACGGCAGCGGCAGATCGTGAAAATGACCGCCTACGGACGAGACAACGCCTTCAGGCTCGACCGACCTCAGTGCGCAGAGAAGCGCATCTGCCTCGGCGCTCGCGTCGACGACAATCGGGAAGCTCCCTGCCCGGCGGGGCGGCGGCCCTTCCACGGCCGACGCGCCCACCGCTTCGGCGATACGCAGTCGCGCTGGGTCGGTGTCGCGGTATTCCACCCTGCCCGCGCCAGCAGCCACGGCATACATCGCGGCGTAGAGCGCTATCGAGCCG
>CAZSBU010000135.1:0-7166 GCA_964605055.1 uncultured Caulobacterales bacterium | reverse complement strand
CCGTACTCAGACCCGAAGATGGCGCCGGCGAGACTGTATCCGGTCCTTACAAGTGGGTCGGGCCTATCTCCTCGCCAAAGATCGCTGAGGCGCGAGATGACCGATTTGTAGCGGCCATTGATCTGCGCCAGGAGAGTTTCACTCTTGCGTATCTGGTGCGTGCAGTAACGCCTGGTCGGTTCACGCTGCCCGGCGTCGTCATTGAGGATATGTATCGGCCGGGGGTCTACGCCCGGACAGCCGCGCAAACCGTAGCGATTGCGGCGGAATGAAACGAGGCTCTGTAAATCTTCGAGTAGGGCTGCGGCTAACCCGCCTGCGATGGGCGTTTCTGGCCATCGTTTCGTTTATCAGCGTCGCTCTTGTTGCGGATCGTATTTTTCCGCCGCCGCTGTCGCGCGCTGACGATCTTGGGGCCTTAATCCTTGATCGCAACGGTCGGCAATTACATGCCTTCGCCAATACCGAAGGGCGGTGGCGCTTTACCGCCGAGCTCGATGCGATCGATCCAGCATTCGTCGAACGCCTTATCCTCATCGAAGATCGGCGGTTCTGGCGACATTCTGGCGTCGATGCGCTGGCGATGGCGCGGGCGATTACGACCGCAGTGACTGCGGGCGAGGTAAAATCGGGCGGCTCCACCATCACAATGCAGACGGCGCGCCTTCTGGAACCGCGCAAGCGTACAGTTTTCGCAAAGCTTATTGAAATGCTCCGAGCGCTGCAGATTGAGGCGCGGCTTTCCAAGAGCGAAATCCTCTCGCTCTATCTCACCCTTGCCCCCTATGGCGGCAATATCGAGGGCGTGCGCGCGGCGAGCCTCATCTATTTCGGCAAGGAGCCGGCGCGTTTGTCGACCGATCAGCAAGCGCTCCTGATCGCTCTGCCACAAGCGCCGGAAGCGCGACGGCCTGACCGCCAGCATGAAGCCGCCAAAGCCGCTCGCGCGCGCATCCTCCAACGCCTTGTGGGTCTGGGGTCACTCACCGCTTCGCAGGCCGCCGAGGCGGCGTCAGTCGCAGCGCCCGGCGCGCGCCATGCGTTTCCACAGCGCGCCTATCACGCCGCCCGTGCGCTAAGGCAAGACGCCGTGCATGCGTCGATGGACCTGCGCGCGAGCATTGAACTCTCGGCGCAAATCGCAGCGGAATCTATTCTTGAGCGTTTTGCGGCGGAGCGGCCCGGACTCAATGCTGCTGCGATCGTCGTCGACAACCGGACGCGAGAAGTGCTCGCCAGCGTCGGTTCGGCGTCTTTCGCGGGGCCCGGCGGCTGGATGGACCTCACGCGCGCGTCGCGCTCACCCGGTTCATTGCTGAAACCGTTGATATACGGACTAGCCTTTGATGATGGCGTTGCCGGGCCTGATACCCTCATTCGCGATGCGCCGACTGATTTTGGCGCTTACCGGCCGGAAAACTTCGACCGTGTCTTTCATGGCGAGGTGCGTCTGCGGGAGGCGCTTCAGCATTCGCTGAATGTGCCGGCGGTTCAGGCGCTGGAGCGCGTGGGCCCCGGACGGCTCGCGGCAGCGTTGGGCGAAGCAGGCGCTGCCGTGCGCCTGCCTGCAAAAGCAATGGGCAAGCCCACCCTTGCGCTGGCGTTGGGCGCCGGCGGGCTTTCCTTGCGCGATGTGGCGCTCGTTTATGCTGCACTGGCGAATGATGGAATTATTCAACCCCTCATCTGGGAAATGGAAGATGAGCCGGGCGCGGAAGATGGCGAAGATCGCCTGCGGATCATGTCCGCCGTGAGCGCCCGGCAGATTGGCGCCATCCTGAGGACGGCGCCGTCAATCGACGGGCGCGCTCCGGCGGAGCTCTCTGCGGCGGCGCCGCGCGTCGCGTTCAAGACGGGCACGTCCTATGGCTTTCGCGATGCTTGGGCGGCTGGCTGGGATGACGCCTATACGATTGCGGTCTGGACAGGGCAGGCGGATGGCGCCTCGACGCCGGGGCTCACCGGGCGGTCGGCCGCTGCGCCGCTGCTGTTCGAAATGTTTGATCGGATTAGCGATGCCGCGCCCGGCGCTTTGGCGATGCGCCCGCTGGACGGCGCAGATTTTGGCGGAATGGGACCTGCAGCTCTCAATAGGGCCGTGCCCGACGCCCCACCGTTCGAGATCGCTTTTCCCCCGTCGGGCGCTGAACTCTTTCTTCCGGCAGGTCGCGCGGATCGCGGCTTCGTGCTCGCCGCGCGCGGCGGCGCAGGCGATGTCAGATGGTATGTAGACGGCGCGCCCCTGCCGGCGTCGCGCGATCCGCGTCGGACGCCATGGCGACCCGATGAGGATGGGTTCTACACGATCGTCGCCGTCGACGGGGACGGGCGCGTCAGCACAACGCACGTCCGCGTACGCGGCGGCGCATGAATCGACGTCGCGCGATGGTGGGAGCGGCTACGGCGCTCTTTGCATTCCCGGCGTCGAGCGGCGCTTCCGCGGTCCGCCCCAAAGCAGCCCACGCCTTTGTAATCGGCGGCGAGGAATTTCTGCTCATGGATATTATCTCGCCTATGGATCGAGGGAGTTCAGGCGCAGAACCGTATGCCCGTCAGGCGTTGGCTGTGCAGCAGGCATTGCTAGCCGATGGCGGTCTCGATGTTTCGGCCATGCAGGCGCGCGATCGTTGGGGTCGGCGCGTAGGCGTTGCGCTCTTGCAGCGCGCGGGCGTTGAAGCAGCGCCGCTGCAGTTATTGCTGGTGCAGGCTGGAGCCGCGCGCGTTGCGCCAACGAGCGATGCCTACGAATTCATACAGTCGCTGCTGGAAGCAGAGGATGCGGCGCGACGGGCAAAACGAGGCCTTTGGGCGCTTCGGGCTTATGCGCCTATTGACGCAAACGCCTGCTGTCAGCGCATACCGCCGGCTTTTCATGTCGCGCGCGGTAGCGTCGTTTCAGCTGCGATGCGTGGAGGGCGAGTCTATTTAAATTTCGGCCCGGACTACCGAACCGATTTCACCGTGTCCGTTCTCTCGCGCACGATGAAAAAATGGCGAACGCTTATCGACCCCGATACCATCACGGGACGGACGATCGAGGCGCGTGGCCATATCGACTTCTATAATGGACCTGCAATTGAACTGACCCACGAGCTGCAGGTCAGATTCATTGATAAAACCTGGCAGCCTTGACGTCAGGCAGCCGCGCGCTTTTGCTGAAGCGAGGCTTCTAGATCCGTCAGCGTGGCGGCCAAGTCTTTCCGTCGCACCGCTGACACCTCGCGCGCAAGGCGATCAAGGGCAGCCTCGAATAATTGGCGTTCGGAATAACTCTGTTCCGGCTGATCGGTCGCGCGATAAAGATCGCGCACGACCTCGGCCACCGCAATGATATCGCCAGAGTTGATCTTGGCTTCGTACTCCTGAGCCCGGCGGCTCCACATGGTGCGCTTGACGCGCGCGCGACCCTTCAGGAGGTCCACCGCCTTGTTGACTTGCGCCTCATCGGAAAGCCCGCGCATGCCGACCGCAGCGGCTTTCGAAGTTGGCACTCTGAGTTTCATCTTCTCCTGTTCGAAGGCGATGACGAAAAGCTCGTTTGTAATGCCAGCAATATGCTGTTTCTCGATACCCGTGATCCGTCCGACGCCGTGCGCAGGATAGACGATGTGATCGTTCACTTTGAAAGCAAGCTTGGCTTCTTTCGCAGCGGGCGAGGCCTTTACGGCGTTTGCGGCCAGCTCCTCCGTCCGGGCGACGGTAGCGGCTGGAACGACGAGTTGGGCGATCTCGGATTCGGAGCGCTCAATGCGGGGCTTCTGACCCACGTTCAGTTTCGGACGAATAACGGGCGGACCGTCCGTCGGGCCCGTGGTCTCGCCGCTGGCCTTTGCGCCTGACTTTGATTTCGATTTCGATTTAGACTTAGCCGGCGCTGCCGTCTTTTCAGATGCCGCGGCGCCGTCGATTATCGCCGCCTCAGCCTCTTGCAAGGCTTTTTTCCCGACGGGCTGGGCTGATCCCGAATCCTTTCCGGCCGGCTGTTTCACCGCCGTCGTTTTTGCAGCTGCCGCATTGACGGCCGCGTCCTCCGACGGAGTGGTCGACGTCGCTTTTTTAGCCGGCGCAGCCTTGGCTGCCGATGCAGCGCGCTTGGGCGCGCCAGGCGCGGGCTCAACTGCTCGCGTCGCAGTCGCCTTCGTCGCGGTCCTCAAGGACTTCGACTGTTCCGTTTTTCGCGCGGTCGATGACTTTGGCGAGGTCGGCTTTTTCGCGGCGGCGTTTTGCGCCGCTGGCTTGCGAACGGCAGATTTTTGGGTCAATTTTTTTTGTACCGGGGTTTTCTTTGGGTTTGCGGCTGGTTTGGCCTTGGCCTTTACGGCTGCCTTTGTCTTGGCGGTTTTTGGGGTGGCTGCGGTTTTCTTTTGTGCGGCAGGCGCGCCGTCGCCCTTCTTCGCGGGTTTAGACGTGACCTTGGCGGCTGCCTTCGCCTTGGCTGGTTTGGCAGCAGGTTTCGCGGACGATTTCGCCGCCCGTTTCTGACCCGTTCTAGGTTTGCCGTCAGCTTTCGTCTTCGTCATTTTCCGTCTCGTGTTTTCTGCATCTGTCGCCGGTTGACGTACCAGAGATACGGCCCTGCTCTTGTTAGCTGCCCTCAGGAAGTAAGAACGGGGTCTTCCGCATTGAAGATCTGTGAGCCGCGGAACCCGCGACCCGTCGCCAAGAGATGGGGGTTCGACCCAATTAACCGGCAATCTCGCAGTTCAAACTTCTCGCGGAAATGCCTTGTCAAAACGCGAGCGTCTCTCGCGTCAAGTCGGTCGCCAACGGGTAAGGTTCAGCCGCTTTTACCTCACCGCGCTTCAATGCAGCCTCGCTTCACGCCCTGCGTGGAATAAATTTCCTATCTAATTGTATCATATACTAAAATTCGTCCAAAAACCAGCGAATTCTGTTCGGATTGAATGTCTGGCTTCATCGGGCGCAGTGAACCCTCCGCCGCTCCGACAACTAGCCGCTACGAGCCTTCACCTGGATTTGCGCTGAAGTACTTTTCAAATTTGCCTTTTTCCTCAAGAAACGCGTCAGCGTCCTCGGGCGCGTCAATCTTGCGCGTAATGTTCGGCCAGGTAAGCGCATAGGTTGAGTTTACCTTCAGCCATCTGCCGTCCTTGTCGTCGGTATCTGGGATAATGGCCTCGGCGGGGCATTCAGGTTCGCAAACGCCGCAATCGATGCATTCGTCAGGATGAATGACGAGCATATTTTCGCCTTCGTAGAAACAGTCGACCGGGCAGACCTCGACGCAGTCGGTGTACTTGCACTTTATACACGCGTCGGTAACCACGTACGTCATTCGCGATCCTCATTAATGGCAAGCGCCCCGTTAGAAGCAATCCGTATGTAGCGGCGTCTCGGCCGGACGCAAGTCGCGAAAGGATGCGACCGATTTGGCCCGCCGCGTCAGGGGCGGCGCTGCGCTAAGCGTTGGAGTGGGCTGCGTCGCCGGGCGACTGCTCGGTATATAGCAATGGTATATCGCGTGGCGCGGCGCGTTGTGCGGCAAACCCCACGACCGCAACCTCAATGAACCGTTCGCCGCGGAAAAATCCGATAATGTCGCCGTGGCGAACAAGAAAGCTGGCGCGGCCGATGCGGCTTGTCGTTCCAAAGCGCGTCAGACGTATTTTGCCTTTGTCAGCCAAGGCGGCCGCTATGGCCCGGGTTTTCGCGAGGCGCGCGCGCCATAGCCATTGATCGATGCGCTGCGTTTCACTTTCAGCGCTTGCGTCTTGGCCACGGGTTTCAGGCTCTGCGGCCGACCGGAGACGTTTAGGTGACTTCACTTCTTCTGCGGCCCGCCATCGCGCGAAGATAACTCCGCTTTCAGAGCCGCTAGTACGGCGAAGGGCGAATCAGGGTCGGCGACCCGTTCCCGCCGCGGCGGCGGCGCAGCATTCTGGCGCCGCTGACGGTCGTTCTCGGGGCGGCTGTTGGCGCCGTCTTTCCGCGTCCGCCCGTCATCCCGTCTCGACCGGTCGCCCTCATAACGCGGGCGGGATTGTCCGTCGCGAGCGCCGCCCGGCGCGCCGCCGGTCTTTTGCGGCGGCCGTCCGCGCTCATTGCGATCGCCTCTGCGCGCGTCAGGGCGCGCGTCGCCGCCATGAGCGCCGGCTCGGGCGCCATCCCTGCTGGCAGCGCCAGCCGGACGAGCGCGGGGCCTCTCAGCGGGTCGGCGCGGCGGCATACGCCAGACAACGACCTCTAAAGTTTCCGGGCTAACCGTTGCGGGCGGTTCGGCGGCAGCGTCACCTTGAGCGGTAGCCGTGAGAACTATAGCGATCGGCGGTTCCGAAGCCTGAACTTCCTGAATTGGCGCATCAGAGATGGGCGCTTCAGAGACAGTCGCCTTATCAACTTGCGCATCAGCAGCAGCCTCTTGCGCTTCTACGGCGTCCAGGACCGAGGCATCCGTTTCAACAACAGTTTCCTGAGGCGTGGCCATTTCGGCGGTCGCTACGCGTTCAGCCCCCGCCAGGGTCGCCACGCCAATATCAGGCTTATCAGCGTCCGGCTGATTGGCGACGGCGTCAGCAGCGACTTCCTCGGGCGCGCGCTCTTCAGGACCGGACGCATCGCCTCCTGACGGCGTTGGCGCCGGCGCGGCGACCGGACGCCGGATCGTTTCCTTGCGATAGCCGAGCGAGCGCAAGATCGCCTCGAAGTCCTCGCCTGAACAGCCGACAATAGACATCATTTGCGAATTCGCCTCGAACCCCTCGCGAAGGGCGCGGCCCTCGCGCGCTGTGCGGATCTGTCCGGCGAGGCGTTCGAGCATGTCGATGCGGACCGCGCGCTCGCCCGAAGGGCGGTACCCCGAGGCGTAGAAAAACTCGTGCGGAAAATCTTTTGGCATCGCGAGCGAGACGAGGCCCGCCTTCGGAGGCGGAAACTCCTCAGGCTGACGACCTGTCCATAACGCCCAGAGCATCGTCAGCATACGTGCGGGCGCAGGCTTCAGCAGCGAAGGGAGATGTATCGTGTATTCGCCGAAGCGTACGCCGAGGTTGCGCAGCTTGCCGCGTTCGTCCTGCGTCAACGCCTTGATGTCGTCGGCGATCTGCGCACGCGACATCGCGCCAAAATTCTCGACAAGGCGATAGGCGACGCCGCGCGCCATGCCGGTCAGGCCGACGCCTTCCTGGCCGTCGCTTGCACGCTTGAGG
>CAZSBU010000134.1:0-7238 GCA_964605055.1 uncultured Caulobacterales bacterium | reverse complement strand
GGCGACGGCTTCCGCAACGGCGCGCGGATTAATTCCAGCGGCTTTGGACGCGGCGAGCGCGCCGTTGCACTGGAACTGCGCGAGATCGGGGCGATCGGACACCCTGACCTCGCCAAAGCGGGCCTCATGGCCAGCGGCTGCAAACGCGTCGCTGACCTTCTGCGTTAAACGGGCGAGAATGGTCATTGGACAAAAAAGATAAATTGCTGGCAGCAGGCTTTACCGCCATGCCTTTGTTGACGGCGCGCGCGACAGAGCGAGATCACTTCAATTCCGGAAATTTCAGGCTTGCCCCGGACCGATTGTAGATCACCTGCTCCGGCGTCAGCACTAGACCGACAACGACCTCGAAATTGGTTCCGGCGACATTTTCCCCCGCGCGCGGGATGACGATCGTTCCAATCTTTTCCTCAACCTGGCGAACGTTGCGCGAGCCTTCAAATTTTACCGGGACGAAAAACTCTTCCTTCGCGATCACTTCCGCATCCTTGCGCGTGACAGCGACAAAATAGCCGAAGGTTTTTTGACGCTCCGTAGCGGCTGGGCCCTCGCCGAAAGCGAGCGCAACCTTGACCGAAGCGTCGATGGGTCGCGAGCCGACATACCGGCATTGCAACGACACATTCTGGATTTCCGCCGAATAGGCGACATTCGCAATCGTTTCTTCGCCCGCGAACTCAACAAGCCGGGCGGCGTCTTGCAGTACGATGATATTTGGACAGGGCGCGGGATTTTTTTGCCGCGCCTCCTTGGATTTGGTGGACGAACATGCCGAAACTATTGCTGCGGCGAAAAGCGCGAAGGCCAAGGCTTTGTTCATCAACGCAAACCTTTATATCTGGCGAGTGTTGTCAAAATTACTGCCAAGCAGTCACAGCGGTCCGAACGGTCGTATTTTCGCCGCACGGCGCAAGTTGGTACGTAGCGGCTCGCTCGGAACCGCGCAACGGTCGCGTGCGGCGCGATCGACGCCTCAAAAGGCCTTCGGTCTTCTGGAAAGACAAGGCTCGCGGGCTTGGGGGCTTCATGCTTGCAGGGCCTCAGGATTGCAGTGTCTCACGGATCGAATACCTCGGATGGGAATGAAATTGCGATGATGGCGAGAGCAAATCCCAACGGGGTGCATCAGGTCGGACGCCGTCGGATCCGCGTCTTATTAGCCTCGCCACGGGGGTTTTGTGCAGGCGTTGAGCGGGCTGTGCGCGCCGTAGAAGAGGCGCTCGCTCGCCACGGGGCGCCTGTATTCGTCCGCCATGAGATTGTGCACAACGCCCACGTCGTCAGACGGCTGCGCGAGATGGGCGCCGTATTCGTTGAGGATGTCGCGGATGCGCCTTCGGACCGCCCTCTTGTTCTGTCCGCCCATGGATCGCCCCGGCAGGTCTATAGCGAGGCCTCCGATCGCGGCATCGACGTTATCGATGCAACCTGCCCGC
Organism: uncultured Caulobacterales bacterium; assembly: GCA_964605055.1. Lineage (GTDB taxonomy): Bacteria > Pseudomonadota > Alphaproteobacteria > Caulobacterales > Parvularculaceae > Amphiplicatus. The sequence goes on along the minus strand of CAZSBU010000134.1, from coordinate 5,802 downwards.
TTGTTTCAAAAGTGCACTCGGAGGCGCGGCGTCAAATCGATCGCGGGCGCCATGTTCTCCTGATTGGTCACTCAGGCCACGCCGAAGTGCTCGGCACGCTTGGCCAAGCCCCGGCAGGCGCGATGACAGTCGTCGAAACGGCGGAGCAAGCAGCGACAATGCCGCTGCCGTCAAAACCCCTCGCCTACGTAACCCAGACGACTCTCTCCGTTGACGACACGGTAGGGATCGTCAGCGTCCTGCGGGCCCGGCGCCCGGACATTATAGGACCAGCGACAGCAGACATCTGCTACGCGACGACAAACCGGCAGGCGGCGGTTAAAGCAATTGCCCCGTCCAGCGATCTGTTATTGGTGGTTGGTTCCCCTGAATCCTCCAATTCCCGCCGCCTCGTCGAAACCGCTGCAGCCGCCGGCGCCATGCGTGCGATGCTGGTGGAGGACCCCGCCGCATTCGACCTCAGCCTTCTCGACGACGTTGAAACGGTTGGCGTAACTTCCGGGGCGTCTGCGCCCGAAGACCTAGTCGAGGATCTGTTGTCGCGGCTGGCGACGGTCGCTGCGCTTTGCATCGAGACCGTAGAGGTGACAGTCGAAAACGTGACCTTTAAACAGCCGCCTACAAGCCCGATGCCCGCGCCGCAATTATCGCCGAGCCCGTCGCAGCCTAACGCCGGCTGACCGCTGTGGCGGTTTATACGCATGTCTCGCCGTCAGACGCCCGGGCGCTACTGCAAGAGTTCGATATCGGTGACCTCGTTGACCTCACCGGCGTTCCGCAAGGGGTGGAGAACACCAATTATTTCCTGACGACATCGCGCGGTCGTTATGTGCTGACGCTGTTTGAGCGGCGCGTCGCCGAAGCGGACTTGCCATTCTTTTTCGACGCCATGGCGCATTTCGCGGCGCACGGACTGCCCACGCCCGCTCCGATTTATGATCGGAACGGAAGCGCCTTGCAGCGCGTAGCGGCGCGGCCAGCGGTACTCTCGACCTTTCTTGACGGTTCGCCCCGCATGACGCCGACCGAAGATGAATGCGCCCGACTTGGCGCGATGCTGGCGCGTATGCATCTGGCCGGCGCCGATTTTCCTCGCCAGCGCCCAAACGCGCTCGGGCTTGCGGGATGGGAGCGGCTGGCGGCGTTAACGCGTCCGCAGGCAGATCGATTGACGCCGGGGCTTAGCCGCCTCATCGGCGAAGAAATCGATTTTGCGCGCGCGCACACTTATGGCGAGCTTCCGCTGGGTCTCGTTCATACCGACCTCTTCCCGGACAACGTTTTCTTCGTTGGCTCAGAAATATCGGGCGTCATCGATTTCTACTTCGCCTGCACCGATTCATTCGCCTATGACCTCGCCGTTACGCTGAATGCGTGGGCCTCGCGTAATGGGGAATACCTTGACCCGCAGGCTGCGGCGCTGCTCGGCGGCTATCGGTCGATCCGTCCCTTGCCTGCCGCTGAGGCTGCGGCGCTCCCGTCGCTGTTACGTTGCGCCGCTTTGCGATTCCTGCTGACCCGCCTTTATGACTGGCTCAACCAAGTTGACGGCGCGGTAGTCGCTGTGAAAGATCCGCTTGAATATGAGCGATTGATTCTTCGACACCGCCGCGTCGTCGCCGTTTAATAGCTGTGGGTTTGGATTTGTGAACTCTTCCATACACGAATTAACGCCCGATCTTAAAATCAGTTTCAGAATGGTTTGAACACAGATGATTGAGGCGTACACTGACGGCGCGTGCGCCGGCAACCCGGGACCCGGCGGCTGGGGCGTGCTGATCGTCGATGGCGATCGCGAAACCGAATTGTGTGGCGGCGAGCCGATGACGACCAACAACCGGATGGAGCTGCTGGCGACGATCAAGGCGCTAGAGACGACGACGGGCGCGACGCTTATTCGCATTACCACCGACAGTCAGTATGTGAAAAACGGCATCACCCAGTGGATCCACGGTTGGAAGCGCAACGGGTGGCGCACGGCTGATCGCAAGCCAGTCAAAAATCAGGATCTTTGGCAGGCGCTGGACGCCGCCCGAACGGGTCGCGCCGTGGAATGGCATTGGGTTCGCGGACACGATGGCCACGCTGAAAATGAGCGCGCTGACGCGCTGGCGCGGAAGGGCCTGACGGAAGCGGCGCGCTAATACGCGACCGCTCCCTTACGGGTCATTATTCAGTCAAGTTGGGATAACATCCGTTCGGCGCTTGAGGCTTCAAACGCGCCCGGTTCCTCGATATTCAACTGTCGAATAACGCCATCGTCGATAATGGCGGAAAAGCGTTGCGAACGCTCGCCCATGCCGAAGTTGCTCGCGTCAAAGGCGAGGCCGAGGGCCTTTGTGAAATCGCCATTGCCGTCGGCGAGCATGTCCACTTTGCCGATCGCGTTGTGCGCCTCGCCCCAGGCGCGCATGACGAACGCGTCGTTCACGGACATGCAAACAATGCGGTCGACGCCCTTCGCTTTGATCGCCTCAGCCTGATCGACAAAGCCCGGCAGGTGCCTGGCGGAACACGTTGGCGTAAAAGCGCCCGGTACGGAAAACAGGGCGACTTTGCCTGCGCCGAATATCTCGCTGGTGCGAGTTCTTTGCGGACCATCCGACGTCGCCAGCGTTACCGCGACGTCAGGTATGCGATCGCCTGTTGAAATGGCCATACGCCTTTCCTCCTTTAAAACCTTCAGTGCGGCGGCGGAACACAATCGTTCACGCCTTGCGCGTAACTCAAACGAAACATAAGCTGAGCGGATGACGGTTTCAAAACGTTCCTCGACGAAAACGCCCTCGCCGACTCCCACCGGCGCGAAAGCGCCGCGCAGTCGGCGCGCGAAAAAGCCGCGCAGCGCGCAGGATTTCCTGACAGGAAAGTTGTTGATCGCCACGCCCGGCATGACTGACCCGCGATTCGAGCGGTCGATCCTGCTCGTGTGCGCGCATGACGAGAGTCATGCGATGGCGGTCATCGTCAACAAGCCGGTCGCAGAAATCGAACTGAGCGATCTGCTCGAACAACTCGACATCGATCCGCGCGAAGGCGTCGGCGGCGATCCCGTTCACTTTGGCGGTCCCGTTGATGCGCAGCGCGGGGCCGTGATCCATTCTCTCGATTACCGGTCAGAGGCGACTGTCGACATCACGCCGACCATTGGCCTGACGGCGTCGCGCGATGTGCTTGTCGATATTGGCGGACTGAAACGACTGAAACCTCCTCCTGCGCAGTTCCTCCTCTGCATCGGACATGCGGGATGGGGGCCGGGCCAACTTGAGGCTGAACTCTCAGCTAATGCATGGGCCTATTGCGACGCTGACCCGGCGCTCGTCTTTACCAGCGATCCGGCTTCGTCGTGGACAGGCGCACTGGCCAAGCTCGGCGTTACCGCCGCCATGTTCTCGACGGCGTGGTCGCAGACGCGCCGTGGAGACGCCCCGCTGAACTAATGTCCTTCGATTGAAATCAAGTCATCGACCTCAGCGCAGGCCGCGTCCGAACGGACGTTGACGGAACAAACGACTGGAGGGCCGTTCGTCACGAAGATTGCGGGCGCCGGTCGCAGGGGCGCCAACCGTCTCCAGAACCTTGTCTGCTTTTTCCAAAACGGCGGGCTCATCTGCGCCGGCGTCAGCTGTCTCATTCACGCCCTTCGTCTCCAGAAGCGCGGCTGGCTTGCTGAACGGTTCGGTCCCTGACGCCGCATTTTCCGTCTTGCGCGCAGATGTGTCCCCGGCGTCGCCGGCAGGTACGCTCGTAGCATTGGCCTGCGACTCAGTAAGAACATCGGACGACGCGGAATGCCGAGCCGATGATCCAACTGCGGCGGCTGTTTCGCCGAGCGAGGCGGCGGCGCGCGTCAACGCGGCGTCAGGTTGCGCGGCGCTAACCTCAGTACTGCGCAGCGCGACCACTTCTGACTTTTTATGTTCAAGCAATTTTTGCTCGCGCCCGGACTCCGCGCTCCGCGAGGGCGACGATTTCGTCGTCTCAACAAAGGCGATGAGGCGCTCGATCCGTCCGTCGCGATCGACCGCGCGAGCGCCGCGCAATCTAACATCGACGCCGTTTTGCAGGTGGAGGGTCTGGTCAAATGGCCCATCGCCACCGCCGAGTACGCCGCTTTCATACCGCGCGCGATCTCGGCGGCTAACCATCGCCGTCAACGCTTGGGGAGAGATGATTTCGCCGGCGTTGGCGCCAATGATCGCCGCGAAGCTCTCCGTGTGATGCGATCGCCCGGGAGTCCAGTCCCAAACGGCAAGGCCAGCATAATCGAGCACTTCGGCAAGCTGGTTCTCGGAAACGCGCAATGCATCGGCGCGTGACGTCGCCGTCACCTCCGGCTTTGCTTCAGTCTTGGCGGCGTCAAGCTTCGCTTCAAATGCGGCGCCGCTGGGATGGCTTGGGCCAGCGACGTCAGCGATCGCCGCGGCGGCGATGCTTGTCGGCGCCGCGGTGCGCGCCTCGGCAAGCGCCGTCAGGCTCGCCGCGATGACGCCAGCCATAAACGTCGCCTGCGGCGCCAAGGCGAACCCAGAGGCTTCGACGAGAAACGCCGGAAACAGGAGCGCGACGCCAGCGGCCGCCACGCCGGGCAGGATCAGCGCCGCCGCGCGGTCGCCGCGTCCAGCTTCGACGAGGGCGAGGATTGCGCCGAAGCCGGCGACGCCCATCAGGCCGAAGCGAAGCAGCGCCGCCAGTTCGCCCTGCATCGCGGCGCTGGCGATCGCTAGGCCGACAAGCCCAAGCGCACTGACGAACATCACGCCGCCAAGAACAGGATTGACCCGCGCAGTGCGGATCGTCGCGGCGAGGAAAACGAGCACAGCGGCGGCGAAGACGCTTGTAAATATATCCATGAGCGTCGGCGCCAAGGCCGGGATAATGCCGAGGCTCATAGCTGTGAGCGCGCCGGCTCCGAGCAGCACCACGAGCGCCGATACCGCGGCTGCTCCGCCGCGCAGCGCCGACAGCCCAGCGAGGAAAGCGGCGCCTACAACGACGGCGCCAGCAATGGCGCCGCGCCCGAACTCAAGTACCCCAGACCCCGTTTCAACAACGAACCCTGATTCCAGAAACATCAGCCCCAAGCCCCCAAACGCACCCGCCTGATACGCTCGTATCTTTGCCTGCCTCGATGCGCCGTACAAGCGGGCGGGGGTCAATCTGGAAAAATTTCATCGAAGCTCAGGAACTTTCCGCCGCTTCGATCGGCATCGATTGCCGCGCCGCCTCAAAGTCGCGCGCTGTGATCGCGAACAGGCAATGATCCCGCCATGCGCCGTTGATGTGGAGATAATCGCGCGCGAGCCCTTCCTCGGTCATGCCGACCTTTTGCAGCAAATCGCGAGAGGCGACGTTTCCCGGCTGGCACGCCGCCTCGACGCGGTTCAGTCCAAGTTCGCCAAGGGCGTGTGCAATTGCCGCCTCAACAGCCGCCCGTGCGTATCCGCGCCGAAGGTAAGGCGAACCGATCCAATAGCCGAGCGTCGCTGAGCGCGCTGCGCCTCGTCGGATATTTGAAAAGGTCAGCCCGCCCGCCAATTCGCCTGATTGTCGTACACGAATGAAATATGGCGCAGCCCTGCCCGCGTTCCGCTCCCGGTCGAACGCCCGCAGCATCGATTTGAAACGCCCCGGCGAAACGTCCTCGTCGGTCCAGTCCGGCTCCCATCTCGTCAAATGCGCGCGGCTCGCCTCCCGCAAGGCTGCCCATTCGGCGAAATCGTCAAGCCGGGGCCGGCTCAGGGCGACCGGGCCGGCAGCGATCGCCTCGCTCTCGGAACGCCGAGCGCCACCCGCCGCAGC
>CAZSBU010000133.1:0-7331 GCA_964605055.1 uncultured Caulobacterales bacterium | reverse complement strand
ACCCGGACTGACAGTTTTGACATAGGCCGCGCAATTCGATTGTGAAAGTATCAACGGAAAAGCCGCGCGCGCGCGCATGTTTCTCAAAGTGCGTATCGATGTCGGCGTCGGAGAATTCTGACAAGCTTTCGCACCGTGAGCAGGTCAAGAAGACAGCGGCGCCATGATCGTCTTCCGGGTGTGCGCATGCCACGAAGGCGTTCATGCTTTCGACGCGATGCGCAAGGCCCTCCTCAATCAGTCTCCGCAACGCACGATAAACGGTCGGCGGGGCCGAAATGCCCTTGGAGCGCACTCTGTCGATAATCTCATAAGCCGTCATCGGCCGGCTCGATCGGCGCAATACATTGAACACCGCTTGGTGATTCGGCGCCAGCACGCGGCTCATTTTGAAAACTTCATTTACATAAACCTTACATGATCTGTATGCGCATTTTAGTCGGTATGAGAAGGCGCCTGTGATATGCTTTCATCTTAATCGCAGAATTCGTCTCAAGCGTTAAGATCCGGGCACGGGACGCGCGCTTGCCCGCACGGGACCATATCCGGCAGCGTTCTGGTCCGGACGGCGGCCATGATCCACTACCGCACATTGTTGCAATCCGTGATACCGTATAATATACGCTGTCGTCAATTAGTGCGGGCGTCTTGCCACAATCACAACATCGGAGGCTGATCGGATGCCGCAATTCCAGAATTTGAACGAAGAACACGAGAAGGATCGTAAACTTTCGCCGACGCCGCAGTCAGGAAGCGACTGTGGAATTGGACCCCTGCAATGAAAGTTGGCGGCTCGTTGCCCCGCAGCGCCTTACAAGGCGGCGTGCTGGATGCACCTGCGATCGGTCTTTCGGGACTTTGCCTGCTGCACTGCTTCGCGTTGCCGCTGCTGGTCTCGTTCATGCCGGTGGCGGGCGTCTGGTCAGAATATGAGTGGGTGCATCAGGGAATCGTGCTGCTCGCCGCGCCGATTACGCTTGCGGCGATGGTGGCGGATATCCGCAGCCGGAGGCGACCACACTTTATTGTCTTGTCCGCGTTTGGACTGTCCCTACTAATATCGGCGGCATTTGTGCAGGAGTTCGCGCGTCACGAAACGTCAATTACGTCAGTCGGGGCCGTTTTTCTGGCGAGTGCGCACGTCATCCGATGGTCAGGGCGATTGAAGCGACTTTGACGCAAGAAAAATGGCTCAGAGGACTACGGGAAAATGTTTGACGCCAGAATGATATTCGCCATCCTCTTTGTTGTTGCGCTTTCTGACACAGCGCCGTTGTATGCGGAAAACGCAAGTCATCGCGGACACGTTCATGACAAACACGTGCACGGAAAAGCAAAGCTATTTGTTGCAGTTGACGCAACGATTGTCACGATGATTTTGGAAAGCCCGCAGTGGAATCTGGTCGGCTTCGAGGGAACGCCAAAAACGCCCGAGGAGTCTGCCGCCCTCCATGAGGCGCGTGAACGAATAGCAGACGGGGCACATCTGTTTTCGTTCAACAAAGACGCCGATTGCCGCCACGTCGCCGTCGAGTCTGAATCCGATTTGGTAATGCTTGATCCGGATGAAAATGAGGCGGCGAGGGTCCACGGCGATAGCCATCACAATAATCCGCATGCCGACATGCAGGTCACCTACACCTTCGCCTGCGCCCAGCCGAACGCCTTGACCTATGTTTCCGTTGGGCTCTTCGCACGTTTCCCGGAGCTCGTTGAGGTAGAGGCAGTTGCGCTCACTGGCGAAAAACAGATCGCCGCCGCTCTTTCGCCGAAGCACACCTCGCTAAGGTTGAAGTAACCGATGGTGCGGCAACCTTGTCTATGCGCATTAATCGGAACAGTGTTGAGTTTGATCGTCACGCTCGGCTGCGCGCCGAGGGGGCCCAAGAGCGACACGCATTCCGACCGGCACAACGCAGAAACGATCCGGCCGGGCGCCAAAGTCCTCCACATTGAATGGAGCGACCTCATGCCGGAGGGCGAGAACCTCGAACTTGATCGGCAATATACTGAATTTTACAGCAACCTTGAGCGCCGCCTTGCAACCATGCCCGCTCAATCTCTGGCGGAAGTCGGAAGGGCTGGAGGTTACGCCGCAATCAGGGAGGGATCGATGCTCGATGCAATGCCGCAACTTGGTACGTTCAATGTCGTCGAAGATTTAATCGGCGAAATTGTCCGTATTCCTGGCTTTATCGTGCCATTGGAATTCGATGTCGGGCGCGGGCACTCGGGGTTCTTGGTTGTTCCCTATTACGGCGCTTGCATCCACACACCGCCGCCGCCGCCCAACAATATCCTTTATGTAAAGGCCTCGCCCTCGATCGCGATCGGAAACCTGTCGATTCCCTATTGGGTCGAGGGTGTACTGGCGGCTGAAAAATACGAGAACGCGCTTGGTGACGCCGCATACTCGCTGACGCTGAAAGGCCTCGAACCGTACAGGGGGTGAGCCCTGCAAGAATTGGCTTGGTGTCACAAGAGCGAGACGCGACCGGGTTAGAAAAGTTTGAAAGACAGGGAGGATTGCCGAATGGACGCTAGTGAAGATATTGCCGTCAATCCGAAGATAGCAGTAGGTGTGGCCAGCATCGGCGACCTAATCGCCGTTCGGCTATCGCGGCGCGACTTTGTCGGCGGAGCTATGACGGCTAGCGCCGTTGCGGCTCTTGGCGGATGCGCGTCGGCGCCGCCGACGCGAAACGCGCCGTTCGACTTTACGTTCGCGGAAATTATGCGTGGGATCGATGGCGACCACCACGTCCCGGTCGGATATACGGCAGATGTCCTGATTCGCTGGGGCGATCCGCTATTTGGCGACTCCCTCAATTTCAACCCCTTCTCGCAGTCGCCGGCCGCACAACGCCGGCAATTCGGCTACAACAATGATTATATCGGGTATGTCGCGCTTGCGCCAGAAGCCGGCCAGGAGGCGCGCGCGCTGCTGTGCGTTAATCACGAGTACACTTCGACGAAGCTGATGTTGCCAGGCGTTGCGGCCGGGTATCCCGAGAGCGTGACGCGCGAACACTGTGAGATCGAGATGGCTGCACATGGCGGCTCGATTGTTGAAGTCGTTCAAGAAAACGGAAGATGGGCGCCTGTCGTTGGTTCGCCCCTCAACCGTCGCCTTATGGCTGATGCAACGCCCATGAAAGTGACGGGGCCTGCGGCCGGACATGCGCGTATGCGAACAAATGCCGATCTGCGAGGAGAAGTGGTAGCCGGCACGTTGAACAATTGCGCGGGAGGGATAACGCCATGGGGGACTTTTTTGATGGCGGAGGAAAATTTCAACGGCAATTTCCGCGGGGCGTTGCCTGCCAATCATCCTGAAGCGGAAAACCACCAGCGATATGGCGTGCCAGGCGGCTGGTACCAGTGGGGCCGCTACTTCGATCGATTCGATGTCAGCCGGGAGCCTAATGAGGCCAACCGCTACGGATGGATAGTTGAGGTTGATCCGCTTAACCCGCAATCGACGCCGAAAAAGCGGACCGCTCTCGGTCGCTTCAAGCACGAAGGGGCTGAAAATGTCATCGCGCCTGATGGCCGACTTGTCATTTACATGGGCGACGATCAACGCTTCGAGTATGTATACAAGTTCGTCACCGCGCGTGCGGTTGACCGAAACTATCCGGCTGCGAATGCCGACTTGCTCGATGAAGGCGTCCTTTACGTTGCAAGGTTCGACGCAGACGGCTCAGTGGAGTGGTTGCCGCTGGTGCATGGGGTCGGGCCGTTGACGGCCGAGAACCGCTTTCGCTCTCAAGCGGACGTGGTAATAGAGGCCCGCCGCGCCGCAGATCTTGTCGGCGCCACGCCGATGGACCGACCGGAGGACGTAGAACCCGACGGTCGGACAGGGCGCGTTTATGTCATGCTTACGAACAACTCCCGCAGGTTGGTCGAGCAGGTAGATGCCGCAAACCCTCGCGAAAAAAACCTGTTCGGGCACATCATCGAGATCATCGAACCTGAGGGCGACTTCACCGCAACACGCTCGCGCTGGGAATTCCTTGTAAAGTGCGGCGATCCCGCAGATCCGTCAGTTGCTTCCAAATGGAACGCTGCGACTTCCGCGCACGGATGGTTTGCAAGCCCGGACAATTGCGCGATCGACCCTTCCGGCCGCCTGTGGGTTGCGACAGATGGCAATGAGGCTTCCGGGGCCAACGACGGCTTGTGGGCCCTCGCAACAAATGGCGCGCAGCGCGGAACCGGGCGCGCGTTCTTCCGAGCGCCAATTGGCGCCGAAGTGTGCGGACCTTGCTTTGCGCCAGACGGCAGGACTCTGTTCCTCGCCGTCCAACACCCGGGGGACGGAGACCTAGCCAGTTTCGAACAGCCCTCGACGCGCTGGCCGGACTTCGTCGAAGGAGCGCCCCCGCGTCCATCCGTGCTGGCGATACGACGCATCGACGGCGGCGTCATTGGCGGTTGACCGAGAGCAAACATTCGACGCGCCGGATATCGCGGTTTCGCGCGTTGGCGTGATGAGAGCGGCGCAAAATCCCCATACAAAGAGAAGGAAAAACGGCCTAACATGCTCCCATTACATCGAACGGCTTCTCAGCGTTGATGTACGACTCGGCGCATTTCGGTTCAAATCTGATGGAAAAAAACAAAACCGCGCCGATTGCTGCGGGCAAGGCAGTGCGGCTCAGCAATCTTGAGTATTCGTGGCCGGGTGAGGCGCCTTTTCTCCGCATCGCGAGCTTCGAAATAAACAGCGGCGAGCGGGTGTTTCTGCAAGGAGCAAGCGGCAGTGGTAAATCGACATTGCTGAGCTTGATCGCCGGCATCGCGACCCCGTCGGGCGGGACAGTCGAAGTCTGCGGTCGTTATCTCGACACGGCAACTGGCGCAAGCCGCGACAGGTTTCGCGCCGACCACCTCGGCGTTATATTTCAGATGTTCAATCTTATTCCATATTTGTCGCTGGTTCAGAACGTCATTCTTCCCTGCGCGTTCTCTGAACGGCGGCGAACGGCTGCGACGCAGGCGGCAGGATCGCCGCAGCAATCCGCGATAGAGTTGCTGTCACGGCTCGGTCTTGCCGAGCCGGCGCAGCGCGGCCAGTCTGTTGGACAACTCAGCATCGGGCAGCAACAACGCGTCGCAGCGGCGCGCGCGCTGATTGGCGCGCCCAACGTTATCATCGCCGACGAGCCTACGTCGGCTCTTGATGCGGGCTCCCGCGACTCGTTCATCAACTCGCTGACGGCTGCGTGCGATCGCACCGGCGCTGCGCTCATTTTCGTCAGTCACGACGCCTCGCTCGGCGCGCACTTCGACCGGCGCGTGGCTATGGCGGATATCAACATGGCGGACGCGTCGCGGAGGTCGCCATGAAAGGCGGCGGCATTTTCCTGATCGTGGTCAGAAGCCTCATGAATCGCCGCGGGACCGTGCTGCTGACCATGTTTTCGATTGCCCTTTCGGTTGCGCTTCTCCTTGGCGTCGAGAAAATCCGTATTGGCGCGACGCGTGGGTTTGAAAGTACGATCTCGGAAACCGACCTCATCGTCGGCGCCCGCTCCGGCTCGATCAATCTGCTGCTGTATTCGGTATTCCGGATCGGCGACGCCACTGCGAACATCTCGTGGGCGAGCTATGAGACCTTCGCCAATCGCCCGGACGTTGCGTGGACTGTGCCAATATCGCTGGGCGACTCCCACCGCGGCTTTCGGGTCGTCGGCACCACCGCCGCCTATTTCGAACGATACAAATACGCCTCCGGGACGTCGCTTGTCTTCAGCGCTGGCGAACCATTCTCCGATGTCTTCGACACGGTGGTCGGCGCCGCAGTTGCAAGAGAACTGGGTTATGCGATCGGCGACGAGGTCGTGCTTTCGCATGGCGTACGATCGGCCAGCTTTGCAGAACACAAAGAACGACCGTTCCGCGTTACTGGGATTCTTCGCCCGACGGGCACGCCGGTCGATCGCTCGGTGCATGTAAGCCTTGAGGGCATCGAAGCGGTACACGTTGGCTGGGAAACCGGCGGGCCGTCCTTGCGCGATCGGAGCAAGTCGGCCGAAGATGTGCGGCAAGCTGACCTCGCACCAAAACAGGTCACTGCGTTCCTCGTTGGGGTTAAATCAAAATCCGGCGTGCTGCGGTTTCAACGCGATATAAACACCTATCCTGACGAGGCGCTGATGGCGATCATCCCGGGCGTCGCTCTGGCTCAGCTATGGAGCGTGGTCGCGGCGGCAGAGACTGCGCTACGCGCGATTTCGGCGCTTGTCGTCGCCACCGGCATGATCGGCATGCTGACGGCGCTGCTTGCGAGTCTTAATGAAAGACGACGGGAAATGGCCATTCTGAGATCAGTGGGAGCAAGCGCCACCGATATTTTTGCCGTGCTGATGATTGAGTCTTTCCTGATTTCTTTCGGAGGCGCGTTAGCGGGCGCGGGCACGGTGTCTGCGGCAGCGGCGGCGACAGGCCCGATCATCGAGCAACGTTTCGGCATTCCAATGGCGGGCTATGGTGTGAGCAGTTATGATGTAATGATCATCGGTGTTGTAACGCTTGCAGGGCTGGCACTCGGCGTTGTCCCCGCCTGGCGGGCCTATCGGAATTCCCTGAGCGACGGATTGATGATCCGGGTATGAGAAAGCGTATGAAGCTATTCATTCCGCTGCTTTGCCTATTGGCGTTCTCGAACGCCATGCTGGACGCCGCCATCGCGGGTGAGCCGCGCACGCTCGACTGGGAAGATCTTCTCCCTGAAGGTGAGATCGAGCGAATAGAGAAGATGACGGCGATTCTTGGCCCCGATCCCATATTCGAACATTTCGGATCGGGGCAATTCGAAGCGCCGGGAATTCAAATTGGCACGTTCAATGTCGTCCAGGAGCTAAACGGCGAGCTGGTGCGTATTCCAGGTTTCGTCCTGCCGTTCGAGTACGAATCTACGGGCAAGATCACAGAGTTCCTACTTGTTCCCTATTTCGGCGCCTGCATACACGTTCCGCCGCCGCCGCCCAACCAGATGGTTTACGTGAAATCAAAAAAGCCGGTCGATATCGGCAAAGTGTGGGACGCCGTCTATGTGACAGGTATTCTGCGAACTGAGAAACACCTGCACGGGATTGGCGACGCGGCTTACACCCTCGAGTTTGAAGGTTGGGAGCGGTACGACTGATTTTTTCCGATCTGGACGGTCAGTTGCGGGAAGTTCGGGCCTTGTGGGTCCCAGCAGTTATGCGACCTCCGCTTTTCTGGAACCCACGCAACGGATCAGGGCACAGCTTTTTCCTGTCAAATTGATCTGAATGCCCACTAGAGCGTCGGACTGAGATTTGGAATCAACTGGGATT
>CAZSBU010000132.1:5959-7348 GCA_964605055.1 uncultured Caulobacterales bacterium | reverse complement strand
CGCCAGCATGCAGGCGTATCAGTCCGCCGCGACGATCGCCGATGAGCAGAAAGCTTTGCAGGGAATCACAGAGGCCGCGACGCTGGGCCACCCGCCGGCCCAGCTGCAAATGGGGGAATTCTATAAAGTCGGTCAGGGCTTCGCCAAAGACCCGGCTGAGGCGCGACGCTGGTATGAAAGGGCCGCCAATGGCGGCAATATCCTGGCGATGCACCGACTTGGGGTGATGCTGGCGCGCGGCGAAGGCGGGCCCGCTGATCTTAAAGCGTCCATCGCCTTGTTTGAACAAGCTTCAAATCTCGGCCTGGTCGACTCGCAATACAATCTCGGGGCCACCTTTCATCCCACGGCGAATGGCGCGGCTTCTGATATTCAGAGCCGGGAGAAATCTTTTTTTTGGTATGCGCTCGCGGCCCGCAATGGAGACGCGCAAGCGGGCGCTTTGGCGGCGGGCGTTGGCGCATCGCTTGACGCTGCGACGCGGCAGGAAATTGAACAGCAGGTCGCCTCGTGGTCTGCGCTGCCGGCCGACCAGGAAGCGAACGAGCCGCCGCCGACGTTCTAATTGAACGGCGCTGCGGGCGGATTGCGTTTCGAGCGCAATATCCTGATTTTTATATCCGAGGCGCTTTTCAAAGCCTTCGCAAACGGCGTCCGCCGGTATTGCTCGCCCCGCTAAGCCCTCGTAAGCAATTTCGCGTATGAACAAAGCTTAGCGCGCTGCAGAGCAGGCGCGCGCCAGCCCGAAACGGCAACAAACAGGCGGCGATGCAGATCTACCTGCCGATTGCTGAAATGTCCGTAGACCCCGTGATCATCATCCTGATGGGTGCTGCGGTCGGCTTTCTGTCAGGCGTTTTTGGCATTGGCGGCGGATTTTTGATGACGCCCCTACTTATTTTTCACGGCATTCCGCCCGCGGTCGCAGTCGGCACCGAAGCCTCGCAGATCGTCGCCTCTTCCGTGTCAGGGGTTCTGGCGCATCTTCGGCGAAAAACCGTCGACTTCCAAATGGGTGGTTTTCTGGTCCTGGGTGGCGCGGTTGGCTCGATCGCGGGCGTTATTCTTTTCAGATACCTGCGGGCGACCGGGCAGATCGAAACGTTCGTTTCAATCTGCTATGTCGTTTTTCTCGGCATCGTCGGCCTACTGATGCTCGTCGAGAGCGCCCGGGCGATTTTACGCCCGCCGCAGTCAGGGGCGCCGCGGCGGAAAAAACGACGTGTGGCATGGATGGCCGGGTTACCGTTCCCCATGCGTTTCCGACGCTCGCAACTCTACATCAGTCCAATCCCGCCAATTATCATCGGCTTTTTCGTCGGCGTATTGGCGGCGATCATGGGCGTCGGCGGCGGTTTCATCATGGTGCCGGCGATGATCTACCTGCTG
>CAZSBU010000132.1:1451-5949 GCA_964605055.1 uncultured Caulobacterales bacterium | reverse complement strand
CTACATCCTCAATATGCCGACCAATGTCGTCATAGGCACATCGCTTTTTCAGATCATTTTCGTCACCGCGCTTACAACAATTCTGCATGCGGCCGCGAACCAGACCGTCGACATTATCTTGGGCGTCCTGCTGCTGCTCGGAGGCGTTTTCGGCGCTCAGATTGGCGCGCGATTGGGCGTTTATCTGAAGGGTGAACAACTTCGGGCGCTCCTGGCGCTGATCGTTCTGGCCGTCTGTGCGCGCGTCGTCTACGGACTGGTCGCGATGCCGGATGCGCCCTTCATCGTGGAGCTCAGGCGATGACCGCCGCCGCCCTGTTGTCGCTTGTATCGGTTGCCATGTTGCAGGTCTCTGCGCCGACGCTCAAAGCTGACGCCAGCGCCGGGTTGTCCGTAGCGCTCAGCAACGAGGTGATTGAGGTCGACGCCGGTTTCGCCGGCGCCCGCGTGATCCTTTTCGGCGCTTTGACCGCGGGAACAAACCCCGAGGGCGACCCCTTCCATCTTTCAGCGACGGTCATCGGCCCGAGCGTCGAATACACGGTCCGGCCCTTGCGGCGCGAAGGGGTCATCTGGACGCCCGGCGAAGGATACGTCGTCAGGCAGGCTCCCGGGCTTTTTCTTTCGCTCTATGACACCCCCGCCATACTCGACCCATTGCCAGGCGGCGTCGGTCTGAGGTCGCTTGATTTCGGAAACGCGGTCGGAAGATTGCTGCGCGATGACGCCGGGAATGAGGCAGCCCCGACACCCCAGGAAGTCAGCGACGCGCTGATCGATGCGGCCACGAAGTCGGGTCTTTTCGGCGAGTTCCCGGGCGCGATTGATTATCTCGACCCGCCATTGTTCAAGATTGCGATCGATCTGCCCCCCAATACGCCCGTTGGAGCCTATTCCGTACGCGTCATACTTCATGATGGCGCCAATATCGTTGCTGAAGACACCCAGAGGCTGATCGTTGAAAAGGTCGGTCTTGAGCGCGGCATCTACGACCTCGCGCACAATCGACCGATCGCTTATGGATTTCTTTGCGTGCTGGTGTCGCTCGCAGCGGGCTGGCTGGCGGCGCTGGCGTTCCGAAAATCCTGAGTGTTGGCGATGAAGCTTCAATCGATTGAGACGAACCAGCGGTCGTTGACCTTTCTGGGATATCTGGGGGCGGCGCCGTTTCTCGTCGCAGCAGCAGTCGCCTGGACCGCTCCGGCAATCGTTCCGGCTCCGCTCGCCCAGACAGCCGGTATTGTTTCGCTCGCCTATGGCGCGATCATCGTCGCCTATATGGCGGGCATGGGGGGCGGCGCGATGCTAGCCGCAAACCAGCCCGCCGGCGGGCGATTGCTCGCGGGGATGATCGCAACGCTCGCGGGATGGGCCGCTCTCTGGCCGCATGCCGATATGGCTGACGGCGCGCCTGCGGCCATCCGCTTTGTGGTCATCATTGCAGCCCTCGTTTTCTTGTGCCTTAGGGACCTCGCCGCGGTAAGGGACGGGGAATTGCCCCCCTGGTATGCGCCCCTTCGCGTCCGCTTGACCGTGCTCGCGACGGCCGGTCTTTCCGCCGTTTGTGTCCGGGTCGCGATGGGTGCCGCCTGACCCCCCTTTCTTGCGGCGGGGCGCCCCAAGTACCCTCGTCGCCAAGCGGAACAATTTGAAATTGCGCCCGAAAATAACGTATCCTCCCTCGCAGAATACCCTGCGATACGATGAATTTGGGAGACGACTGCCCGATGTCCGACCGGCGAAACGCTCCCGGCGCAACAAGACCAGCGATCAGCGGCTTCCGCCGATGACGTTCCGCTTCAAGACCGTGCCCGACATCATTTTCGAGACCGGCGCCGCAAGCCGCCTCGGGGCGATAGCGCGGCCCTTGATGGCGCGGCCTCTTATTGTAACCGACAAAGGCTTGTTGGATAGCGGTCTCCTTGAGCCCGCTCTGTTCAGCTTGCGCACCTCGGGCGCGACGCCCGTCATCTTCAGCGACGTGCGCGCCGATCCGCCAGAAGAAACCGTGCTGGCCGCTGTTTCGACGGCCCGCCTCGCGGCCGCCGATGGGGTGATCGCGATCGGCGGCGGTTCGTCAATGGATACTGCAAAGATCGCTGCGGTCCTCCTGCATTCGTCCCAGACGCTGAACGACATTTATGGCGTCGATCGCGTCAAGGGTGGCCGGGCGCCGTTGATACTCGTTCCGACAACTGCTGGAACCGGATCCGAAGTGACCGATATCTCCGTCGTCACGCTCGTCGACGGACAGAAGATGGGGGTCGTTGCGCGGCAACTCTTCCCTGACATCGCCGTCCTTGACGCCAATCTGACGGTGTCGCTGCCCCGGTCGGTAACCGCCGCCACAGGCGTCGACGCCATGACTCACGCCATTGAGGCGTATACCTCGCGTTTGCGCAAGAATCCTTTGTCGGATGTTTTGGCAAAGGAAGCGCTTCGGCTGCTCGCGCGCCACATCGTTCGGGCTTGCGAAACGCCGGGCGATATCGCCGCCCGCGAGGGCATGCTGCTTGGTTCCATGTTGGCGGGACAGGCCTTCGCCAACGCGCCCGTCGGCGCCGTGCACGCCATGGCTTACCCTTTGGGCGGCGTTTTTCACGTTCCTCACGGATTGTCGAATGCGCTGATGTTAGGCCCGGTCTTGTCGTTCAACGCCGAAACAACGCCTGCGCCCTATGCGGAACTCGCGCAGGCGCTGGGTCTGCCCGCAGAACGTACCGAAGCAGAAATGGCGCGTTCGTTCATTCGCCATTTGGACGATATATGCACCGCCACCGGCATTGAGAGGCGCCTGTCGCAGGTTGGCGTGTCGCACAACGATGTGCCGCGCATGGCCGAAGATGTCATGAAAATCGAACGTCTACTGAAGAACAACCCGCGTGAGCTGACCTACGACGACGCCGTTCGTTTATATAGCGAGGTTCTGTGATCGCGCCGCCGTCCTTGAATTTGATCCTCGCCTTGACTTCGCGAGACCGGCGTCCGGCTCCTGTTTGCTCCGGGAGATTTGCTTGAAGGAGCGCGGGCATCGTCGCGACTACAAAAGCTTTCGCGCCTTGCCGACGCGGTGGGCGGACAATGATATGTACGGACACATCAACAATGTCGCCTATTACGGTTTCTTCGATACGGTCGTTAACTCGTGGCTTATCGAAAACGCCGGGCTGGACATTCACGAGGGCGACCAGATTGGTCTTGTCGTCGAAACGGGTTGCCGGTTCTTTAGCCCGCTCTCTTTCCCAACGCCACTCGTCGGCGCGTTGCGCGTCGAGCGCGTCGGGACCACATCAGTTGTTTATGAAGTCGGCATTTTTGAAGATGGCGGCGACGCCGCCGCCGCGGAGGGACGCTTTGTTCATGTCTATGTCGACCGCTTGACCCGCAAGCCAGTCCCGCTTTCGATGGAAATGCGCACGGCGCTGCGTGCGCTGGAACGATGAATTGCTTGCAACCGTTATGAGCAAAATACAAAGCCAGATCGATCAGGGTTCGGAAGCGTTTCGGGAAAACGCCGAAGCGATGACGGCAGCCATTTCGGAAATGAAGACCCGCCTGCAGACAGTTTTGGCTGGCGGCGGCGAAAAGAACGCCGCCCGTCATCGTTCGCGCGGCAAACTCCTCGCCCGCGAACGCATCGAGAGACTGATCGATCCCGATTCGCCTTTTCTCGAGATCGGCGCGTTCGCCGCATTCGGAATGTATACCGGCGACGTGCACGCCGCAGGCGTTATCGCCGGCATCGGTCGCGTGAGGGGCGTGGAGTGCATGATCGTTGCGAATGACCCGACCGTAAAGGCGGGCGCTTACTACCCCATGACCGTAAAAAAACACCTGCGGGCGCAAGAAATAGCTGCCGAAAACCGGCTTCCGTGCATTTATCTGGTCGAATCCGCAGGCGCCTTTTTGCCTATGCAGGATGAAGTATTTCCGGACAAGGACGATTTTGGCCGAATCTTCTTCAATCAGGCCAATCTTTCGGCTGCAGGCGTTCCACAAATCGCCGTTGTGCATGGTTCGTGTACGGCGGGCGGGGCGTATGTTCCGGCGATGTCGGACGAGGCGATCATCGTCCGCCGGCAAGGAACTATTTTCCTCGGCGGCCCGCCGCTTGTAAAAGCCGCGACCGGCGAAATTGTCACCGCCGAAGAACTCGGCGGCGGCGACGTGCATGCGCGGGAGTCAGGCGTCGCCGATCACCTTGCGGAAAACGACGACCATGCGCTCGGTATCGCCCGCATAGCGGTCGAGCCGCCCGCTTATCCTGTCGAGGAAATTTACGGCGTCGTCGAACGCGACGCGCGCAAGCCCTATGACGCGCGGGAGTTGATCGCCCGCCTTGTCGACGGATCCCGGTTTGACGAATTCAAGGCTCTCTACGGGTCAACGCTGGTGACGGGCTTTGCGCATTTGCATGGTTACCCGATAGGGATCCTTGCCAATAACGGAATTCTCTTCTCACAGAGCGCGTTGAAGGGGGCGCACTTCATCGAGCTTT
>CAZSBU010000132.1:0-1441 GCA_964605055.1 uncultured Caulobacterales bacterium | reverse complement strand
CGCCAAGGATGGCGCCAAGCTCGTCGCAGCGGTCGCGACCGCGCGCGTACCGAAGTTCACGGTCGTTGTAGGCGGATCATATGGGGCGGGCAATTATGGTATGTGTGGACGAGCCTACGGGCCGCGCTTTCTTTTCATGTGGCCCAATGCGCGCATCTCGGTCATGGGCGGCGAGCAAGCCGCTAGCGTTCTTGCGAGCGTTCGCCGCGAAGGCGCCGAAGCGCGCGGCGAGTCCTGGTCGACCGACGACGAGGAAACATTCAAGAATTCGATCCGCGCTGATTATGAAAGTCAGGGCGCACCATATTACTCATCCGCGCGGCTTTGGGACGACGGCGTTATTGATCCTGCGCAGACGCGGGACGTCCTTGGATTGTGCCTTTCCGCCAGCCTGAATGCGCCGATTGAGCCGACGCGCTTTGGCGTATTCCGGATGTGAGGCGTTGCGTACCTAAGACCCGCGAATATTGCGGACTAAAAGTTAAGGGCGAGGCGGATGGAGAACCTACATCTTCAAGTGACAATCGACAGCCGGGGCGTTGCGCGTCTGACGCTCAACCGCCCGGACGTTCGCAACGCCCTGAATGAAAGATTGATCGGCGAGATATGCGAGACGATTGGCCGCCTCAATTCCAACAGAACCGTTCGTGCGATTGTGCTCACGGGCGCAGGTCAGGCGTTTTCAGCGGGTGCGGACGTGACCATGATGCGCCGTGTCGCGGAATATTCGCCTTCCGAGAATAAAGACGATGCGCGGCGCCTCGCCTACATGCTGGCGGCCATTCAAAATTGCGAGAAGCCAACGATCGCGCTTGTAAATGGCGCAACCCTTGGCGAGGGCATCGGACTGGCGGCCGCATGCGACATTGTCATCGCCGCAGAGGAAGCCGTTTTCGGCTTTACCGAGGTGCGCCTTGGCCTGATACCCGCCGTAATCTGCCCATTTGTTCTGCAGGCGATCGGCCAACGACAGGCGCGCCGTTTGTTCCTTACAGCAGAACGCTTCACTGCGAGCGTTGCGCAGGAGATCGGGCTT
Source organism: uncultured Caulobacterales bacterium (assembly GCA_964605055.1). GTDB lineage: Bacteria > Pseudomonadota > Alphaproteobacteria > Caulobacterales > Parvularculaceae > Amphiplicatus. The sequence goes on along the minus strand of CAZSBU010000132.1, from coordinate 405 downwards.
GTCCATTACGTTGCGCTTGGAGCGCAGATCGAGGAAGTTCTGGACCGGGTGCTTGGCGAAGTCTTGGCCGGCGGACCGAACGCCTTGCGGGAAGCCAAGGCGCTGGTGCGTGCTGTCGCGCAGCGGACAATCGACGACGCCTTGCTCGAAGAGACCGCTGCGTTCATTGCTCGCATCAGAGCGAGCGCGGAAGGTAAGGAGGGCCTCAACGCCTTTCTAGAAAAGCGCACGCCGAATTGGTCAGATAGACCGCGATAAGATGCAAACGCTGACAGCAACACCAAGTCTGGCCAATTGATGTTTCGAAAAATCCTCATTGCAAATCGCGGCGAGATCGCCATGCGCATTGCCAAAACGGCTCGCCGCATGGGGGTGAATACGGTCGCCGTCTCTTCCGATGCAGAC
>CAZSBU010000131.1:2501-7356 GCA_964605055.1 uncultured Caulobacterales bacterium | reverse complement strand
ATCGGCGAAATACCGCCAGGTACTAGCGCTGAAAGAAAGTCGATGCCGCGCAACAATCTTTATGCTCATGGCTTTATTCGCGCGGCCGTTTGCGCGCCTGTCATGAGGCCCGCCGAGCCAGCGGCCAACGGGCGCGAGATCGTCGCGCTCGCTCGCGCGGCGGACGCGCGCAACGCCGCTCTCGTTCTTTTTCCCGAACTCTGCGTCAGCGCCTACGCCATTGACGATCTGTTGTTGCAATCGGCGTTACTCGATAGCGTTGAGAAAGCGCTGGGCGGCATCATTGAGGCCTCGCGCGCGCTTCGCTCGGTGCTGGTAATCGGTGCGCCTATCAGGGGCGAGACCGCGATCTACAACTGCGCGCTCGTTATTCACCGCGGGCGGATCGTTGGCGTCACGCCGAAAACCTATTTGCCGAATTATCGCGAGTTTTACGAAAAGCGCTACTTTGCTGCTGGCGACGAAGCGACGGAAACAGAACTGACGATTGCGGGACAGCGCGCGCCGTTCGGTACCGATCTTCTTTATGCAGCTGAAGACTTTGCTGATTTCATCTTCCACGTCGAAATCTGCGAAGACCTCTGGGCGCCCCTGTCGCCGTCAACTTACGGCGCGCTCGCTGGCGCGACGGTTCTGTGCAATCTCTCGGCAAGCAACATCACCATTGGCAAGGCGCGCGAACGGCAACTATTGTGCGACGCCCAATCGCGCAGGTGCGCAGCCGCGTACCTGTACGCGACTGCCGGACATGGCGAATCGACGACCGATCTCGCCTGGGACGGACAACTGGCGATATTCGAGAATGGCGAACTGCTGGCCGAGGGCGAACGCTTCGGGACGCAATCGCGGATGACGGTCGCTGACATCGATGTTGAGCGGTTAAAACTCGAACGATTCCGCACGCCGACATTCCGCGATGCGGCGCGACGCGCGCGCGCAGGGGCGCGCCCCTTCCGCCGCGCACATTTCAGGCTCGACGCGCCGCTGGACGCAGATATACCGCTTGAGCGTGCCGTGGCGCGGTTTCCGTTTGTGCCAAATGATGCGGCCCGCCTTGATGAAGACTGCGCGGAGGCGACAGCGATTCAGGCCCGCGGGCTCGCGACCCGCCTTGCCGCGACAGGCGTCAATCGCGCAGTGATCGGCGTTTCCGGCGGGCTTGATTCAACTCTTGCACTCCTTGTTGCTGTCGAAGCCTTCGATCTTCTGGGTCGTCCGCGATCGAATATTATTGGCGTAACGATGCCGGGTTTTGCGACAGGCGAAGCGACGAGGAGCAACGCACTTGCTCTGATGGCGAGCCTCGGCGTTGAAAGCCGCACGCTCGACATACGTCCCGCGGCGCGCCAGATGCTTGGCGATCTTGGTCACCCCTTCTCTAAGGGGGAAGAAGTTTACGACGTTACCTTCGAGAATGTACAGGCCGGTCTGCGTACGGACTACCTATTCCGGATTGCTAACAAGGAAGGCGGACTAGTTGTCGGCACGGGTGATCTTTCCGAATTGGCGCTCGGTTGGTGCACCTACGGCGTTGGCGATCAGATGTCACATTACAACGTCAATGCATCTGTCGCAAAGACGCTGATAAAGCATCTCATCCGCTGGCGCGCGAGCCGGCCTGACTGTTCTGACGAGACCTGCGCGGTGCTGCGTCGCATTCTCGACACGGCGATCACGCCGGAACTGGTGCCGGCGGGCGACAGGGGCGTGCAGCGAACGGAGGATACGGTCGGGCCCTATCCGCTCGCCGATTTTGCGCTGTACTACCTGACCCGATATGGGCTCTCGCCGTCGAAAATACTTTTTCTTGCGAACGCCGCCTGGGGCGAGGCCGCGCGGGGCGACTGGCCTCTCGGCCTTAGCGAAGCGGATCGGCGCGCGTACAGCCCTGATGAAATCCGCCGTTGGCTGAGGGTTTTTCTCGAACGGTTCTTCGTTAGCCAATTCAAGCGTTCGGCCGCGCCGAACGGACCAAAGATCACGTCGGGCGGCTCGCTGAGCCCCCGCGGCGATTGGCGCGCGCCGAGTGATGCGAGCGCGGCAACCTGGCTCGCAGAGCTGGACGACGATCAGTAGCAGCGCCTTAGTACCTATTCATTGGCAATCACGCGACCAGAGTCTTGGATTCGGGTCCGCCCGGAACCCAAAAGCCCAATTTTTGTTAACCATCCAACTCGTTGACCAGACAGCATGATTTGCAACCGTCCCGCCAGTTATCCCCCACCCCCTCAAGCGGCGTTATGGTCTTGAGGCGTCCGGCATGTCGCCGAGCGCCGCGACCATGTCGTCGTTGTCGGAACAGAAGACTTCCGTTAGCAGCGGCAACGCGCGGAACGTCGCCCGTGGCCCATGACCGGCGCGCGGGTCGCAAAAGGAGATGAGGCTATGGCCGGTGAACTGGCGGTCGTCTTCGGCGGATCGGGATTTGTCGGACGCAACGTTGTGCGCGAACTCGCCAAGCGGGGCTGGCGCGTTCGCGTCGCCGTGCGCCGCCCCCATCTCGCGCAGTTTCTGCGCCCCATGGGCGCGGTTGGCCAGATCGACCTCGCGCAAGCGAACCTCCGCAATCGCCCGTCAGTAGAGGCAGCGCTCGCAGGCGCGGACGCGGTTATCAACTGCGTCGGCATCCTCTTTGAAGACGGCGCGCAGAAATTTGACGACGTTCAGGCAGCCGGCGCCATCAACCTCGCTGAACTGAGCGCAGCGGCGGGCGTCACGCGCTACGTGCATATCTCCGCTATCGGCGCCGACGCGACCAGCAAAAGCGCCTATGCCCGCACGAAGGCGGAAGCGGAGGCGGGCGTGCGCACGGCGATACCGTCTGCCGCCATCCTCAGGCCATCAATCGTATTCGGGCCTGAAGATCAGTTTTTCAACCGGTTTGCCGAAATGGCGAATACTTCCCCCTTCTTGCCGCTGATCGGCGGCGGAAAGACGCGCTTCCAGCCGGTTTATGTGGACGATGTCGCCGATGCGGTTTGCGAATCGCTTAGGCAACCGCAGGCGGCGGGGCGCATTTACGAGCTGGGCGGGCCGCGCCTCTATACCTTCCGTGAGCTGCTGGAATTGATGCTCGCCGAAACAGCGCGCCGTCGTATCCTGTTGCCGATACCCTTCGGTATTGCGCCGGTCGTCGGCCTTGTTGGCGAGATCCTTGGCGCTTTGCCGTTCATCACGCCGCCGATCACCCGCGATCAGATTGTGCTCTTGAAGAAAGACAACATCGTCGGCGTCAGCGGCGAGGCCGATATAGGCGTTATCGGCGACCTCGGCATTGCGCCGAAGACGGTCGAATCGATCCTGCCCGGCTACATGGTGCGTTTCCGACGGCAGGGGGAATTCACCGAAAAGCCGCGCTGACCTGACGAGCGTCTTACAGGATCACGAGCTCCGCGTGCAGCGCGCCTGCGGCTTTTACTGATTTCAGAATATCAATGAGCTCGCGCGGGCCGACGCCTAGCGCGTTGAGCCCCGCTATGAGGTCTGCGAGCGTGACATTTTCATCCACCACGGCAATCCGGCCAGCATCATTGGTCTCGACGGCAACTTCCGTATCGGGAAGAACAACGGTTTCACCGTCGGAAAACGGGGCGGGCTGCACGGCGATCGGGCGCTCTCGGACCGTGATCGTCAGATTGCCTTGCGTCACGCCAAAGGTTGAAATCCGCACGTCCGAACCAATAACGACCGTGCCTGATTTCTGGTCGATGACGACGCGGGCGCGTTGTTCCGCGTCAACGCCCAAATTCTCGATCATGCTCAACAGGCGCGCGGGTTCTGATGTTTCTCCCGTAAACGAAAGCTCGACCGTTCCAGCGTCGAGCAGCCGGCTCTCGAGCGGCAGGCGCGCGCCCGCAATCGCTCGCTCGATGCGATCAGCCGTGGTGAAGTCCGGATGACGCAACGCCAGACGCACGCGCCGCATGTCGGCGAAGGCGAAGGGAATTTCACGCTCCACCCGCGCGCCTTGCGGAATGGTCGCCAAAGTGGGCGAGCCTGTGCGCGTGCGCGCCGCTTGCCCTTCGGCGGAAATGCCGCTCGCAAGCACGGGCCCCTGCGCAACAGCGTAGATTTCGCCGTCGGCGGCGTTGAGCGGCGTCAGGACCAGCGCGCCGCCGAGAAGACTGGTGGCGTCTCCAATGGCGGAAATCGTCACGTCGATCTGCGAACCCGTACGGGCGAAAGGCGGCAAGGCGGCCGTCACGATAACGGCCGCGACGTTCCGGGGACTGAAGCTCTCGCCACGAACGGTGACGCCAAGGCGCTCGAGCAGGCCGGCAAGCGCCGCCTCCGTATAGGGAGAATTGCGCACCGTATCGCCTGTTCCGTCGAGCCCGACGACAAGACCGTAGCCGACAAGGTCGTTGCCGCGCACGCCTTCGACGTCGACGAGATCTTTGATGCGGATCTCCGCCGACAATGGACTTGCCGCAATACTGCCGAAAAGCGCGACCGGAATGAGAAAGGCGCGCATGGGTGCCGGCTCCTAGATGTAAGAGGCGAGGGACAGCCTCGACAGCCGCGCCGTAATCGACAGCGTCGCGTCAAGCTGGCTCTCGATCTGGAGAAGGCGCGAGGCGGCTTCGAAGGCGTCGACGGCTGTCAGTTCATTATAGCGCTTCGTCAGCGTCGCCTCGCGCTCGGCCGCGACCACTCGGGCGGTTGCGGCGCGCTCCTGCGCAACGCCGATGGCGGCCTGCGCCAGCGCCAGTCCGTCGGCGGCGGATTGCAAGCTTGCCGCCGCCCCTGCGATGGCGCCGGTACGGACTTCTCCGGGTGCGAGCGTTGCAGCGGCGACGATCTCGGCAAGGCCACGGAAGAGATCGCGAAGCGGCGGCGCATCGGCTCGGATGTC
>CAZSBU010000131.1:2069-2491 GCA_964605055.1 uncultured Caulobacterales bacterium | reverse complement strand
CGCCAACGATCTCTCCTGGCGCGATTTCGGCGCGCGGACTTTGCCCGTTCCCGCCTTGATAGATCGCTGTCGCGAATCCGCCCGCGGGATCATCGAAGTAAATATCAAGAGCGGCGCCGAGATCAGCCGCGGTCGCTGCGCCCTGAGCAAGCGCTTCAATGTCGGCGATCATCTGGGCGGGATCGCCAAGGGCAGGCTGGTCGGCGGCGTCGCCCGAGAAAAGCGTGCGGCCCTCAATCCGCTGGTTGAATGCGGCGAACAACGTACCGATCGAGGCGCGCGCCTCGATCGCCAGCGTTTGCAGCGAGGCTTCATCGCCGCGCAGGCCGGCGCCCAGCGCGAAAGGCCCGATCGTTGCGGCGCGCACCGCCTCGTCGAGGCTCGTCTGCATGATTTCAGCGCGTACGAAGAAACGATCAATA
>CAZSBU010000131.1:0-2059 GCA_964605055.1 uncultured Caulobacterales bacterium | reverse complement strand
ACTGTGCGAAACTCGCCGCCAGCGTGAGGTCGCGCGCCAGCAAGCCAGCGTCTGCGACCGCCGCGCCGAGGCGGGGGCCGGGATCGGTGAGCCGTCCCGATGTCACTTCGGTCTGCGCCGTCTCGATTTGCCGGCGCAGTGTGGCGATGGCGCTCGACTGGCGCTGTTGCATCAAAAGGGCAGGGCTGGCGACGTCGCGCATCTAGATCTCCAGAATGTCAGCGAGCATGCGATCTACGGCTGCGATGATGCGCGCATTGGCGGCATAGGCTTGTTCAATAGCGACGAGCGTCTGCAATTCGCGATCGACGTCAACGCCGGTAACGCCGATTTCGGCTTCGCTAAGGGCAAGCCGCGTCGCTTCGCTGGCGTCGCGGGCGCCTGTTCGTTCGGCGAGCGCGGCGCCGGCGAGCGAGGCGAGATGGGCCGACGCCTCGGCGGCCGTGACGGCGCGGTCCGTTCCAAGTCCCGGCGCATGGCGCGGCGCGGCGAGGGCGCCGAGATAGCCGCGCACGAGCCCGTCCTGTCCGGCGGGACCGGGCGCGGCCGCGCCAAGCCCGTCACGCAGTCGGAAAAGCGCGCCGCCCACGGACGGATCGACGGCGGGATTGACGGCCAGCCGCGCCGCGAGGCCGTTTGGCGGGTCGCCCGCGGGACCGCCCGCATCGGTGAAAAGTCCCGGCGCTCCGGGCGCCATCGTCACATCGAGGCCGGGCGTGGCGAAACGATCCACAAGATCCATTGCGAGCGCGTCGAGACGCTGTGCCGCGCGCGGCGCGATTTCGTCCCGTACGGCGAACGCCGCAGCGATCGACCCGCCGACAAGTCCCTGCCGGCTGGCCCCTGGGGTTACGTCGACGCCGTCTATCGCCAGGCGCGAGAGCGCTCCATTGGCGAGGCTTGCATCGACCCCAAATTGCCCGCCCGAGGCGAAGTCGATGCGGCGCGGCCCGTCGGCAAGGAGAAAGACGCCTTCGTGCGTTACAAGCTCTACGCGTTCATTGTCGCGCACCAATTCGCGCACTGGGATGATGCGGTTCACCACTTCGATCTGGCGCGCACGTTCGTCGAACAGGGCGGCTGTATCCGCGCCGGCGACGCCCGCCTGCGCAATGCGCCGGTTGAGGCGATCGATCTCGACGACGGCGGCGCGCGCCGTTTCGACGCCGCGGGCGATCTCTGCGTCGGCGAGAGCTGCGCCTTGCGCGCCTTCCGAGGCCGGATCATCAGCGAGGGTGCGCAGGCGCGCTTCGAAAGCGTTCAATCTGGAAAGCAAAGCGTTGGCGCCTTCCGTTTCGCCGATGGCGGCAAAAACGTCTTCCGCCGCGCGCAAGGCGCGCCCGTCGAAGGCGGCCTGTCCTTCGGCGAGACGGCGTTCGGCGGCGATCGCGGGAGATTGGGCGCGGGAAATGGCGATCAGGGAGACCCCGCCGCCGAAGGCTCGTTCCGCGAGCGTCGCTTCCCGGCGACTGAAGCCCGGCGTCAAGGCGTTGGCTATGTTGTTCGACGCAACGCCAAGCTGCGCGCCGGACGCCCGCAGCGCCGAGCCGGCAACGGAGAGAGCCTGCGAGAGGGACATGGTGCGTCTCCGGATGAACTGTTTGGCGCCAGTGCGTTAGATGATGTTTGTTGTCTCTTGCAGAATCTCGTCCACCGTCTGGATGATCTTGGCGTTCGAGGAATAGGCGCGCTGCGTCTTGATCAGGTCGGTCAGTTCGCTAGCGATGTCGGTCGTCGATTCCGACAGGGCAAAGCCGACGGTCTCGCCAACGGGTCCCTCGCCCGCATTCCACAAAAAGAAGCCGCCGCTCGCCTGCGTCACGGTGAAGGCCTGATTACCGGCGGCCGCGAGCCCCTTGAAGTTGGGCACGTCCGCGACAGGGATTTGCGCGATGGTGCGCCGGAAGCCGGTATCGAAAATGGCGTTGACGAAGCCCCGCTCGTCGATCTCCACGCCGCGAAGCGTGCCAATGGGGGCGCCGTTTTTCGTGACGGCGAGCGGCGCAAACGGTCCGCCAAGCTGCGTCCGGCGAGTCGGCGCATAACGAGCACCGGGCGG
>CAZSBU010000130.1:0-7434 GCA_964605055.1 uncultured Caulobacterales bacterium | reverse complement strand
CCTCATACATAAATTATGAGGTCGCACGGCTAAACGGCCCTTTCGGTGCATGACGGCGCTGGGGCCGCGAGGCGGCGCGCGATGATCGATCGCCTCGTTTCGCCAACATTCGCCGATATCGTGCTTGTATTTGTACTTATCGAAGCAATAGTAGTCGTTGCGCTGGCGCGGGCGAAATCCCGGCCGGTAACTGACGCGCTGCTGGTGTTAGCGGCGGGCGGCTTTTTGTTCGCTGCTTTGCGTGCATCGCTAGCGGGTGCGGCCAGCGAATGGATCGCGCTGGCGCTCACTGGCGCTCTGATCGCGCATGCTGTGTGGCTTGCGCGCTGGATCGGTCGACGCGATTAACATCCACGTTAAAATTGACGACGCGCAGGGAACATAAACCCTGTCTTGGGTGTTTTCCCCCGTCTTAACTATTCCAACCATACATTTTGGGCGAGCCCGGAGGAAAACCGCCAGCATGCGCGCATCGCTATCCGCTGTCGCCGCTGCAATTGCGGTCGTGCTTGTTCCAAACGGGCACGCGCTTGCCGCGAGGGTGCAAGTTGTCGACGCCCGTGAGCTTCAGGTTGCCTTGCGCGACGCGCGAGCGGGCGACACGATTGCGCTTGCCCCGGGCGATTACGGTGCGCTCGTCATCGCGAACCGGTCGTTCGATGCGCCCGTCGCAATCGTCGCATCCGATGGCCGGCGCCCACCGCGTTTCTCATCGATTAGGTTGACTGACGTCGTAGCCCTGACGCTACAAGGGCTTACAGTGGCTTACGGGCCAACGGATGCGCCGCTTTCAACCTATGCGGTAGAAGTCATGCGGGGACGGAATATCCGTCTCGAGGGGCTCTTTGTCGTTTCGGCGGATGACGGCGTGCGCGGCAATGACGCCTATGGCATTTTCATTCGCGACAGCGTCCGCGTCGGCGTCGAGAAATCTCGTTTCAAAGCTTTGTTCCGGGGCGTCGCCGCTTTCGACAGCGACGACGTGCTTATTTCACGCAATCATTTTTGCGGCATGGGTTCGGACGGGATCGTGCTGCGTGGCGCGCGGCGCACGGAGATCGCCGATAATCTCATCGTCGATTTCGAGACGATTGACCCGGTCAAGCATCACCCGGACGCCATACAGATATGGGATCGCGGCGCTCCTCGCTCCAGCAGGAGCGTCGTAATCCGCAATAACGTCATCCTTCGCGGCAATGGCGACGCGGCGCAGGGCATTTTCATCAAAACGCCCGATGCGCCGACCGAAGCGCTGATCGTGGAGAACAACGTCGTTCACCAATCGATGGCGCAAGGCATCTACCTAAACGGCGTTCGCAGCGGGATCGTGAGGAATAATACGGTCGCTGCGTTTGAATGGCGAAAAGACCGGCCCGGCATCGAGATTCTCAACCAAGGCGTCGGCGTTGAACTTGCGGACAATATTGCTCGCACTTTTCGCGCGCCGTCCGATTTTCCGCGTAAAGGCGTCAAATTGATCGATTATGACAACCCGTATCTCGAAACGTTCGCCATGCGCCTCATATCGGCGGCGTTTGAAAAAGAGCGCGCCCACCCATCGAACTTTCGTCGCATAAGCGTAGCGGGCGCAACGCCGACGCCAGCCGTCAACGATCTTGCAGGCCCTGCGCCGGACAGGCCCCCTACCGCGCCGAGCATCCCGGAAACCATCGCCAAGATCGAGTTTGCAGGCGAACCGGTCGATCGGTCGCCCTTTCGTCATGAAATAGCGGGGCCGCCCGCCTATACCGCTGCGGGCGCCAACCAAAACGCCATTCGATTTTCGCAAGGTCAGTATTTTATCGCCAGCCCGTCGCCGGCATTTACAGCGGCGCAAAAGATCAACGTCTCGGCGCGCGTGCGCCTGTCTCCCATGGCGACGGGCGCATGGGGCCTTGTCGCAGCTGCGCCCGGCGCGTGGGATTTGCGCGTCGCAGGCAACAAGGTGCGCTGGACCATCCGAACGCAGGCTGGTGAAGCAATAAGGGTCGACGCTGCCGGCGTTGTCCTTTCAGGGGCGACGTTCCGTCTACTGACGGCACAGTATGACGGCGCAACCGGCGCGGCCAGCATCGCCGTTGATGGCAAGATCGTCAGCGCGACCGCAGGGCCGAAGGGTATCGTTGCTTACTACCCGACGCGCAGCCTCACAATCGGCGGCGCGCCGAAGATCGCCTCGTTCGAAGGCGAGATCGCCAGTCTCGAGATCAGCAGATAATCTGCAAATACCAGCCGCTTTAGGCGCCGGCGCCCGCGCCCGCCCGCTGCGCATAATGCCAGGCGAGCATCGCCAGCGGGCGTATCTGGTCGCCCATGCGAATGGCTTCCGGCGAGGAGGCGTTGCCCTGCAGCGCCCGCGCATAGACGCCCTGCGCGATCGCGGCCAGCCGGAACATGTTGTAGGCAAGGCAGAAATCGAGATCGGCGAGCCCGTCGCGGCCGGTGCGCGCGCCATAGCGCGCAGCCGCGTCCTCCAGCGTCGGCAAGCCGTGGGTTTGAAGGTCGAGCCCGGCGAGCCCGCCGCGAACTGTCGGCGGGAAATGCCAGACCATCAGGAAATAGGTGAAATCCGCCAGCGGATGGCCGAGTGTCGAAAGCTCCCAGTCAAGAACCGCAAGGGCGCGCGGCTCTGTTGGATGCATGATGACGTTATCAAAGCGAAAATCTCCGTGAACGATTGAAACGGCGTCATCGGCGGGTATGGAGCCGGGTAGCCACTCGATCAGACGGTCCATTTCCTCGATTGAGGCGGTTTCCGCGCCGCGATATTGCTTCGACCAGCGGTCGATCTGGCGCTCGAAGTAGTTGCCCGGCTTGCCGAAATCGCTGAGCCCAATCGCAGCGTAATCGATCCGGTGCAGGTCGGCGATGGTATCGACCATCGCCTCGAACAACGCCCGCCGGTCGTCTAACGCAACGTCCGGCAGGCTGGCGTCCCAGAAAATCCGACCCGGGACGAAATCCATGATAAAAAACGCCGTGCCGATAACGTTGGGGTCTTCGCACAGCACGAACGTGCGCGGGGCGGGGAAGCCCGCCGCGTGCAGCGCGGTCATAACCTTGTACTCGCGCTCGACGGCGTGCGCAGAAGGCAGAAGCTTTCCGGGAGGCTTTCTCCGCAAAACATATTGCCGCATCGGCGTCGTCAGCAGATAAGTCGGGTTCGATTGTCCGCCCTTGAACTTCTGCGCCGTCACCGGCCCCGAAAATCCCTCGACATGCGTCTCCATGTAGGCGCCGAGCGCGGCCTCATCGAAGGCGAGATGGTCTGGCGTCTCAGTGACGCCGGTAAAGTCAGGGTCTGGCGGTTGGGTCAAGGCTGTCGCCTCCTCAAGCGGCTTTCATGAAATGCTCGGCGACGAGACCGCCGCCAATGACGATGAACCCTGCGCCCGCGATCAGTTTCAGCGGTAGGGCGTTGAGGTAGCGTTCGACGGCGGCTCCCATGAGAACCGCAATCGCTGTTGCGACAATCAGCGCGAGCGCCGCGCCGAAAAAGACGATAATTTTCGATGCGCGGTCGTCTGCTGCAAATAGAACAGTTGTGAGTTGCGTCTTGTCGCCCAGTTCCGCGAGGAAGACGGAAAGGAAAATGGCCAGAAAAGCTTTCATGTGCGGTAGGTTCCAATCCGTTGATGGAAGTCGTTGACCGCGTCGAAAACTTCACGCGCGGCCTCCGTATGCGGATAGTGTCCGATACGCTCAAGCAAAACGGCGTCCGCATTCGGGACAAGTTCGCGATAATGCGCATAAAGATGGGAGCCGGATACGGGGTCTGCGCCGCCATTAATAAGGCGCAGCGGCGTGCGCGTCTCGTGCAAGGCGCCGACCCACCGCGCGCGCTGGGCGCGTCGTTCGGGAATATATTGCAAAAGCTTGTGCAATACTTTTGCGCCATCATTTTCCATGATCAGCGTCCAATGCGCCGCGATTTCCGCATCCGAGGCCTTGGTGTCCGGCCCGAAAATCTGGTCAAACGTCTGGCGCAGGCGCTCCCGCGACATCATCAGTCCAAGGATGGGTCCAAGCGGAGTCAGCCCCAGTTTCTGGATTGGCCGCGCCCGGTGCTGTTCGGGAAACAGCCCGCCGTTTAGAAAGCAAACCGATTTCAACGAAAAGCTCAGCGCGCCCTCTATCTGTCGCGCCAGCAACTCCTGTGCGACGGTCACGCCGTAATCATGGGCGAGGATATGCGCTTCGCCGACGCCGAGACGCTCCAACAACGCTTCTTGAAGATCGGCCTGCTCAAAGATCGAATAGCGGATGTTGCGCGGTTTTTCCGATAACCCAAACCCAAGCATGTCTATCGCAGCGAGCCGGAAGCGCTGGCGCAGCGCGTCCCACATGAAGGTCCAATCCCAAGAGGATGTGGGATATCCATGGATGAGCAGGAGCAACGGTCGCGCCTCATCGTCGGCGTCTGTCGCCCACCAGGCGATCCGCCGGCCGCCAATATCCATAAAGCTGGCTTTCCGGCGCCAACGCTCGACCGGCGTCATAAAAGTTCCTTCAAGGCGCGCCAGCCGATGTCCTTGCGGCAATAACCATCTGGCCAATCAATGGCGGCGACCCCCTCATAGGCGCGACTGACAGCGTCACGGATGGTGCGCCCGTTGGCGGTAACGTTCAGCACCCGGCCTCCGTCGGCGTAAAGTTCACCATCGTTCTCGCGCACGCCCGCTTGAAAAACAACGATTCCAGGAAGGGCGTTCGCCGCGTCAATCCCGCGAATGGGGGCGTTTGTCGACGCGACAGCGCCCGGATAGCCTTGCGCTGCGATGACGACGACCGCGACGGCGTCAGTCGAGAACGCGAGAGGTTCGTCTGGTAAAGCGCCGCGGGCGGCTGCGACCAATATTGGCAGGATGTCGCCATCCATGCGCCGCATGAGCGCCTGGCATTCGGGATCGCCGAAGCGGACGTTGAACTCGATCAGGCGCGGCGCGCCGTTGCGGATCATCAAGCCAGCAAAGAGAACGCCGCGAAAGGGCGTCCCGCGGCGGGCCATTGCCGCGATCGTCGGTTCTATGATCTCCCGCATGGTCCGCGCGCGCGCCTGCGGCGTGAAAACGGGCGCCGGCGAATACGCGCCCATGCCGCCGGTGTTGGGTCCGCGATCTCCATCGAATGCGCGTTTGTGGTCCTGCGCCTCGATAAGAGGCAGGGGGCGCACCCCGTCGCTGATCACGAAAAAGCTCGCCTCTTCTCCTTCGAGGAACTCTTCGACGACGATGCGCTCGCTCGCGGCGCCGAATCGCCCGCCGATCATGTCATCGACGGTCTGATCCGCCTCAGCGAGAGACGACGCGATAACGACTCCCTTGCCGGCCGCCAGACCATCGGCCTTGATCACAAAGGGCGGCGCGAGCGTGCGCAAGAAGGCTTTGGCCGCGTCTGCATCGCCAAAAGACCCATAGGCCGCTGTTGGGACGCCGGCCTCCGCGCAAATTTCCTTCATGAAGGATTTCGAGGCTTCGAGCTGCGCGGCGGCGCGGCTTGGCCCGAAACAGGCGATCCCCGCCTCGGCGAGGGCGTCTGCGAGGCCCGCTGCGAGCGGGCCCTCGGGCCCGACGACAACCAAATCAACGGCAAGTTGGCGCGCTGCGGCGACAAGCCCGGCCGTATCTCGCGCCGCCACGCCGATTGGATCGCCATACGCATTGAGGCCGGGGTTGCCAGGGGCTAGATAGAGTTTTGTCAGAATTGGGCTTTGGGCAATTTTCCAACCCAACGCGTGTTCTCGCCCGCCGCCGCCGATGAGCAGGACTTTCACGTGGCTTTCCTCCTTCTTTGCAGTCGCGTGTAGGCGTCGCGCGGAACCGGATCAATGCCGACCGACATTCATTCCATAGATCAGCGGGTTGTCGACAAGCAGCCGGAAAGCGACGCGGCGGAGCCGATATGCGTTGCGCCGGAAACGCGCATCCCGCCGCCGCCGCCGGGGCGGCATTTCGGCTTGGCCGTATTCGGTCCGCCGCGCGGCGCAGGCGGGCCGCGCTGGTGGCGACGATTCGTAGCCGGCTGCGACCGTTTTCTTGATCGGATCGCCCGCCGCGACGGCAGCCGACGAAGCTGGTCGCTTATGGCGTCGCTCGCGATCAACGCGATTTTGCTTACCATTCTTGCCATCTATGGCCGGGTTGAAATTCTGGTCCCGAACCGTCCGGCGGAGTCTATTTCAATCGTGTTCGTCGACCTTCCAGTCGCGCCGATTATTCCTGACCTGACTCAGCCGGACGTTGCGCCAGAACCGGAGCCGGAGCCTACCGACCCGGCGGAGCGGGAAAAGGTTGAACTGGTTGAAGAGCCTGACCTCACGCCCGATCCCGAGCCGCAACCTATCCCGGAGCCGGAGCCCGAAACAGCGCCCGAACCGACGGTCGAGCCAGAACCTGAGCCCGAGCCTGAACCGGAGCCGATTATCGATTTCCTGCCGGAGCCGGTCTTTGCGCCGCCGTCCGAAGTAGAGGATCAGCCCTTTGTGCCTGAGCGGCCAGCGGCCGAGGACGACCCAACGCTGCGGCTCGCGCCGGATGCGCCTGCGCGAGATGGTCTTGATCCCAACGTGCGCGAACAGCCCGGTCAGCAAACGCCGGAGGAAGAAGCGCCTCCTCTCGTCGAGCCAGAGCGCGCAACGCCAGGACCGGCGGGCGATAACGCGGCTGCAGGCGATGGCGCGCGCAGGCCTGGCGAGGACCGGCCCGAGGAGGCGCCTGCTGAGGACCAGGAGACGGAGGTCGGCGCGACGCGTGCGGGCGAGGAAAACGCCGCCCCGGAAGCAGATAATCCAGGCGCCCAGTTTGACGTCGAACCGGTGTTCCGCGGCGGGCGGTTTGTGCTGCCCTCCGTTGATCTTCCGGCGGGAGCGCCCGCAACAACGCCCGGGACGTCCGGCGTTGTGGGTATTTTCTGTCCCGAGGAGTTCTCCGACGCCGACAAGGCTGCCGAATGCGCCGGCCGCACCGAGATCCGGTCCGGCTGGCGGCCGGGGACATCCGGCGAGCGCTGGGACGAGGCGATCAGGCTCTTGAAGAAGGACAAAGCCGACGGCGATTTCGACGGACAGGGCGGCTCGGCCGTGTTCGGGCCTGAGATCGCGCGGCGCCTTGAGCAGCGCCGCCGTGAGGAAGCCGGGCAAGACCTCCGCCGGACGGATCCAACGGTAAGCAACCCCGATTTCGAGGGAAGTCTCGCGCCTGAAGGCGGCAGGCCTGACATCGGCCCTGACGCTCCAGATCCGACATGGAGCCGCCGGAACGATCCAGAGCTGACGCAAAGGGACCTCGATCGCCTGAAGCGCGAGCTAGATGAGGCCGAGCGCTCGAAGCGGTCGCCGCAATGATCGACGGCGCATCGGTCTCCCTGCGTGAGCCTGAACCGCGCACCCTCTGCACCGATTGTGGCGTCTCGCGCATGGAGGACCCGCGCGCCTGC
>CAZSBU010000129.1:2191-7445 GCA_964605055.1 uncultured Caulobacterales bacterium | reverse complement strand
TGTCGTTGTCGGCGCAGAAGACGAGCGCGCCCGCGAGGTAATGCAGGAACTCTATCGTCCGCTTTTCCTCAACGAAACGCCGATATTGTTTACTAACCGCGCGACGTCCGAATTGACCAAATATGCAGCGAATGCGTTTCTGGCGACGAAAATAACCTTCATCAACGAGATGGCGGACCTTTGCGAGAAGGTTGGCGCGAACGTCCAGGAAGTTGCGCGCGGCATCGGCCTTGACCGGCGCATCGGATCGAAATTTCTGCATGACGGCCCCGGCTATGGCGGGTCATGTTTTCCGAAAGACACGCTTGCGCTCGTCCGCACGGCGCAATCGGTCGACGCGCCGACGAAGATTGTCGAGGCGGTCGTGGAAGTTAACGACCGGCGCAAGAAGGCGATGGCGCAACGCATCATTTCAGCCTGCGGCGGTAATGTTAAGGGACGGACGATTGCGTTGCTTGGGCTGACATTCAAGCCGAATACGGACGATATGCGCGATGCGCCCTCGCTCGATATCGTGCCGGCCCTGCAGGAGGCAGGCGCCGTTATCCGGGCGTTCGATCCTGCCGGCATGGAAGAGGCTGAGAGGCTGCTGTCTGGCGTGCAGTTCTGCGATGGCCCGTATCACGCGCTCGAAGGGGCCGCAGCCGCGGCGCTGGTGACGGAATGGGACGTCTTCCGCGCCCTCGACCTGAAGCGGGCCGCAGCGCTAATGACCGAGCGCGTTTTCATTGACCTTCGGAACGTCTACCGACCCGGACTGATGGCCGAGCACGGGTTCCGCTATACGTCAATCGGCCGCCCATAATTCGGCCGGAAACGCGGCGCGCCTTCGTTGCGCGAGAGCCGTAATTGCGCGAAGCTTGATATTTCGCGTTTGGGAGAAAATTCATGAAGGTACTCGTTATCGGGGGAGACGGGTTCTGCGGCTGGCCAACGACGCTGCACCTTTCCCGGCTTGGCCACGATGTCGTTATCGTCGACAACCTGTCGCGACGGAAAATCGACATAGAACTGGAAGTGGAATCGCTGACGCCGATCCGGCCTATTTCGGTCCGTCTTGCGGCATGGAAAGACGTTTCAAGTCACTCCGTTCGATTTGAAAATATTGACGTCGCAAAAAACTATGCGCGCTTGTTGCATTTGATCGAGACTGAACAACCAGAGGCGATTGTTCATTTCGCTGAACAGCGCGCTGCGCCGTATTCGATGAAATCATCCTATCACAAACGATATACGGTCGATAACAACCTGAACGCGACGAACAACATTTTGGCTGCGATTGTAGAGGCCGGCACAAGCGCACATCTCGTGCATCTCGGCACTATGGGCGTATACGGCTACGGCACGGCCGGATTGAAAATCCCCGAGGGCTACCTACCAGTGAAGATAGAGACGTCCGATGGACGCGAGGTGACGCAGGAGATTCTTTATCCCGCAAATCCCGGCTCGATCTATCACATGACGAAGACGCAGGATCAGTTACTTTTTGCATTCTACAACAAGAATGACGGACTGAAGATCACGGATTTGCATCAAGGCATTGTCTGGGGGACGCAGACAACAGAAACGCGCCTCGACGAGAGGCTCATCAATCGTTTCGATTACGACGGCGATTATGGAACGGTGCTCAATCGTTTTCTGATGCAGGCGGCAGTCGGCTATCCGTTGACCGTACACGGAACAGGGGGGCAGACGCGCGCCTTTATTCACATTCAGGACACGGTGCGCTGCATCCAGCTTGCGATTGAAAATCCCCCGCAGCAAGGCGAACGAGTCCATATCCTCAATCAGATGACGGAAACCCACCGGGTGCGCGATCTCGCCAAGCTTGTCGCGGAGAAAACCGGAGCGGAGATCGCGTTCGTGCCGAACCCGCGCAAGGAAGCTGCCGAAAACGACCTTCAGGTAGAAAACCAGCGCCTCCTCGGATTAGGACTGACGCCTATAACGCTTGAAGACGGGCTGATGGCTGAGGTCACCGAGATCGCGCGTCGATACGCCGACCGTTGCGACACCAGCAAAATTCCATGCGATTCGTTCTGGACGCCTGAGCAGCGGGAAAAGTCGGAGCCCGCAGGGTCGCATTGACCGCGATGCGGTTGTGTGCGGCGACCTTTACTCCGTTAGCGAGGGAGTGTGTTCCTCAAGATAGGCGAGCCATTCGGACGTCGGTCGGGAAGCGGCGTTGCGCCACTCATGCACGGTCGCCGCATTGACAACCGTTCCATCCGGTTCAGCGATAACAATCGTTGGGGTGCCGATTAGTTTTGCAATGCCGAAGCGCCGCGCGATATCGAGGTTGCGGTTTCTCTGGCCAACATCGACGTAAACGAGGACATAATCGGAGGCGATAAGGGCCGCGATCTCGGATTGCAGGTTGTATCCGGCGAGTCCACGACTGTCGTGGCACCAATTTCCGCCCATGACGATCAGCGCGCGCTTTCGTTTGCCGCTCTAGCGAGCGCTGCGTCTACGTCTGCGGCGGCGTCGGCCTGTCGATCGAACGGGCGCGGATCATTATCATGATTTTTCGACGCCTCGGCTGCAGCAGTCGCCCGTTGAGCCGCCTCTAGCCCCAGCGCCAGAAGCGCCGCTTCGGCAACATTAAACGCGGCGTTCGCGCTCGGCGGCGGAGATGGACTGGTCGTGCCATTGATCACATATCCAATCGTTACCGCAGGGCGAGATGAGCCGTCCGGTTCAACGCGCCATGCGCCGCTGTAAAGTCCGTAGGCCTCCCCGGCGTGGCCGATGAGCCGTGCGCCTTGCGGGATCGGCGCGCCCTCGACGATCTGCACGCCAAGGCCATAGGCGTGGATGAGCCCGCCCAGCGTATCTCCGTTGCGTTGGACCGCGTCATATATCCAGGGCTCCGTCGTCGCCTCGGGAAAATCAGCGGCCGCAAGGGCAAGCCGCGCGAGGTCGTCCGCGCTGGCGCGCAGGCCCCCTTGCGGTCCGAAAAGGCTGGCGTTTTCGCCGGGTGTGTAGTCTGCGAGGTAAGCGCGCCGGTCGAGGCCGGGTGCGGCGAGAAAAAACGGTTCGTCCGCGTGTAGCGTTGCCGGCAAGTCGGTTTTCGCTCGCCACCTTCCATCTTCATACCGATGGGGGGCTGCTGCGCTGCGTCTGGCTTTTCGCGACACGCCCGACCAGTTGAAGCCTGCATCGAGGCCGAGGGGCGCCAGAAACACTTCCCGTACGAGGATATCAAATCGTTGGCCGGTCGCTTTCTCCAGCACCGCCGCGATGACGCCGTAGTTCAGATTGGCGTAAGTGAAATAGGCGCCGGGCGCATCCTCTGATGGAACGCCTGACGCCGCGAACGCCTCCGGCGTTACGAACAGGTTCCGAAACGGGTTGGGGGCCTCCGCCCAGTATTCCTCCTGATCCCGAATGGAAGAAAGATGCATGAGCAGCATACGGACGGTTATCGGCGTTTCGGGAAATGCGGGATGAGATAGCTGCCAGCCAAGATAGTCGGACGCCGGACGATCAAGATCCAGGCGCCCTTCACGCGCAAGTTTAAGCGCCGTCAGTGCGACCACCATTTTCGACACGGACGCCACGCGCACCTTTACGTCGGGCCTGAACGGCCGCTCGCACGTCTGAGGCAGGTCTTCCGTGAACGTGGCGCAGCCTGCCCCGCCCGACCAGATGCGTTTGCCGTCGACATGTACTGAAATAGCAGCCCCCGCGAGGGGTCCCGCTCCAGTAGGCGAGGACTGAAGAGCCTCAAGCCTTGATTGAAGCTCCGCCTGTGCGGCGCTATTCAGACCGTGCTCGACTTGGTCCGCCGCCGCCGTTGCTGTCACCGGGATCATGGCCGCCAGCGAGCAGATGAGAGGCGCAATACATCGGTTCATTGGCGACATGGTGAACTCCGATCTGTTGGCTCGCAGATAAAATTAAATTTTAGAAAGCCGGTTGAATATGAACGCCCGGCGAGGCTCAGACAAATAAAAAGGCCGCCCGGAGAAAGGGCGGCCTTTCGTAGTTTCAGGCGCCAGAACTCAGCGAGTCGGCTCGTCGGTCGTCGCTTCCTCGACCGCTTCTTCCATCGCTTCGCCGGCGTCTTTCATCGCGTCGCCCGCGTCATCCATTGCTTCGCCCGCATCGTCCATCGCGCCTTCAGCGGCGTCCATTGCGTCGCCAGCCGCGTCCATCGCGGCCTCACCGGCCGAATCCATGGCGTCGCCAGCGCTTTCAGCGGCGGCGTCGACCGCATCGCCAGCTTCCTCGGTAGCTTGTTCGACGGCCTCAACTGCCTCTTCAACCTGTTGATCCACCGGAGCCGGCGGCGTCTCTTCTTGTTCGCATGCAGCAAGGCTGATCGCGCCAACAGACGCCGCAAGCATAATCAAAAGTTTGTTTGTCATGACCCCACACCCCTTCGCTAACGGCCGAAGCTGTATCGCCGGCCTCTCGAGTCGGGGGGCTTATTACAGATTTTTCGTCCGTAGTCAAAGCGATGGGGAAAAACCGCCGCCCGGTTTTGGCGATCTGGGATGACGGCCCCGCAACCGCGAGGAGCAGGTATTCGGGCGGCCGAACGCCTCGGCGGCGCAGCCGATCAACTAAAATAGCGCTGTAATCTCGTTGCGGCTTCCTCCAGCACTTCCCGCCTTTTGGCGAAGCAGAAACGCGCGTAGCGACGCGGCGCCCCTACAATTGATGGATGGTAGAAAGCCGATAATGGCACGGCGGCGACTTTGGCGCGTTCCGCTATTTCCCGGCAGAACGCCATGTCGTCGTCGCGCCCGACCGAGCCGACGTCAACGTTCACGAAATAAGCGCCTTCGACGGGCAGGACGTCGAAGCCGGCGCGGGTCAATCCGGCCGTGAGGAGATCGCGCTTTTCTTGTAACGAGTGGGCGAACGTCTCGTAATAATCATCGCCGAGCGCGAGCGCTCCGGCGACCGCCGCCTGTAAATGCGACGGGCAGGTATAGGCAATGAACTGGTGCGCTTTCTTCAGCGTCTGAATTAGCCGCGCGTCCCCCGCTGCATAGCCAAGCCGCCACCCGGTTACGGAGAACGTTTTACCGAACGACCCCAGCCGGATCGTGCGCTCGCGCATGCCGGGCAGGCTCATGAGCGGCAGGTGCCGGCGCCCGTCGAAGGTGATGTGCTCATAAACTTCATCCGAAATGACGATCAGGTCGTGCGCCCGCGCGAGGGAGGCGACAACGCCAAGTTCCTCATTCGTCAGTACACGCCCCGATGGGTTATGCGGCGTGTTGATGATGATCGCGCGTGT
>CAZSBU010000129.1:1249-2181 GCA_964605055.1 uncultured Caulobacterales bacterium | reverse complement strand
AATCGCCTTTGTGAGAGCGGCCCGATCAATGCGCCAATGGGGCGGCTTCAGTTCGACATAAACTGGGCGGGCGCCGGCGGCTTCGATCTGCGGCGCATAACTTTCGTAAAAGGGCGCGAACACAACGACTTCGTCCCAAGGCTGACAAAATGCCAGAAAGGCGGCGGCCAGGCCTTCGGTCGCGCCCGCCAAAACGAGGGTCTCGTTGCGCCAATCAAGATCGAGCCCGTAGAAACGCTTGTGCGTCGCCGCAATCGCCTGCCGCAACTCCGGCGCGCCCTCAATCGGCGCATATTGATTGGGGCCGGCCACAATTGCCGCCGCCGCCGCGCGCAGCATTTCCGGTGGGCCGTCTTCGTCGGGAAAGCCTTGTCCGAGATTGACCGCGTCATGCTCCCGGGCGAGCGCCGTCATGGTTGGAAAGATCGACACCGGGCGATCGGCAAAGACGGGGTTGAGGGCGCGGGTCATCGGCGGGCGCGTTCCAGTTCTGCTTCCGCCGCCAGCCGGCCGAACGCGGCGCCGGTGTCGCTTTGCGCAATCTCCTCGAACAGCGCGCGCGCTTCTCTGCGCTTGCCGTCGAGATAGTATTTCATCGCCACGCCATAGGCCGGCGTTGAATAATCTATGCCTTCGGCGGCGCGCGCACGCGCCAATATTGCGCCGCAGTCAGCAAGATCGCGAAAGCACAAGGTGAGTTCGTGATAGACCTCATTCTCGATCAGCGCCCATTCAGGGTCGATCGCACCGACGGCGCGCAAGGCGGCCTCGCGCTCCCCGGCGCGCATCAGCGACAGGTAAAGCCAGTACCGCGCCGCGGCGGCCGCGTCCGTATTGTGAGCGAGCGCGGCGGCGCCGGAAAACGCCCGGGCGGCGCGGCCGAAATCGCCTTGCATATAGTGCGCAAGGCCAGCGTGGTACCAGATGTTCCC
>CAZSBU010000129.1:0-1239 GCA_964605055.1 uncultured Caulobacterales bacterium | reverse complement strand
CCTTAAGCGTTGACGTCGGCGCGCCCGCCTCATTGGGCAGGCCGTCCGGCTCGACCTCGTCAGGCAACGCCGCAGAAAGCGCGGCGGCGCGCCCGAATACGGCCTCCGCCTCTGCGAAACGACGCAAACTTATGAGCCTGTGGCCGATGTGCCGGGCAAAGCGCGCATCCTGCGGGTGGCGTCGCTCGCCATCCTCGAACGCCGCAATTGCCTCGTCGTAGCGACCGAGATAGCCGAGACGGCGGCCCTTCCAGATGATGGCGTCAGCGTCGTCCGGGTTGGCTGCGAGCGTTGCCTGGGCTTCGGCGAGCAGAGCCTCCTGCCGGGCGCGGAAATCATCAGCCGATGAGGCCTGCGCTTGCGGGGCCTCGGCGCCCGGCGTCGCCTTGGTATTATTAGACGGGTCCACCGTCCCTTGAGCAAGGAGCAGCGCGGCAAGCACGGCGATCGGCGACATGAGCGAAATTCCCGATGAATTTCGTCAGCCTATCAGCCCGCCGCAAGTGCGAAAAGTGACGCGCGCAGTAGCGCGCCTAAAGATTAGTCCGCCTAAAGCGTCAGCTCGCCGTCTTCCATGCCGTCCCAATATTTCACGCGCGTCGCCTTGACCCGCAACATAACGACGCCTTCGGTCTCGGCGCCATTCTCGAACCAGTCGTCAAGGCCGGGCGTCCAGTGCGCCTTGAATTCTTCCCGGTCGCGAATGACCGAGGCGTCGCCCGTCACCGAGGCGTAGAAGGATTTCCCGTCCTGAAACGCGAGGACGACATTGGGGTCGGCCTCAATGTCGGAGACCATGCGTGACTTTTCCCATGTGAAATAATGCGACGTCCCGTCGAAATCGACCTCGCCATTATTGCTCATCGGGCGGGCGGCGATCTCGCCGCCTTCGGTGTGGGTCGTCAGCATGGCGTGGTCGATGCCGCGCATCGCCTTGGCCAGTTCCGTCAGGGTTTTCTCGCTCATGAACGCCTCCAAAAAATCTATCACGCGAACTGAACACGAGCGATGGGCTAGCGTTCCGGTTTTTGCGGGAAAGGGATTTGTTGGCGCAGAATGGATTCGTAACGAAGCTAACCGGGTCGTTTAACGGATTGAGTTTCCAAATAAAGCTCGCCACCCATCTCCCGATATTTCTCGCTCATCTCGCGCATGCCCTCTTCGGAAATGCGGTCGAGGTCTTTCTTCTCGTTGTCCGACAGACCGGCGGCGTAGTCGCGGACGTCCTGCGTGATCTTC
>CAZSBU010000128.1:0-7453 GCA_964605055.1 uncultured Caulobacterales bacterium | reverse complement strand
GCGCATCTGCTTTGGGAGCAGAGGGCCGCAGGTTCGAATCCTGCCGCTCCGACCACTTGTTATAAAGTGCTGACCTGTGGTGCGCGTCAGCCGTTGGGAGTTTATAGGCGCGTGCTCGCAAGAATTTTTCAGCCCTCAAAAACCGTCATGCAGTCTGGAAAAGGTAAAACTCAGGATTGGGTTCTTGAATTTGAATCTCAGGCCGCCCGGCGGATCGACCCGCTCATGGGATGGACCAGCGGAAGCGATACGCTTGCGGGTCAGGTGCGCCTCATGTTTCCAACGAAAGACGCCGCGATCGC
Source organism: uncultured Caulobacterales bacterium (assembly GCA_964605055.1). Lineage (GTDB taxonomy): Bacteria > Pseudomonadota > Alphaproteobacteria > Caulobacterales > Parvularculaceae > Amphiplicatus. Next base: position 7,151 of record CAZSBU010000128.1, on the reverse strand, counting down.
CTACGCGACCTCCAAGAATATTCCTTACCGGGTGATAGAAAAAAAGGACGCTGCGCCGGTCATCAAAGCGTATTCTGACAACTTCGCAACCGCCCGCCGCAAGCCCTGGACGCACTGAAGGTCATTGACCGTGGCGTAAGTAATTGTATGCGGCCCCGCCGGTTTACTTGCCAGGATTTAGCTTTAGGAGAGCACTTCGGGACTCCGTAGCTCAGCTGGATAGAGCGCTCGCCTTCTAAGCGAATGGTCGCAGGTTCAAATCCTGCCGGAGTCGCCATTGTATGCTTGCAAAAGTCGATGCTCATAGGTTGCCCAGACTGCCAGCTTCAACCGCCTCGGTAGGAGCGGCGAGTTCGAGCGGTACGGAGATCGTTCTTGCCCGGTTTGTGGGGCTGAGATCGACAGTTACGGGCTTGAACCCCGCTTTGGCGATCGATAGGCGCCGCGGCGCGTCAATCTCGATTGCGCAGGGGCTGGCGCACTCGCCGAAGCCTTCAACCCGGATAAGCGCATCGGTTGGCGTAGTCTCTACCGTCACGATTCGCGATGGCGTTCCTACCGTCGCGCAGCCGGCGAGCAGGATGGGACCGGCAAGCACATACCTAAAAAGTTTCATTGGCTAGTCCTTCGCTCGCTTCATTGCGCCGAACGCGCGCTCCAAATCTGCGATAAGGTCATCAGGATCTTCAAGCCCGGCGTGAACACGGATGACCGGGCCTACTTCATTCCAAGACGTAACGCTGCGGCATCGCTGCGGATGTACATGAATGCACAGGCTCTCAAAACCGCCCCACGAATAGCCCATGCCGAAGTGCCTTAGGCTGTTGAAGAAAGCTCTGATCGCAGCGGTAGAAACAGGTTCGAGCACAGCGCCGAACAGGCCCGAAGAGCCGGTGAAATCGCGTTTCCAGACAGCATGTCCCGGACATGATTTGAGGGCTGGATGCATCACTCGGACAACTTCCGGGCGTTTCGCCAGCCATTTGGCGATAATCAGTCCGTTTTCCTCATGGCGGGCGAGGCGTACGTGGAGCGTGCGCATGCCGCGAAGCGTCAGGAATGCGTCGTCAGCGGAGACATTTAAACCAAGCTGCAGAACCGCCAGAAAAATCAGCTTAGCAGTTTCCTCGTCGGCGGAAGTCATTGAGCCGATGAGGCAGTCTGAATGTCCGGCGAGATACTTCGTGCCGGCTTGAACGCTGACATGGGCGCCAAGCGCAATCGGCTTCAGTCGCATGCCTGCAGACCAGGTATTGTCGACAATTAACCGCGCCCCGTTGGCGCGCGCCTGCGCAGCGAGGGCGGGGATATCTTGTATTTCGAAAGTTAGCGAACCCGGCGACTCAGCAAGGATTACCTTGGTCGCCGGCGTAAACAGTTCGGCTCCGCCATTTACGACAACCGGGTCATAGAAGACCGTCTCAACGCCAAATCGACTAAGGAAACGTTCGCAGAATTTGCGCGTTGGATCGTAGATGGAGTCCGGGATCAAAACCCGGTCACCTGACTGGACGAACGCCAATATCGATATGGCTACGGCTTGGAGTCCGGATGGGGCAAGACGGGTTTCAACACCCCCTTCGAGGCTCGTTATCGCTTCTTCCAAAGCCCTGTGAGAAGTCGTGCCAAGTCGGCCATAGGCGATTTGGCGCGAGCCTTCGACAAAGTCATCATATGTTGGAAAAAGTATCGTCGACGCCCGTTCTACCGGTGGATTGACCGGATGAGACGGTCGCCGGTGCGGGCGGCCTGACGCTATAAGCTTGGTCGGTTCCTTCATAGCGCTCCGGTTGACGGCAGAGTTCCGACTGGGGGCTTCCCCGACTGATCATCTCGGCGCGTCGATTCGGCCTTTCTTTTGATCAAATACGGAAAAACCAAGTTTCTGGTACAGCGGCAAGGCGGCGGGATGGTCGAGTGTGCAGGTCTCAATCAAAACGCGGGACGGCGCCCGCATCCAGCATAGTTCGATGACATTCCAGAGAAAAAACCGCCCGAGGCCTCGCCCGACATAGTCTGGCAGAAGACCGAACAAGCGGATCTCGGCTTTCGCAGGGTCGCGGAATTCAATCTCTGAAAAGCCGGCAGGTGAGCCGTCCATGTATAAAACAAAGATCTCGACGGCGGGGTCATGGACGAGTGCGGTCAAAGCGTCGTCATCCATCCGCGCACGGCTGATCCAGTTGTATGCCGCCCCTACGGTCTCATAGAGGTATCGGTAAAAATGGATCGGCGGCGTTTCTGCTCGAAGTATTGCGATCTTGCCCCGCGGAGCAGGAGGCGCGGATAGCGCGGGGCGGCGCGTCTGTTCAAGACATGTGATGGTAACGTCAATCTTGCCGACCATCGACGCGCGTGCTCCTGACAACGACGGGGAAAAGCGAAGGGTCATTCGTCTTCGCGCCCCACTCCGCCCAAGAGCCGTCATAAAGCGCGTGGCGCGAATAACCAAGTTTGGCCATAGCCAGAATGAGGATCGCCGCTGAAACGCCTGAACCGCAAGTTGCTATCACAGCCGTATCGGGCCTTACGCCGGCATCGGCGAAAATCTGCCGGAGCTGATCGTCCGGCAAGAGGCGACCATCATCGCCCAAGACGGTGGAAAAGGGCAGATTTACCGCACCAGGCATTGCGCCCCTGTGGAGGCCTGGCCTCGGTTCCGGCGCTTTCCCTGTGAACCGATCAGCCGGACGCGCATCGAGGACGCGAGCCGCTGGATTCAACAGAGCGGCGCGAACTTCCGTTGCAGTTGCTGCGGCAAAGCCGTCAACTTTACAGGAATTCTCAGTAGAGGCGGCGTTTTGCGTCCGCTCTGCGGTCTCGGTATCCAGAACCGGCTCAATTATGGCTCCAGTTTCCGTTTCGCCGCCCTGTGCGATCCAGGCCGGTAATCCTCCGTCCAGAACAGAGACGCGGCGATATCCCATCATGCGGAACATCCACCAGACGCGCGCAGCGGAGAAAAGGCCTGAGTCGTCATAGACAATAATATGCTCGTGCTTACCAACCCCGATCCGCGCCATTTCCGCGTCAAACGTATCGCGGGAGGGAGCCATGTGCGGCAATGGCGAGGAACGATCGCTAACCCCATCGAGATCGAAGAAGACCGCTCCCGGCAATCGGCGCTGTGCATGCGCCACTCTTGCGGGTTTTTCAGTCGAGCCAGGTAAGCGCCACGAGGCATCTACAATACAGACCGGGCTTGTCTCTGCGCATTCTCGCATCTGACGGCGCAGCCAGTCGGGCGAAACGATCGGCTCGCTTAATTCATCCATGGCGGCGTTGGAAGATCCTTGGAGCGAAGGAATTCCGGATTGAACAGCTTCGACGCATACCGGTTCCCGTAGTCGCACAAGATGGTCACAATTGTGTGGCCTGGTCCCATATCCTTCGCGAGCCGCACTGCGCCGGCAATATTGATGCCTGCCGAACCGCCAAGACACAGACCTTCCTCCTCGACAAGGCGGAAAAGAATTTCCAGTGCTTCGCGATCGGGAACGCGATAGGCGTCGTCAAATTGAAGCCCCTCAAGGTTCGCAGTAACGCGCCCCTGACCTATGCCTTCGGTAATCGACGACCCTTCGGTCTCTAACGCGCCAGACTTTACCCAAGTGAAGAGTTTCGCTCCGTGTGGGTCCGTTAAGACGCAGCGGACGTCGGGATTGCGCTCCTTGAGCGCCATTGTCACCCCGGCGAGCGTCCCGCCAGTCCCAACCGCGCACGTAAAACCGTGAACGGCGCCGTCCGTTTGTTTCCATATCTCCGGACCTGTCGTCGCGTAATGCGTGCGCCTGTTTGCAACGTTGTCAAACTGATTGGCCCACAGCACGCCGCTCGACTCCGTTGCGGCGAGTTCTTCTGCCAATCGCCCGGAATACCGGACATAGTTGTTGGGGTCGGAATACGGTACGGCGTCGACTTCGATGAGTTCAGCCCCCAGTAGCCTGATCGCGTCCTTTTTCTCCTGGCTCTGGGTGCGAGGGAAAACGATTTTCACACGGTAGCCGAGAATGGCGCCAACAAGTGCGAGACCAATGCCGGTGTTGCCAGCTGTCCCTTCAACAATGAGCCCGCCTGGCTGTAATGCGCCGCGGGCTTCTGCGTCCCGGATGATGCCGAGCGCCGCTCGGTCCTTCACCGATTGGCCAGGATTGAGAAATTCGGCCTTGCCGAGTATTAGGCAGCCCGTTTCCTCCGACGCCCGCTTCAGCTTTATCAGCGGCGTGTTGCCAATAGCTTCAAGCGCATTGTCGTAGAATCCCATCAATCAGTATCCTTGCCTGGAAACGATGGATCAGGATACCGCTAAATGCGGTGGCCTGCTTCAACGATCTGCAGCAGACCGGTGGCAGCAGCAGGCGTCAATCGGCGCGGCGCTCACGAACGTGAGATTGCAACTTGAACTACATCGGTTGTTCGAGCTCGGAAACCCGCTTCGCAATAACCAAGGTAGAAGAGCCAGAGCTTGCGAAACCTTTCATCAAATCCAAGCGGGCGAATTTCATCCCAAGCAGTAAGAAAACGCGCAGCCCAAGCGCGAAGCGTCGCTGCGTAATCAAGACCGAAACTGCTTGCTTGCCGCCAGACAAGACCTGCGCGTTCGATTTCCTCCCGAAGAATCGACGGGCTTGGCAGCATCCCACCTGGAAATACATAGCGCTGGATGAAGTCTGTTGACCGCACATATTCGTCGAACAGGCGGTCAGCAATTGTGATGACCTGCAACCCTGCCATGCCGCCGGGTCGGAGCGTTTCATGAATCTTATTGAAGTAGGCAGGCCAGTATTCCCTGCCCACCGCTTCGAACATCTCAATGGAGGCTATTTTATCGTACGAACCACCGACGTCGCGGTAATCTTGGAGTCTGAATTCTACCCGCTCGCTTAACCCTGCCTTGAATATCCGCTTCTGGGCGTAGTCGAGTTGCTCGCGCGACAGCGTCAGGCCGGTGACGCGCGCGCCTAGTTGTCCGGCGGCATATTCGGCAAATCCGCCCCAGCCGCATCCGATTTCCAGAACCGATTCACCGGGCTTTATCTCGATCTTGTCGGCGAGAGTTCGATACTTATGCATTTGCGCCGATGAAAGGTCGGCGCCAGGTTCTGGAAAACGGGCGGACGAATAGGTCATCGTGCCGTCGAGCCATTTCTCATAGAATGCATTGCCGAGGTCGTAATGCGCGGAAATATTGCGCCGTGAGCCTGCGCGCGTATTGCGATTGAACGAATGACGCAATCGATCGAGCCAGCTGACGATAGGTGAACCGAGGAACGCCTCGGTGACGTGGTCAACGTTGCGAGCAAATACGTATAGTGTGTTGGCTATACTGGGCGTTTCCCATTGGCCCGCAGCGTAACCCTCAAAGAACCCGATGTCGCCGCCGAGCACGGCGCGGCGTGCGAATGCGAAGTCTCGAACGATGATAACGCCTTCGCTTTCGAATTCCTCGGCCCCGCGAAAAGTGAGGCGTCGACCGTCCGGCAAATCGAAATGCAAGGTGCCAAAGCGAAGTCGGCTCGCCAGATTGCACGCCAAGCGAAAGAAAAACGGCAGGCCGGCGAGGGCGCTGTCCCGGTTGTCCGGAGTGACGACGGTAGGAGGCGTCGCCAGGAGAGTTACGTCGCTCATTCGAACTCCATAGTAAGCAATCTGCGGCCGTGAAGCCAGCAATGCGTTGATTGCGGTCAATTATTGCGCGCCCATTCCCCGTATATCGTCGTAAGCGGCAAGGGCTCGCTTTCTCGTCTCGGCGAGGCTCACAACGGGGTAAGGGTAGGTTGCACCGAGGCTCACTCCAGCCTTCAGCAACACTTCGGTTGGCGCTGACCAAGGTTCATGGATGTATTTGGCGGGGAGACCGGCTAGCTCGGGGACAAATCGACGTACATAATTTCCCTCTGGGTCGAATTTCTCACCCTGAGTCACGGGATTGAAAATCCGGAAGTAAGGCGCGGCGTCTGCGCCTGAACCTGCGACCCATTGCCAACTCGCCGCGTTGTTCGCAGCGTCCGCGTCCAAGAGCGTGTTCCAGAACCAGCGTTCGCCGCTTCGCCAATCGATCAACAAATTTTTACAAAGAAAACTGGCGACGATCATGCGTACCCGGTTGTGCATCCAGCCGGTTCGCCAAAGTTCCCTCATTCCAGCATCCACAATTGGGATGCCGGTCTGACCGTGCCGCCAAGCCGTCGTGTCGCCGGGTGAATGGCGCCAAGGGAAGGCTTCAAACTCCCGTTTCATGGGAGCCGCAGCCAGATCAGGGAAGTGGAAGAGCAGATTGTAGGAGAACTCCCTCCAAGCTATTTCTGACAGGAATTTATCACCTTCGGTTGCATCCAGCCGGCCGCTTGCAATCGCGTCGCGGGTTGCGTTCCAGACCTGTAGGGGAGTGATTTCGCCAAATGCCAGGTGCGGCGATAGTCGCGACGTACCAAGTAGGTCCGGTCGATTTCGCTCTTCGCCATAGGCGTGTGCTGGACCGCTTAGAAATGATGAGAGTCTCCCGGCCGCGCCGGCTTCGCCGGGTGACCAGTTCGACGGGAACTCGCGCGCCCAGTCCGGATTGGCTGGCAGCAAGCCCCAATCCGTAAGGCTTTCGCTAGCGATGGTAGCATGTGCATTTAGTTTTGAAGGCGAGACAAAGGTTTCGCTTCGAGTCGGACCAGCCGTTTGTAGCGATCGCCAAAAGGGGGTGAAGACCCGGTAATAACCGCCTGTTTTTGTTTCGACCTCCCAAGGCTCGCGAAGAAGGTTGCCATTGAACGTTTGCACCTCACAACCCGTTTTTTTTAGGCTTGTCTTGAGGCGTTTGTCAGCGTCGACCTGAGTGGCTGCGTAACGGCGATTCCAATAAATCGCGTCTGCCTTTGTATCGGCTGCGAGCCGTTCCACAGTTTCTACGCCGTCGCCGCTCAATAGCGTCAGATTACTACCAATTGCCGTCAGCCCTGCGCCAAGGCTTAGGAGACTATGGTGGAGCCACCATTTACCAGCCGCCCCAATGGCAAGAGGGCCACTCGGGTCGTGCACATAGACGGCGATAATAGGGCGGCCAGAGTTGACGGCATGTGTTAAAGCCGGATTATCCGCCAAGCGGAGGTCGTTTCTAAACCAGACGATTGCGGGCTGCTGCGTCATGCTCTCCTTACGCA
>CAZSBU010000127.1:0-7530 GCA_964605055.1 uncultured Caulobacterales bacterium | reverse complement strand
GCCTCGCGCGGCATCTGCTGATCGCGGCGGATGATGGCCTCGGCCTTGCCGAGGTCAATAATAACGTGGCCATATTCAACGCGCTTGATAATGCCGTTGATGACCTCGCCGATGCGGTCCTTGAAGTCGTCATACTGACGGTCGCGCTCAGCGTCGCGGACCTTCTGTGTAATGACTTGCTTGGCGCCCATGGCCGCAACCCGGCCGAAATCGATCGGCGGCAACGGCTCGGAAATGAAGTCGCCAATATTGGCGGCCGGGTTTTTATGGCGCGCCTCTTCCAGAGAGATCTGCGTGGCGTCGGTTTCAACAGCTTCGACGACTTCAAGAAGCCGCCACAGACGCGTTTCGCCCGTAGTTGGATGAATTTCCGCCTTGATGTTTGTCTCGTGCCCATAGCGCGAGCGCGCGGCGCGGGCGAGCGCGTCTTCCATCGCCTCGATGACAAGAGAGCGGTCGATGGATTTCTCGCGGGCGACCGCATCGGCGATCTGGATCAATTCGCGTCGGTTAGCGCTGACGGCGTTCATGGCGTGTCTTCCTCTTCGTCGAGTTCGAATTCTATTGCGTCGGCGTCGAAATCCGCCGGATCGATTTCCGGACTGGCGTCAGAAACCGCAGCGTCTTTGCCTGCGTCCTTTTCAGCCTGCTTGGCGGCGCGCAGGCTCTCACGGATCAATTCATCGGTCAGGGCGAGCTTTCCGCTTGCAACCCACGCGAACGGGATCAGCGCCGTCTCGGTTTCGCCCTCAATATCGATGCAAACATGATCGCCATCGACGCCAGCGACAATCCCGCGGACTTTCTTGCGCCCCTCGACCATTCGATCGAGTTCAAGCCGGGCCTCATAGCCTTGCCAGTCTTCGTAATCTTTCAGGCGCACAAGCGGCCGGTCAATGCCAGGCGAGGACACCTCGAGCGTGTACGCGCCGTCAATCGGATCGGCCTCGTCGAGCACGACCGAGAGCGCGCGGGAAAGCTTCGCGCAATCTTCGGCAGACATGGTTCGGTCGGGGCGTTCGGCCATGATCTGAAGCGTGCGCCGGTCGCCGCCTTTAAGCTGCACGCGCACGAGTTCGAACCCGCCGGCGGCCACCGTCGGGGCGATCAGGGCTTCTATTCGTTCCGCACTCGTTTGCAGACAAATCCTCGCAGGAATTGGCGGTCAATCAGCGCGTCCGAGCCAGGCGCTATCCGGTGGCTGCTTTCTTTGGACGGCTCAAACTCGGGGCCGACCGGAAAACACCCGACCGGGAAACAAAAAAGCGGGCCCCGAGGGGCCCGCTCTCGAAAGCTCGATCGCGATCGGGTTGATATAGCGCCGAAAAGGCCTGCTGTCACCCCTTGGCGCTACCCCCACTCCCCAGGAGAAGCGCAAGCCCTTTCCATCGGACGATCCTCGCGCTGGATTTTCCCGGCCCGGCGCGCAATTATGGCAACGGTTAAAGGCGAGCCAACGCTACAGCAAGGCTTGCGGGGTTCTTCTTTCGGGGATGGGTTGGCCAGCCGGAAGCGGCAGCGCCAAAAAAGGGGTGGAATCATGATCGGACGGTTTCTAGCCATGCTCGCTGGCGTTGCCGGCGCGCTTGGCGGGTCGCAGGCCCCCGGCTTTACCCTGCAATACATGCAAAACCTGACCGGCCGGGTGGACGAATTACGCCCGATTGTCGAACGCTTCGACGCCGACATTGCAAGCTATGGCTACACGCGGAACCAGGCGCTTGCTGAATGCGAAATCTCAACGGGCCTGCTCGGGGCTTTGTGCACCGGATATGCAACGACGGTCCGGCGCTATGAAGACTTGTCGCTGCACCTCGCCAACCTGCAGACGGCGCAGGATTACGCTCGTCCGCTCCTGCTCGCGCAGACTTATAACCGCGATATCGCCGATTCCGTAATGACCGAGTTCCGCCCGGCAGTGCCGGCGACCCTCGACGGCGCGGCCTATGCGGGAGGCGGATTTGCGGTGCTCTGGGGCGGGCTGTCATTCATCTTCGGCCTCATCGGCGCGCTCGGCGGAACCACCCGCCGACGCGCCTGAGGTTGCCGGCGCGAGGCCGGCAAAGTGGAACAGCCGCGGATCGGCAAGATGGCTGGCGCGCACATTCATCAGTGAACGGAATATACTCTCCCGGCGACCCGGCGAACGCGCCTCCCAGTCGGCCAACATGGCCTTGATCGCCTCTCGCTGGAGACCGTCCTGACTGCCGCAGAGTGTGCACGGAATAATCGGGAAGTTAATCGCCTGAGCGAAGGAGGCGAGATCGTCTTCGGCGCACAGGATCAGCGGACGCACGGTCAAAACATCGCCCGCGTCATTCAACAGTTTCGGCGGCATCGCGGCAAGGCGGCCGCCATGGAAAAGGTTCAGGAACAGGGTTTCGATGGCGTCATCGCGATGGTGGCCGAGGGCGATGACCCCGCAACCTTCCTCGCGCGCCACACGATAGAGATTAGCGCGCCGCAGCCGCGAACACAGGCCGCAATAGGTGCGGCCAGCTGGAATGTTCCGGGTAACAATCGAATAAGTGTCGCGCTCCTCAATCCGGAAGGAAACGCCAAGCCCGTTGAGATAGGCGGGTAGCGTCTCCTTCGGGAAGCCCGGCTGGCCCTGATCGAGATTGCAGACGAGTATGTCAGGTGTAAATTGTCCCTGCGCTTTCAGATCAAGCAGCAGCGCCAGCATCGCGTGACTGTCCTTGCCGCCGGATAGACAGACAAGCCAGCATTCCGGCGCCTCGCCCTCTTTTGCTGTGCGCGTCATGCCGAAGATCGAAATCGCCTCCTGCACCTGGCGCAGCAGGCGCTTTCTCAGCTTGCGGAACGTCACGCTGTCAGGCGAATCGCGATAAAGGCGTGAAAGGACGCTGGGTTCCTTTGGGAAGGCTGCGTCGACATCCTCGACGGTCGGGGCGTCAGGCATCTCTCAGTCCTCTCCCTCGCCAACACGATGCGCGCTGCCGAAATGCGCCTCGAGGAAGGCAATGAAGGCCGGCCAGTCGCGTCGGTCAATGCCATGCATCCCTGGTCGAAACCAGTAGGCGATGTCGCTTTCAGGATTGAAGTCGGTCATGCCCGCCTGATCGAGGCCCGTCCGCCCAAATAATTCGTAGACGGGGCTAGCGCCTTGGGCGGCGCGGAAGGTGCCGTTCGGGTCCGCCCAGACGTCGCGCCGGCTGTTTCCGAGAAAAACCGGACGCGGCGCGATCAGAGCGATCAATTGGTGCTGATCAATCGGGAGATCTTCCTCCCGGCCCGCATAATTGTCGAACGCCGTGGCGAACCAGTGCGGAAAATCATTTGTAATGGCCCGCACAGTCTCGCCCTTCTTGCCCTTGCTGAGCGCGGCGCCGGCCGCGCCGGACTGGTTTGAAATCACGCCATCAATGCGGTCGTCGAACGCCGCCGCGAACAGGGCAGCCTTGCCAAAGCGCGAATGTCCAAAGGCGATCATGCGATTCGGATCGATGCGCGGTTCATCGCCAACGACGTCGATCATACGCGAATAAAGCCAGCCCCAGGCTGCGATCGCACCCCATCGAGTATCTGACTCGGCGCGCTGGGGGGCGAGCGCATCAAGCGCGTCCAGCCCGGCGCGAGGCCGGTCGGGCACTACGTCCTTTGGATAGATCGTAACGACGCCAAAGCCGCGTTCGAGAAGATCGACAAGCGGCGGCGTCGCAATCGAGCGTCGGAACAAGAGTTTCGTAAGCCGTGAGAGGATGCCGCCATTGCACGACACGCCGGGGCCGCCGCTGGTGACTGCCGGCTTAGTCGAGCGGTCGGTGAGCGGACAGAAAGTCTGCATGATGACGACCGGCGCAGGCCCCTGTGCGCTTGCGGGCAACAGTAGATCAATACCAAAAATCTCGCTGTCGGCGACCTCGCCGTCAAACGTCGCAGATACCTGCACCTGAAATTCTTCGAGATAACCGACGCCCGCGAACTCAGGCGCGTAGACCGGTCTCCGTGCTAGCACGCGGGTTTCTGATGCGTCTGGTAGAAAACCGTAAACGTGCCGCTGAAAAGCCTCGCGCAAAGCCGGAGCGCGACGCTCGCGCCAGTCTTCCGGCGTCTCGACTGGGCCATCGCCGGCAAACGGCCCGAGCGCTGCAGGCTCTGCTGCTGGCTTGCCCGTCACGTCGACAGACGCCCAGGCGAGCGCAAGTTGCGCGCAGCCAGTCGCGCCGAACAGGCACCAGGCGGCAAGCGCCGCGAAGGCGACAATGCGTATCGGTTTGCCGTCTGCTTTCATTGATCTGCGCATTTCAGAATTGACCTTTGCCGAAATGGGCGTCGAGAAAAGCGATGAACGCTGGCCAATCTTCCTCGACTACGCCATGCGTGCCCGGACGGATCCAGAATGACAGATCCGCTTCGGGATCAAAGGCGCGCAGGTCCTGCTGAAGCAGTCCATCCGAACCATAGAGCGCATAGGCGGGCGTAGCGCCAACCGCCGCGCGAAACGCGCCATTGGGATCTGACCAGACGTCGCGCCGCGCATTGCCAAGCAAGACCGGCCGCGGTGCAATCAACCCAAGCAGGGCATGCTGATCGACGCCCATCTCGTCCTCGCGGCCCGCAAAGCCGGCATAAGCGGGGGCGAACCAGTGGGGATATTCGCGCGTGATGGCCTTTACGCTCTCACCCTTCTTGCGAAAATTGAGTGAAGCCCCGCCCGTTCCCGACTGGTGTGCGATGACCCCGTCGATCCGCGAGTCGAATGCGGCGGCCAAGAGCGCGGCCTTGCCATAGCGGGAATGACCCCAGGCAATCTTGGAGCTTGCGGCGAAACGCGGATCTTCGTCGAGCGCATCGACCACGCGGGAAAACGCCCAGGCCCAGGCGGCGACGGCCCCCCAGCGCGTCTCGTCATCCGCCCACCCCGTAGACAGGCGGCGCAACTCTGCAAGGCCTGCTTCACGCGCGTCGGGCACGATATCGGCAGGGTGGATTGTCGCGATGGCGTAACCGGCATCGAGGATTGCCTCGACAGGCGGCGTGCAGATGTAACGTCCGAAAACATAAGTCATGACACTGAACATGAAGCCTTCGTTTTGTTGTCCGCGCGCTGCTTCCGGGCGCGCGACAGCCGCGTCGGGAAGCGTGTCCCAACGCTGGCAGAACGTTTCCATGACGATGATCGGAACGGGTCCGGTTACATTTTTGGGTGTGACCAGGTTCATGATGAAACCGGCCGCGCCGTCGAAGGCGGGGCTGACGTCAACAGTCCATTCGCCGAACGTTGCACTGGCGCCGATACGATATTCCTCCAGCCGCCCTCGCCCGCCAAAAGCATTTTCATTGATAACGCGGCGATCCAAGACGGTTGTTTGACTGGCGTCCGGCATCGTTCCGTAGACGCTCGATTGAAGCGCGCGCGCAAGCGCCGGTGCGCGCCGCGCCTCCCATTCTGCCGAGTCGGTAATGGGCGCGTCCCCCTCGAATTCGCCGAGCAGGGCTGGGGCCGCCTCGGGCCCTCGCGGATCGAGATCGGTCCACGCGACCGTCATCTGAACGCACCCGCCCAAACAGAGGGCGACCAATCCAATTACTGCGCCCGCACATACACCGCGCCTCGCTCTCATGCCTACTCCAACTGTATAACGGGAAACCGGCTGACGCTGAGGGCGCTCCGGGCCATGATGTCTCGCCAATGCCGGTCACGACGTTTGCCCCGTTCGGCCGTCGCCATCAAGGCGCAGCCCGTCGCCGGAAGATCAAATAAGCGCAGGTCCGTCCTTCCCGGATCGCCTTTGCTTCGTAGCGCGTTTGCGGCCAGTCGTCAGGCCGGATGCGCCAATCGTCGGCGCGTTCAGCCGTCCAGTCGAAGGCTTCCGCTTGCCGTGCGTGCATCAGCGTCCAGCGCACATAGTCGGGTATATCGGATGCGACCCGCAGTTCGCCGCCCGGAGCCAAGAGACGCGCAGCCTCGGTGAAAAACCATGGCGAGATCATTCGCCGCTTAAAATGCCGCTTTTTGGGCCAAGGGTCTGGATGAAGCACAAAGATGCGCGACAAGGACGCCGTCGGCAGCGCCTCGATCAGGGGGCGCGCGTCGCCGTGCAGAACGCGCACGTTTTGCAGGTTGGAGCCGTCCACCAGCATTAACAGTTTCGCCACGCCGTTAAGGAAGGGCTCGGCGCCGATCATGCCGATGTCGGGATGGCGCGCCGCATGCCAGGCGAGATGCTCGCCGCCGCCGAATCCGACCTCCAGCCAGTAAGTTTTCATGCCCGGCATAAGGCTGGTCGGGTCCAGCAGCCCATCAGAAGGCGGCGCCGCCACGATCTGCGGGAGCAACGTCTCCATCAGGGCAGCCTGCCGCGGCTTCAGGCGCTTGCCCTGCTGACGGCCGTAGAGGTGAGGAATGTAGTCACGCGGGACGTTCGTCTTTTGCTGATCGCTCATGGGCGAAGCCGATCATTCAAGAAATTAAGGGACTGTTTGATTGACCGGGGCGACGCTTGCTCGGCCAAGGGAACCAGCAGGGTATTGACCGGCGACAGGGCGAGGGTTGAGGCATCGTCAGTGTACGCGACCACCGCTGCTATGCTTGGATAGGTTGAAGCGAGCCCGATTGCGACGTCCGCCCCCCAGCCGAAACCGGCGACGCCGACAGTTGCGCCGTCGAATTCGAGTGCGTGCAACACAATCGACAGTTTGGCGAGCGTTTTTTCCGGGTCGAGCTGACCGATCGACCGCCGCGCCCGATCGCGGTCGCGCGCGGCGCGGCCGCCTGGCGTGCCGCCGTAAGGCGAGAGAGCGTCGACGGCGTAAGCCGGCAATCCGCGCGCCGCACACGCCACCGCAAACTCTATCGCAGCGGCATCCAGACCCCAGGCGTCATGGATCACGAGCACAGCTGCCTTGGCGTCTTTGGTTTTCGGCCGAGCGGCCAGCGCCGTCAGGAATGGCAGATGGCGTGTCGGGGCAGGCGGACGACCAAGCCTGATGTTTTCGGGTGGAATGAGGTCGATCACGTCGCCGGTGTCGAAACGGACGGTCGAGACCTTGACGCTGCGGGGTGGACGGACGCGGCTGGCGGCTGCAGGCGGCGCGCCGCCGACGGCGACGCACGCCCCCGCCGCGAAGGCCAAAATGGCGACGGCGCGCCGGCTCAACACACCTAACTGGCCCAACTGGAAAATTTTTCGCGCATCATAAGCATCGCGTTCGCCTTACTCTTGGGTTGCCCGATAGCTGCTGAACCAAGGCGAAACGCCAGGCAAGGCCGGCCTTTGGCATAAAGAGCCATTCGGCTTGTGTTTTCGGCGCTTGTCCCCCATAAGCGCCGGAATTACGCGACCTTGCTGGACGGCGTCCCGGCTCGGCCGCATCGTTTCATGTCGCCGCGGAGCATACCAATGTCCATCACGACTGCGCGCAAATCCGCGCTCATCAAGCAATTCGGGGCCAAGCCCGACGATACCGGATCGCCGGAAGTTCAGGTCGCTATTTTAAGCGAGCGCATTGCCAACCTGACCGAGCATTTCAAAGATCACAAGAAGGACAACCACTCGCGCCGGG
>CAZSBU010000126.1:0-7542 GCA_964605055.1 uncultured Caulobacterales bacterium | reverse complement strand
CGTTCTGTGCAGGGCATTCTGCAGCGCTATAAATCGCTGCAGGACATCATCGCCATTCTCGGCATGGACGAACTGTCGGAGGAAGACAAACTCGTCGTCGCCCGCGCCCGCAAGATCGAGCGCTTCCTGTCCCAGCCCTTCGACGTGGCGCAGGTGTTCACCGGATTCCCCGGCGTTCAGGTGCCGGTCGCCGATACGGTCCGCTCGTTCAAGGGCCTCGTCGCTGGCGAATACGATCACCTGCCGGAGGCGGCCTTCTACATGGTCGGCTCAATCGAAGGCGCGATTGAAAAAGCCCAACGCCTTGCAGCGGAAGCGGCGTAGGCGATCATGGCGTCAAAGCTCCATTTCAATCTCGTCGCGCCCGAACGCCAGCTCATGTCAGCCGATGTCGACATCGTCGAAGCGCCCGGCATTGAGGGCGCCTTTGGGGTGCTCCCCGGGCACGCGCCGATGATGACGGTGCTCGCCGCCGGCGTCGTCAAGGTGAAAACGGGTACGGATGAAAAGCGCATCTTCGTGCGCGGCGGCTTCGCCGAGGTGACGCCCGAAGGCCTCACCATTCTGGCGGAAGAGGCGATCTTCGTCGGCGACCTCAACGCTGCGGCGATCGCCGAGCGCATCCGCAACGCTGAGGAAGACCTCGCCGACGCCGACACGGTGCCCGAAACGCGCCTGCGCGCGCAACAGGAACTGACCCAATTGCGCGAATTCCAAGCCGCACTTTGACCTTTCGGCAATGCCTGAAAACGTCTTACGCGGCGGCGACGGAGAGGCGAAGGCCCATCGCGCGCAGTACGCCTAGAAGCGTCGCAAGCCGCGGATTGCCAGAGTCGCTAAGGGTTCGATAAAGCGTTTCGCGCGATAGGCCGCTTTCATCGGCGATCCTCGCCATGCCTTGTGAGCGCGCAACCGCGCCAAGCGCTTCGGCGATTTCGTTGGCGTCGCCGTCCGCCAGTACGGCGTCGAGATAGCGAGCCGCATCATCCGGGGTTTTGATGTGTTCGGCCACGTCGAAGGGCGAAAACTTGGATTTCGTCATCGGTTTTGTTCCTTCCATTCATCCCAAAGCTTCTTTGCCGCCCTGATGTCCCGGTCCTGACTCGACTTGTCGCCTCCGCCGAGAATGATCAGCAATTCCTCGCCCCTTTGTCCGTAGTAAACGCGATAGCCCGGTCCGAAATCGATCTTAAGTTCGCTAACGCCCTCGCCGACGGGCGCTACATTGCCCGGATTGCTGCCCGCCAGACGAGCGAGGCGGCGGAGCACCTGAGCGGCGCCAGCGCGGTCGCGCAGATTGTCTATCCACTCCGCGAACGCGTCAGACTTAATCACTTCTGGCATGACTTAATATAGCTTATTGGCTACAATTGTCAAGTTCGGTCAGAGAGAGCGCTGCATCGGGACGCCCAATTCTGGTTTTGTCCCGGAAAATGCCGAAGGCATTTATCCGGGGTATGACTTTGAGCAAGTTTAAGAACAGGCTTCACGCAATGCACCCTATGGCGAAGCCTCGATCCCGAAAGCCGACCGCAACAGCGCATCCATTGGTTCGGGCGGCGGCGCTTCAACGACAATTGGTTCCTTGTTGGCTGAGATCGGCGCGATCACGCGCCGGGCGTGAAGCATGACGGGCTGAGCGCGTTCGGCCGCCGACAGATCGCCATATTGCGGATCGCCAAGCACCGGACAGCCGATGGCGGCAAGGTGCACCCTTATCTGATGCGTGCGGCCTGTCTTGGGCTTGACCTCGATGAACGAGAAGGCGCCCGCCGACGCGAGTACGCGATAGGTCGTCGCCGCAGACTGGCCATCGGGGGCGACCGCCATGCGCCAGCCGGTCGGCGTCGTCATTTTTTTCAGCGCCCAGTCAATCGTACCGGAAGGCTCGGTCGGCGCGCCTTTGACGATCGCCCAATAGGTTTTCTCGATCCGGTTTTCCTGAAAGAGGCGCCCGAGCTTGCGCAGGGCCTTGGCGTGCCGGCCGAGGATGAGACAGCCTGTCGTGTCCCGGTCGAGCCGGTGGGCGAGCGCCGGCGCGGCGGGCAGCCCGAAGCGCAGCGCATCGAAATAATCCTCAAGGCTCGGGCCGCCGCCGGGCCCGGCGTGAACCGGCAGGCCCGCCGGCTTGTTAACGACCAGCATCAGCCCGTCGCGATGGAGCAGGCGGCTGACCAGAAAGTCTGGCGGTCTCTCGTGGTCCGCCGCCGGATTGCGTGTCGTAGACTGCATGTGAGCAAACCGGGCAATGGATGAAAAGGATGCACAGTATACGTCAATTCGCCTCCTGCGCATGCTTTGTTTTGCTAATCGTCGGCGCACCGGCGCTAATTGGACAGGAGCCAGCCATGGCGAGGGTCGAAACGCCTGCTTATGAAGTAACCGAGAGAGCCGCAGGCGCGATAGAACTGCGCCGCTATGCGCCCATGGTCGTCGCTGAGACGGACGTTCCGGGCGACCGCGACGCGGCCGCCGGGACCGGTTTTCGAATCCTGGCGAGCTATATTTTCGGGAACAACCGCTCCAAGGCGAAGATCGCAATGACCGCTCCCGTTGAGCAGGCTCGCTCAGAGAAGATCGCCATGACCGCGCCCGTCGAGCAGGCGCCCCGTGCGAATGGGGGCTGGACGATCCGTTTCATTCTGCCGCCGGAATACTCGATGGAGAGCGCGCCCGAACCGCTCGACGCGCGCGTGCGCCTTGCCCGCATCGAGGCGCGATCTGCAGCGGCGGTGCGGTTTTCCGGGCGCTGGACCAAATCAAATCTAGGCGTGCATACGGATGAACTCGATACTTTCATGAAGGCGCGCGGCCTCACGCCTGACGGTCCGGCGGTTTACGCCTTCTACGATGGTCCGTTCACGCCGTTTTTCATGCGGCGCAACGAGGTGATCTATTATCTCAAGGATTGATAGATCGCGTACCCTTGATACGAGGCTTGTTCAAGCGGTCGTAAATCCATGGTTTTCGGTTGCCGATTTTTCGCCAGTGTACGGTACGTTTTCTCACCATACGTTTGCGTTTCATCACCCGGGATGGCCCGAACGGCAGCCGGTGAAAATATTCTGGTTCGTCCGCGCCCGATAGAATTCTGCGTGCCGGGAAAACTCACTGCTTATAGGAGTTATAACTATCGCTTTTCCGGCTGGACACTCTCTGCTCAATGGCCCGAAACAGGGCCAATTAAATAAAATGACGTTGTCGACGTTCAGGACCGATGGTACGCCCTTACGCCTTGAATTGAACGGACAGTCATGAGCTTGCCAAGCTTAATATCTACCCTCGCCATCATCCTTTTGATGGTTTCAGCTAACGCGCTCTATGTCGCGGCCGAGTTTGGAGCGGTTGGATCGCGCAAGTCGCGGGTCCAGGAGATCGCTGACACGGGTAGCAAAACCGCCGCACGTCTGCTTGCTATCCTTCGCGATCCGAAGAAGCTCGATACCTACGTCGCGGCATGCCAGATCGGCATCACCTTGAGCAGCTTGATTGCGGGCGCTTATGGCCAGTCCCAGTTAACGCCATTGCTTGCGCCGGCGCTCGGCCCGATCGGCGGCGCCGCAGCGGCGATCGTGGTCGTGCTTCTTGCGGTAACCATGCTGCAGGTTGTGTTGGGCGAGTTGCTGCCGAAAACCGTAGCGCTGAGATACCCAGAACATCTGGCGATGGCGACGCTCTTCCCGATGCAGATCAGTCTGGCTCTGATGCGGCCTCTGATCGCGATTTTCAATGGGACTGCCTTCGCGTTCATGCGAACATTTCGCCTCGATGCCGACCACAGCCACACCCACGTCCATTCGGCTCAGGAATTGGAAGGGCTCTATCGTGAAAGCGCTGAAGGCGGTCTTATCGATGCTGACGAGCGCGAAATGCTGTCAGGCGCTTTGAGCGTCAGCCAACGGACTGTTCGGGAAGTGATGACGCCCCGCCCGCGCATGGAGACGATTACGGCGGCCGAAACCGTAGAGACCGCGTTGTCGCGCATTGTTGGCGCGCCATATTCGCGGTTTCCTGTGACTGGCGCCAATAGCGAAGAAATCGTCGGCATCGTACATGTCCGCGCGCTCTTTGCCGCGTTTGAACGCGACCCCAAGACGACTGTCGGCGCCGTTGCTCAAGCGCCGCTGGCCGTTGCCGAAATGATGACGGTGCCGCGATTGTGGCAAACGCTGCGCGAAAATCGTCGTCGCACGGCGATCGTGATCAATGAGTATGGCAGCGTCGCCGGCATGGTCACGCTGGAAGACGCGCTGGAGGAGGTATTCGGCGAGCTTCAAGATGAGTTCGACCACGAAGAAGAACTCGTCATCAATCAAGGCAATGCGCGCAGCGTGCGCGGAGATGTTGGATTGGCGACGCTTGCCGATCGCTATGAGATCGAGTTGCCATTAGACCGCGCCGATACGATTGGCGGACTCGTATGGCATGAGCTGGGTCGCCTGCCGGCGGTCGGCGATGAAGTGACGGTGTCGGATACGACCTATTGCCTGCAAGTCGAGGCGATGTCGGGTTATGCAGTCCAGCGCGTTCTCGTCCGGATTGAGCAGCATGAGGAGCAAGGGGTATGAGCGATGTGCTCCTCCCAATCCTCGTCATCGTGATTTTGATCGCCGTCAACGGCGTTTTTGTAGCCGCCGAGTTCGCGCTCGTCGGTGCGCGGCGCAGCCGGCTTGAAACGCTGGCGAAGAGCGGCAGCGCCTCCGCGCGTTGGCTGGTGCGGATATTTGATCGCAGGGGCGGCAAGGATTCCTACATCGCCATCGCGCAACTCGGCATCACCCTCGCCAGTATCGGACTTGGCATGTATGGCGAGCCTGCGGTCGCGGCTTGGCTTTATCCCGGGTTGGAAAATCTCGGTCTCGATTACAATCAATCGCACGTCGTCGGATTTATCATCGCGCTCGGCGCGATAACGTATCTTCACGTCGTATTCGGAGAGATGATCCCGAAGGCGATGGCCTTGCAATTGCCGGAACAGGTCAGCCTTTCCGTCAACCCGGTCATGCGCGTGTTTGGCTTTCTGTTTCGACCCATGGTCTTTGTTTTGAACAAGATTGCCTTTGGCTTGATGGGGCTGCTCGGCATTCCTGATCCCGGAAAGGCCGCAACGCTTTACAGCAGCAAGGAACTCGAGATCGTAACCGAGGAAGTGGCCGCCAGTGGGCAACTCGATGACGCCCAGCGCATCCTGATCGACAACATTTTCGAGATGGAAGACAGAACCGCCGAGGAGCTGATGACGTCGCGCTTGCGTATGAAGGCGCTTGCGCTGAATACGTCCATGACCGAGGTCGCCGCAATAATCGCGTCGTCGCCTGCGTCGCGCTATCCCGTCTATTCGCAATCGCTCGACGATATCGGCGGCGTGCTCCACGTGAAAGATTTCATTCGCGCGCGCATCGCAGGAAAAGCTGACAACCTGTCAGCCCTGACGCGCCCGCTGCCGCGCGTAGCTGCGACGACGTCGGCAACGGAATTGCTCGCCTTGTTCAAGAAACAGCGCACGCACGCGGCCCTCGTTGTTGATGAGCATGGCGGAACGCTTGGCTTTGTGACGCTCGACGAGCTCGTCGAAGATTTAATTGATGAAGAAGAGGCGGCGGACTCGGACTGGATCCGAAAGACGCCGGAAGGCGGTTTGATCCTCGACGGCGAGGTTACGCTGGCCGAACTTTCAGAGGATCATGGAATAGACCTCGAGCGTGAGGATGTCGTCACGGTTGCAGGTCTCGTATTGGCGAAACGCGGCGTCATTCCGGAAAAGGGCGAGCAGATCGAATGCGGCGGCTTTCGTCTGATCGTTGAGGAAAAGCAGGGCTTCAAGGTCACGCGTATCCGGCTTGAGCGTTTGGAGACTTCGCCGGAATAGCAGCCCCCTGCCGACGAGGGCTGACGTTCGGTGCGACGCCTTTACCGTCGCAGATAATCCCGCAGGGGCGCAAACCCCGCGACGAGTTCCTCATAGACGCTGCGTTTGAACGGCACGATCAGCGAAGGAGCTTCTTCGAGCTCCATCCAGCGCCAGTCGTCAAACTCCTGTTTGTGGTCGGCTTCGAGATCGATCTCGCTCTCTCGGCCTTCGAACAGCATGGCGGCCCATTTCTGGCGCTGGCCGCGCCAGTCTTTCTTCTTGTAGCCGGCGGGGAAATCATAAGCGAGCCAGCCTGGCGTCATCGCGAGCAGGCGCGCGGAAGAAACGCCGGTTTCTTCCTTCAACTCGCGGAAGGCGGCGCGCACGGGCTCCTCGCCCGCATCGACGCCGCCCTGCGGGAACTGCCAGCGCCATTCATTAGGCTGATCGGCGAACTCGGTCAGGTCGGAAAACCCCATGATCCGGCGCGCAATGAAGACGCGGCCATCCCGGTTGAACAGGACAACCCCGACATTCGGTCGGTAATGCCGCAAGATTTCGTCAACAGTCATTCAGGTCAGCTTCCCGATGGCGCCCCCGCGATGGGCATAAGACATTCGCGCCGAAATCGGAACGGGGTTCTCGCTGCGCCAGTTCAGCGCGACGCCGTCGTCGTCTCGCGCAGATGAGCCGACGCAGGGCCGAGGAGTAGCCCCCGCTCATCAAGGCCGGCGGCCCATTGCTCGATCGCGTCGATGGTGGCGGTGTAGGCGTAGGTCTTGCCGAGCGCGCGGCCGTTCCGGCGCGCCAACGCTTCGAGGGAGTCGAAGTCCGCCTTAGTGTCCGGGCGAACCGTGTCATAGCTCGGCGCGATCAGCCGGTTGACCGCGCTGAAGTCTGGCCGCGCGGCGTCATCTCTTCCCGCCGAAACGGACGCGAGCCCCGTATCGTCGATATAGGCAACGCCTGCGCCGGCGAGTTCGTTCAGTACGCCCTGCATCGACGAACGATCGGTTGCGAATTTCGAACCGAGATAATTGGTGGCGCCGAAATAGCCTTCGAAGCGCGACATCAGCCATTGCAGGCGTTCGGCGTTCTCGGCCGGCGTCCGGTCGGTCCGCAACACCGCCGCGCCGAGCGCGGCCGCATCGCCCGAGCCGTGCTCCATCGGCAGTTCCAGCATGACTTCATGTCCCGCCGAGCGGGCGCGCGCCGTCCAGTAGGGCAGATCCTTGGCGTACGGCGCAAAGGCGAGGGTGACTTCCGGCGGCAGACGGTCGATTGCCCGCTCGGTCAGCGCCCGGTTGAGGCCGAGCCCGCCAACAATTAGGCTGACATAAGGCTGGCCGCCCGAAGCGAATGGCCGGGCGTAGCGCGCGGCCGAGCGCTCGCCGCCGGGACCGCGACGCGGAACCATACCGTGTACAGATTTTTCCAATAGCGACGCGTCGACGCCGGCGAGTTTCACCGCATGCGCGGCGGCGCGCGAAAATCCGGCGGTCGCCGCGCCCGCGAGGCGATCGTCAGAGGTGGGCCGCGCCGCGACGCCGTCAATGGTAATGACGATGCCGTCCGGGTCTGAGCCCGCCGCATCGGCGCCGAAGACGTCGGTGACGTCAGCGAAGTTCTCGTCGAAGGCGCGCTCGAGACCGTCGCCTTCAACGGAGGCGCCGTCATTCACGCTTTCCCCG
>CAZSBU010000125.1:0-7613 GCA_964605055.1 uncultured Caulobacterales bacterium | reverse complement strand
CAGCAGCGCGCCCTGGCCGACCGGGCGGTGGAGCGCTTCGGCAGGATGGATGCAGTGTTCGCCAACGCCGGCGGCAACTGGGGCGGTCCGGCTTACGACGCCTCGCGGAACCTTCTCGTCGTCAACATGTCCAATATTCCGCACCTCATCCAAGCGATCCGCACAGACGCGGTGGGCGCGGCAATGGAAACCTTTCACGACTCAGAGGTCCATTCGCAAACGGGTGCGGCCTACGGGTCGCGGCGCGAACCGCTCCTCTCGCCTCTGGGCCTGCCGTGCAACCCGCCGCCATGGGGCGTCCTGGCGGCAGTCGATCTATCGGACGGCCGCATCGTCTGGCGCCGCACTCTGGGGACGACGGAGGAGTTTGCCAGCGGCGTCGCGTTGCCGCTCGGCACGCCAACGCTCGGCGGCCCGGCTATCACGGCGGGCGGTCTCATCTTTATCGGCGCAACATTTGACCACTATCTAAGGGCGTTCGACGTCGCGACCGGCGAAGAATTGTGGAAGGGCGCCTTGCCGACCGTCGGCATCGCAACGCCGATGGTTTACGAGTGGAAAGGCCGACAATACGTGGCAATATATTCTGGCGGTTTTGGCAGGGTTGGCACGAAGCTTGGCGACAGCATCGTCGCGTTCGCTCTACCGGAGTAAATCGCGCGCTGCCGTAGCCTTGACCCCAGTTTTTTGCTCTGTGAAGTCGCAAAGCAGCTTCACAGAGCGAAGATACGATCAAAGTCTGATAGCTGGATAGCCTAACGCAGTTGCGCAGCCACCCCGTCGAGCGTCGAGAGGAGCGCAGTCTTCCGTTTGCGCGCGGCGGCGTCGCCGCTGTCGGCCTTGATCTTACCTTTAAGGCTTTCAAGTCGCGCCGCGAGGCCCGCATCCTTCGCGCCGCCGGCGAGCGCCTTGTCGGCATCGCTGAGGGCGCCGTTCAGATCACGGATGACCGCCGCGGGCAGCGCCTTGTCGCGCTCGAGTTGGTCTGCATAGGCGCGCGCGACGACGGGCGCGGCCGGCCAAGAGACGGGCAGTTGCTGCTGCGGGTTAAAGGTCGCGCCCTGATCGGCGAGCGAGGCCGCTGCGATCTCGTTCTCTGTCAGGAACGCGCTCGGCTGAAGCGCAAACACGTCAAGGCCGCGCGCAATCTCGGTGCCGTATATCTTGCCGTTATACCAGTAGGTCGACCAGAACCCGCCAAGGATGAGTTGCTTTTCGTGAACCGGGCCGCGATCGAAATAAGCAATCTCGCGCGGATTGGCGGAGTCCGTGAAGTCGATCACCGACACGCCGCCCTGATACCAAGCCTGCACGAAAATATCGCGACCGGGCACGGGAACAATCGAGCCGTTATGCGCAACGCAGTTCTCCTGTTCGACCTGCGGCGCGGGCAGCTTGTAATAGCTCTTGAATACGAGTTTGCCGTCGACGATGTCGTAGATCGCATCGGCGCCCCAGTCTTTCGGATCGTAGGTGCGGCAGCGCGGACGCGCCCCGCCGCCCCATTCATCAGTAAACAGAACTTTCGTTCCGTCGTTGTTGAACGTCGCCGAGTGCCAATAGGCAAAGCCCGTGTCGGTTACCTCGTCGATGCGCTGGGGCTTCCTCGGGTCGGAGATGTCGAAGATGATGCCATTGCCCGAGCACGCGCCAGCGGCGATGCCGGCCGAGGGGAATACCGTAATGTCATGGCACTGATCGGTCCGGCGCGTCTCCTGCGTGTCGTCGCCGTGGTCGCCGCCCGTCCACAGGCCGGCGAGGCGCCCTGATTCCGGGTCGGCGAAGACTGCAGGGCTGTCGACGATGCGCGCCTTTGACGGGTCGTCGACCGGAATCTCGATGACGTCGATGCGAAACAGCGCGGTGCGGTCGTCGCCAGGTATGTCGCCGACGCATCCGGCAAGTTCTTTCTCGTCGCGTACCCGCGACGTGCCGGAATTGTAGACGATTATCTTGCCGTCGGCCCCGGGGCCCGAGACGACCGAATGAGTGTGCGAGCCGCGGCAGGTCTGCACCTGGCCAACCTGAACCGGGCGTCGCAGATCGCTGATGTCGAAAATCCGCAGGCCCCGGAAGCGCTCGGCGCTGACGTCCTCGGCGACGCCCTGAAGCCCGCAATCGACGCGCCCGAGGGTCTGTTCAACCGACATGATGAGAAGGTCGCCGACGATGGAAACGTCGCCCTGACCGCCGGGGCAGACCACCGAGCTGTGCAGTTTCGGCATGCCGTCATCGCCGAGTTTATAGAGATTGAAGCCGTGGTAATTGCCGACCGCGAGCACGTCGCCGGCGAAGGCCATGTCGGTGTTCGAAAAATCGAGGAACGAGCTGCGGGAACTCCACGTGGTCTCGTCGAGGCTTTGTTCGTCTTCTTCCGCGCGCGTCGCCGGGTCAGCCGCCGCTGTTTCGGCTGTCGCCGCAGGCGTCGCGGGTGTGGTCGCGTCAGTCTTCGCCTCGGCCGCTGGCGCGTCAGTGTCGTCTTTCTTCTTGTCAGCCTTCTTCGCCTTCGGCGGGGCGAGCCCGGCGGGGTTTTGCGGATCGAAGAAACCCGTAGGCTTGGGCAGCGTCTCCACACGCGTCATATTCCAGATCGCCTCGCCTGCATCGTCGAAGCCCGCTGCGAGCCCCGCGCGCGGATCGCCCGACAAGCCGACGAGAAGGGCGTTCATCCGCTCGATCTCCGCCGTCTGGTCTGTGGTGATGTCGTTGGTGAACTGGAACAGCACAGGGTCATAGGCCGCGCCCGGTTTTTTCAAGAGCTCCTCGACCATTTTCACCGCGCCTTTGTGGTGGGCGATCATCAGCTCAAGGAACAGCTTGTCGAATTCAACGCCCTTGGCGCGGGCGAGCTGCCCCATCTGGCGCGGCGTCGCCATGCCCATCATCTGGTGCGACATGTGCGTTTTGTGGTCGGCATGGCCCTCATGGGCTTTGGGGTCCGGCGCGGTCTCTCCGCGCTCGGTCAGCCAGCCGCGCATGAACTCGATCTCGTCGGCTTGAGAGGCGGTGATGCGGCCTGAAATGTCTATGATCTCTTTGCGGTTCGTCCGCGCGGAAACGAGCGCGGCCATCTCGACCGCCTGCTGATGGTGGGGGATCATGTCCTGCATGAAGCGCACGTCGTCGCGCGAATAGCGCGTGTCCGCTCGCTTGGCGGCCTCCTCAGGAGTCAGTTCGCGCGCCGCTTGGCCGGGGGCGCCCGGCTGAACGATCGGCGGTTCCTGGGCGAGCGCCGAGTTGGCGAGCCCGAGCGCAAGCGCCGCCGGCGCGGCGTGAAGGAACAGTCTGGCGATGGATTGCAGCGAATTGGTCAAAGGAGGCCCCTATTGCGGTCTGGTTTGGCGATATGATTTGGCGATTAGGCCGTTGACGAACCGGCCAGCGGAAAAGTCGGTTGGGCAGTATCGCTGATGTGCGGAAAAAATAAAGCCGCGGACGCACCGGCGCCCGGAGCTCTTCCGGCAGCAGGCGGAACGTCGCAATGCCGCCCGCCCAGACCCTCAGATCAGACCCTCACGCCCCAGACCCTCACGCCCCAGACCCTTACGCCCCAGACTGGGCCCACGGCGCCGGCCGTCGAAACCCAGCCGGGGCGCGCGCGTTCAGCAGCATGCGCCCGAGGTCGCCGCGGCGCCGTTCTGGCCAAAAGGCATGACCGCGCCGCAGCCGGGGAAGATGCCGTAGTGGCGAGAGAAGTCGCCGAAGAACTCGAAATGCGGCGCGAGTCGCGTTTCGGCGAGCATCCGCCACGTGTTGCCGCAGACCGGAAACTGGCGGCCGGTCTCGATGAAGTGGTGGGCGTCGAGGGTGAACGCTTGCTCCGCGCCCTCGATCGTGCCGCGATAACGCACGGCTTGACCATAGTCTTCGCAGGCTGGCTCCAGGCCGTCGAGATTGAAGAGCCGATAGGTCGCCGAGAAGAAGGCGATCCCAGCAAGCTTTTCCTTCAGCGCGGGGTCATTCACCCCGAGCGGACGATCGGCGACAAGGCGGGGATCGCCGAAGCCGGCCGCTTTTGCGAGTTTCAGAAAATCGCCCTAGTAGAGCGCCCCGCCCAGGCATTCGCCGTGCAGCACGGGATCGCGCCGCAGCGCTTCAGGAACCCGCCGCGAAGCGTAGACATCGGAAAAATACATCTCGCCGCCCGGCTTCATGAGCCGCTTGACGCTCTCGAACAGCGCCTTCTTGTCGTCGAGTAGGTTGACGACGCAGTTCGAGACGACCACGTCAAAGCCGCCCTCGGGCAGGTCCAGCGCAGCGAGCCGTTCGATGTCGCCCTCGATGAAGTCGACATTGGCGAAGCCAAATCGGTCAGCGTGCCAGCCTTGCGTGCGGCGCACGACGCCAAGCTGTTCGGGCGTTGCGTCGACGCCGAAGACACGGCCGTTTGGCCCCGCCATTTGCGCAAGCAGATAAACGTCCTGGCCGGCGCCGCAACCGAGATCGAGGATTGTCGCCCCCCCGATCGCGTCTGGGGCCACGAGGCCGCAGCCGTAATAGCGGTTGCGCACCTCGTCATGCACATTCGCGAGCAGCGCGCGCACGCGCGGCGAGGGGGCCTCCAGCGTGCAGCAGGCGTCGGTTTTCAGATCGTCCGAACCCGTCAGGGTGCGGCCATAATAATCGCGGACGTTGTCGAGGCTGGAAAAGGGCGTCAAGGGATGCTCCGTGGGGGAAGGACGGCTGATAGGGAAGACCAAGTTTGATCTGTGATGCAAGGCGCTCGCTGTAAGCCCGCGCAGTTGTGACTTGATCGCGCGTTCAGAACCCGCGACATTCGGGCAATCCGTTGGGGGAATTTAGGGTTTTTGTTCATGGGTCTTGATGAGCAGGCGCGGGCGTCGCCCTTCTGGCCGCCTGACGCGACGCCGCTGTCGCCCGAAAAATTCCAGAACCCCCGCATTACCGCCACAGGCGCGCCGCGTGCGGCGGTCGGCCTCAGTGCGCTCCACACGCTCTGGTTTAACACCGGGAGCCTTTGCAACATCGCCTGCGCGTCGTGCTTCATGGAAAGCTCGCCCCGCAACGATTCGCTCGCCTATCTGTCCGCCGCCGACGTCGCCCGCTACCTTGACGAGATCGAGGCCCTCAATCTGCCGACGCGCGAGATCGGCTTCACGGGGGGCGAGCCCTTCATGAACCGCGACATCGGTCCGATGCTATCAGATGCGCTCGCGCGCGGATTTCGGGTCCTTGTACTGACGAACGCCATGAAGCCGCTGCGTCTGAAAGAGGCGCTGGTGCGCGATCTGGTGCGCGCCTATGGCGAGAGGCTGACCTTGCGGGTAAGCCTCGACCACCACACGAAACAGGCCCATGAGGCCGAGCGCGGACCTGATGCCTGGGATCCTGCGATCGACGGGCTCCGGTTTCTCGCCTCGGTCGGCGCGCGCCTCGCCATCGCCGGCCGAATGCTTCCCGGCGAAAGCGAGGCGGCGGCGCGGGCCGGTTATGCGGCGCTTGTTGATGCGATCGGCCTTCATCTCGATGCCGATGATCCGGAGCGGCTCGTATTGTTCCCCAACATGGACGAGACAGCCGACGCGCCGGAGGTCACTGAAGCGTGCTGGGAGATTGTCGGCCGCAAGCCGTCGGACCTTATGTGCGCATCGAGCCGCATGGTTGTGCGCCGCAAGGGAGACGCAGCGCCAAGCATCGTTCCGTGCACGCTGCTTCCCTACGACAGGCGCTTCGACCTTGGTCCCGTCCTTGCGGGCGCTGGCGGCCCCGTGCCGCTCAACCACCCGCACTGTTCACGCTTCTGCGTGCTCGGCGGCGCGCGCTGTTCGGCTTGAGGCGCGAGCCGGCGCGGACGTGATCCCGCCCCGATTGATGCCGATCACAATCCTGTCATTCGTGCAAAAAAGTTATCCCCCACCCTTTGCGGCGGCCGCATCATCCGTGCGGGCGATGACAGCAGGAGGATCGATGTGAGGGGCGTGCAAAAGCAGAAGAGGTCGATCCATTGGATCCACACTGTCCATTGTGGATCGCCGCGAGCCCACATGCGGGAAACGCGAGGCGCCGCTGCGCCGGATTGGCGATGCGCAGGCGAGGTGGGCAAGGCCGGAATGCCCGTCGCCAGCATTTGCGCGCCGCACTGGATTTTCTGCGCGAACGCGCTGGAATCGCGCCACAAGCAACGCCGCAAACAACGCCGCAACTTGCGGCAAGCGCCCGGCGCGCGTTTGCGGCACTTCATCCAGAGGCTAAGTGGATCGGCGCGCGAGCGGGCCGGCGGGCGGATCGATCCAATAGATACGGCGTGCGACTATTATCGATTGGATAAATTATCCGCTATGCAGTAAAAGAAAGTTTGTAGCGATGCTGGGCAAAGGCCGTCGCACGCATGGCGAGCGAAATCGACATCTACCCGACCCGACTGAAAACGAAAGGACTTGAGACTCAATGCGCAGGCAAAACAAATCCGTGCTTACTCTGGCTGCTTCCGCGCTGGCGCTGATGGTCGCCGCGGGCCCCGCCCTCGCGCAAACAAAGCCAAATTCGGCAAAGCCAAACTCGACAAAGCCCGTCTCGGCGATGTCGCAGGCGGCGACCCCGGGGACGCCGAAATCAAACCAGTTCTGGTGGCCGGAACAGGTCGATCTGTCGCCCCTGCGCCAGAGCGCCGATATCGCCAACCCGCTCGGCCGGGATTTCAACTACGCCAAGGAATTCGAGAGCCTCGACCTCGCCGCCGTGAAGAACGACATCGAAGCGCTGATGACCACGTCGCAAGACTGGTGGCCGGCTGACTATGGCCATTACGGGCCGTTCTTCATCCGTATGGCCTGGCACAGCGCCGGCACTTACCGGACTATTGACGGGCGCGGCGGCGCCGGCGGCGGCCAACAGCGGTTCGAGCCGCTCAACAGCTGGCCGGATAACGCCAACCTCGACAAGGCGCGCCGGCTGCTCTGGCCGGTGAAGCAGAAATACGGCAACGCGATTTCCTGGGCCGACCTGATGGTGCTTACGGGTAACGTCGCGCTCGAGTCCATGGGCTTCAAGACCTTCGGTTTCGCCGGCGGCCGCGAAGACGACTGGCAGGCCGATCTCGTCTACTGGGGTCCGGAAACAAAGTTCCTCGACGACACGCGCTACAGCGGCGAACGGCAACTGCAAAAACCGCTCGCCGCCGTGCAGATGGGTCTCATCTACGTCAATCCCGAAGGGCCGAACGGCAAGCCGGATCCGATTGCCGCCGCGCACGACATTCGCGAGACCTTCGCGCGCATGGCGATGAACGACGAGGAGACCGTCGCGTTGATCGCTGGCGGGCATACCTTCGGCAAAATGCACGGTGCGAAGAAGCCGCAAGGCTGCCTCGACGTTGAACCGGCCGCCGCCGGGGTGGAGGCGCAAGGCCTCGGCTGGATAAATTCGTGCGGCACGGGCAAAGGCGTCGATGCGACGACGAGCGGGCTCGAAGGCGCGTGGTCGGCGAACCCCATCGCATGGTCGACGCAATATCTCGACAACCTCTTCGCCTTCGACTGGGTGCAGACCAGAAGCCCCGCTGGCGCGATCCAGTGGATCCCGTCTGACAAGAATGCGGCCGGACTTGTTCCGGATGCGCACGATCCCTCCAAGACGCACCCGCCGGTCATGTT
>CAZSBU010000124.1:0-7667 GCA_964605055.1 uncultured Caulobacterales bacterium | reverse complement strand
GGTTCGGCGAGGCTCCAGCGAGTTGCGTCAGTCGCGTTAATTGTTCCTCCGCAAGCCGTCGCCGTATTGGCTCCAGCCGTCGCCAGAGTTCAAACGGCGCGGTCAGCCGTGCGGCGAGCTGCGGGTT
This sequence comes from uncultured Caulobacterales bacterium, assembly GCA_964605055.1. Classification (GTDB taxonomy): domain Bacteria; phylum Pseudomonadota; class Alphaproteobacteria; order Caulobacterales; family Parvularculaceae; genus Amphiplicatus. The sequence goes on along the minus strand of CAZSBU010000124.1, from coordinate 7,540 downwards.
GAAGCGATCGATTTCAATGATCCGATCGGTAAGGAACGCATAGCCTTTGCCGTCATCGCGATGAAAACCGGCGATATTCTGATTGGCGAACGCGCCGATGAGTGCGCGCACGCTGTTCGGGTTGGCGATGTCAAACGCTTCGTGCGTCAACAATTGCGCTACGTCGCCAAGTGCTTCCTTCGCTGGCGCCATGGCGCGCCAAGCCAGCCACTTTTTGACGACGAGCGGTTCGCGCCGCCACTTGCCGTAGAAGCGGTCGAGGACGTCGCGTCGGGCAGGACTGTCTGATGTGGCCAGCGCAGACACGGCGGCGGCCTCGTCCGTCATATTGTTGGCGCGCGCAGCCTGATCCTGTGCAAATTCGAATTCGCCTGCCGCGACGAGCAGCGACAGCGCGCCGTTCATTAACGCGCGGCGGCCCGCTGCTTCAGCATCCGGGCTGTAGGGCGCATTCGTCTGCAGCCGCTGATGGATTGCCTCAAGTCGCGGCCTGAGCCTGCTCCCGATTGTCTTGCGCACGAGCGTGCGGCCCGCAGCGATCGCGTCAGGATTAATCGCGTCGAGCCCGAGGAGCAATTCCGCTTCGGTTGGTGCACGGAGGAGTTCCGCTGCGAATGCCGGGTCATGGTCAAGTTGGTCAAGGCTGTTGCCGAGAGCGTCTGCAAAGCGATTGAGCATCGCCTCATCAGTTCCGCCCGGCGAAGCCGCCGCGAGCGAGGTCTCGCGCCAGAGTTTTTCAGCCACCGCCCAGCGGCTGAAGAGGTCGGGCTCCGCTGAAAGGAGCAAAAGTCGTTCATCGAGGCTTGTTGCAGAAATAAGTTCCACGGGCGCGGAGTAGCCGCGCAGCAGCGACAGCGCCGGCCGCTCCGCATACGGGCCAAACGTTCGCTCGATGTTGGATGTTGTTAATTCGATCAGTCCTTCCTCCAGCACTCGACGCGACGCAGCGCCGATAACGGCGTAGGCGATCGGGATCTGGCGCGGCGGCTTTTCCGGCTGGCCAGGCGTCGTCGGGGTCGACTGGGAGATTGTAACGCGCAATGACGTTTCTGAACGATCAGGGCTTCGCGTTTCGACGCGCAAGTTGGGCGTGCCAGCATCGGTATACCAGCGCCAGAACTGATTGAGATCGCGTCTACTCGCCTCTGCGATGGCTCCGACGAAATCCTCGACGGTCGCCGCGCGTCCATCGCATCGGTCGAAGTAGAGATCGCAGCCCCGCCGAAATGCATCGGCGCCGACAAGCGTTTTCAGCATGCGGCAAAGCTCGGCGCCTTTTTCATAGACGGTCGCCGTATAGAAATTGTCGATAGCGACGTAATGATCAGGCCGGACCGCATGGGCGAGGGGGCCCTGATCTTCTGGAAACTGACGGCTCCACAACTGGCGGACATCCTTGATGCGCTGGACAGTGCGCGAACGCATGTCAGCGGAGAATTCCTGATCGCGGAAAACGGTGAAGCCTTCCTTCAGGCAAAGCTGAAACCAGTCGCGGCAGGTCACGCGATTGCCGGACCAGTTATGGAAATATTCGTGCGCGACGATCGACTCGATTGCTTCATAATCGGCGTCAGTCGCTGTCTCGGGGCTCGCCAGCACATAGGCTGAATTAAAGATGTTGAGGCCCTTGTTCTCCATTGCGCCGAAATTGAAATGGTCAACGGCGACGATCATGAAGATGTCGAGATCGTATTCGCGCCCGAACGCCTCTTCATCCCAACGCATCGCGCGTTTGAGGCTATCGAGCGTGTAGCCGCATTTTTCGCGGTTCTCCGGCTGCACGAAAACTTTCAGCGCCACCTGCCGGCCCGATCGCGTGACGAAGGTATCTTCGACGCAGGCAAGATCGCCGCCGACGAGCGCGAACAGATAAGACGGCTTCGGGTGCGGGTCTTCCCACTCAGCGAAATGTCGCCCGCTTCCAAGCGCGCCAGCTCCAATGCGGTTGCCATTCGACAAAAGAACGGGATAGCGCCGCGCATCCGCTTCGATGCGCACCGAATAGCGCGCCAGCACGTCGGGGCGATCTGGAAAATAGGTGATGCGCCGGAAACCCTGCGCTTCGCACTGCGTGCAGAACATGCCGCTCGAAATGTAGAGTCCTGAGAGCGCCTTATTCGCGTCGGGACGGCAAACGGTCTCGATTTCGAGGGTGAAGGCGTCTGGAACGTTGCGCAGGGTCAGGCTTGAGGGATCGATCTCGTATTTGTGAGCGGGAAACTTATCCCCCTCCATACTGACGCCCATAAGCTCTATGCCGTCGCCGTCGAGAACGAGCGGGGCGTCGCGGTCCGCGCCCGCGGCCCTGCGCACGGAAAGACGCGAATTCACGCGCGTACGAGCAGGATCGAGTTGGAAGTCGAGATGAACGGAATCGATGAAGAAATCAGGCGCACGATAGTCGGCAAGGCGAACGGTGGGACTGGCGGGGGCGGCGTCGCTGTGGCGGGCGTCGGTCATGGGCCTCTTCTTCCATCAATCACGGAAAAAGAACGTGACGGTTGCAGCGCGGCAAGTAAAGCGTCGCCCGACGCTCCCCGATCGCCTTCACAAGGCCGGGAAGCGCCTCTAAGCAGAGGCGAAGGGAGAACGCACGCATGCGCCATTTTCTGAACACCGCCGACTGGAGCCGCGCCGAGTTACAGGCGATGCTCGACGACGCGCGGGCGATGAAAGTCGCGCCCTTCGGCGACGCCTTGAAAAACAAGACGATCGCGCTGCTTTTCCTCAATAATTCCCTGCGCACCCGAACCTCATTCGATGTTGGCGCGCGCCAGCTTGGCGGCCATGCGGTTGTACTTTCGCCGTCCGGCGGCATGTGGCCGCTGGAGTTTGAGGACGGCGTCGTCATGGACGGCGAGGCCGAGGAGCATGTGAGGGAGGCGGCCAAGGTGCTCTCGCGCTATTGCGACATGATCGGCATCCGCGCCTTCCCGAAGTTTCAGAACTGGAACGAGGACCGAAAAGATAAAATCCTGAACGCCTTCGCGAAGTGGTCGGACGTCCCTGTCGTGAACATGGAGACGATCACTCACCCCTGTCAGGAGATGGCGCTGATCATGGCCCTTCAGGAGCGCTTTGATCGCGATGGACGCGGCGCGCTCGACGGCAAGAAGTTCGTGCTCACCTGGACCTATCATCCAAAGCCTTTGAACACGGCCGTTGCAAACTCTGCCCTCGTCATCGCCGCCAAGTTCGGGATGAAGCCAACGCTTCTGTGCCCGACCGAGGATTACATCCTCGATGAGCGCTATATCGAGCAGGCGACGAAAGACGCAGGCGCGAACGGCCACGCCGTGACGATCTCACATTCGATTGAAGACGCCTACGACGGCGCTGAAGTCGTCTACGCCAAGAGCTGGGGCGCGCTCCCGTTTTTTGGCGACTGGGAGCCCGAGAAAGGCATCCGCGACCGGTTCAAGCATTTCATCGTCGACGAGGCGAAAATGGCGATGACGAACAACGCGCTCGTTTCGCACTGCCTGCCGATGCGCCGGAACGTCAAGATGACCGATGGGGTTTTCGATAGCCCGGCCTGCATCGCCTATGGGGAGGCCGAAAACCGCCTGCACGTGCAGAAGGCGATCATGAAGGCGGTGGTGGGGTAGAGATGACCAATCCGTCGCTCAACACCCGCCAGACGATCGTCCAGCTCCTGTCGAACATGCAGGACGGCAAGGAGATCCGCGCCTACCTCCAGCGCTTTGCAGCGGTCGACCAGTCGCGCTTTGCGGTCATCAAGATCGGCGGCGCGATCCTGCGCGACAATATCGAGGAAACCGCTTCGGCGCTCGCCTTCCTGCACACGGTTGGCTTGACGCCCATCGTGTTGCACGGCGGCGGGCCACAGCTTGACGAAACGCTCGCTGAGCGCGGCATTGCTACCGACAAGATCGACGGCCTGCGTGTCACGGATGCGGCGACGATGGACGCCGCTCGCGACGTCTTCATTGGCGAGAACATCCGTCTCGTCGAGGCGGTGCGCGCAGCGGGCGTCGAGGCCGACGGGCTGATTGCTGGCGTAATCGAGGCGGATTATCTTGATAAGGATAAATACGGCTTCGTCGGTGAGCCGACCAACGTGCGCCTCGGCATGCTGCGCTCGATTGTAAAGTCTGGCGCTATTCCCATCCTGACATGTCTCGGCGTCGCGCCCGGTGGGCAGCTTCTCAATATCAACGGCGACAGCGCCACGCGCGCGCTCGTAGGGGCGTTGCAGCCGATGAAGATCGTGTTTCTGTCGAGCGTCGGCGGCCTGCTCGACAAGCACGGGCGGCCGATGCATTCGATCAACCTTGCAACCGACTACGACCGGCTGATGAAGGCGGCGTGGGTGCAGGGCGGCATGCGGCTCAAAATTCAGGAGATAAAGCGACTTCTGGATGTGGCGCCGTTATCATCCTCAGTCTCGATTACGACGCCGGCGGGCCTCATCCGCGAACTTTTTACCCATGGCGGCTCGGGCACGCTGGTGCGGAAGGGTGAGGGTATCCGCCGCGTGACGAGCAAGGCGCGGGTCGATCAGGCTCGAACCGAAGCACTTGTCGAAGGGGCCTTTGCGCGCAAGCTTAATCCCGACTGGTGGGAGGGGCTCGCGATCCACGAGATTCACATTTCCGACAGCTATCGCGCCGGCGCGATCCTGACCCGGATCGACGATTTCATCTACCTGGACAAATTCGCCGTTCTGGAAGATGCGCGCGGCGAGGGCCTTGCGCGCACGGTCTGGCGGCAGTTCACGAAAGAGAACCCTCGTTTCTATTGGCGCTCTCGCACGGCGAACGGCTTCAACGCATTCTACAATGAAGTCTCGACAGGATGCATCAAAACCGGTCCGTGGACGGTCTACTGGATCGGCGACGACGATTGGGCGCGTCTTAGGCGCATCGTTGAGCGCGTCGCGCAATTGCCGCCTTCGTTTGAGGACTGAAGCGATGAGCGAGCCCTATCTGATCGGCCTTGTCGGGGCGCGCGGCCATACCGGTCGCGAATTGATCCGGTTGATTGCCGGCCATCCGGAGATGATGCTCGCCTTCGCCGTCAGCCGCGAATATGCCGGCCGACGTGTTTCGGATATTGCGCCCGAAGACGCCGACGAATGCATATTCGAGGCGCTCGACCCGGCGGAGGCCGCGCGCCGCCGCGCCGATGCGGTCATCCTTGCGCTGCCAGACGGCGCGGGAGCCGCATATGTTGCGGCGTTTAACGCCACGGCCCCAGAGCGTATCCTCGTTGATCTGTCCGCTGATCATCGCTTTGACGACGACTGGGCTTACGGCCTGCCGGAATTGCATCGGCGAAATCTGGCGGGTCGCCGGCGCATCGCCAATCCTGGCTGTTATGCAACGGCGCTTCAACTGGGCGTCGCGCCAATGCTGCCATTTCTTGCTGGAACGCCGGTCGCCTTTGGCGTCTCGGGCTATTCGGGGGCAGGCACAACGCCGGGTCCGCGAAACGATCCGGCGCGGCTCGCCGATAATCTGATGCCCTATCGCCTGGTCGGCCATACGCACGAACGCGAGGCGACGCGTCATCTCGGCCGCGCCGTGCGGTTTATGCCGCATGTCCACCCGGCCTTCAGGGGACTGATCGTAACGCTGCACTTGCCGCTTGCGCCGTCGTCTGAAGCGCCTTTCGATCGGGCAGCTTTGAAGGAAATATATCAGGCGGCCTATGGCGGCGAAGGATTAATTTCAATTCGGGAAGACCCCCCTGAGCTCCGCGACGGAGCAGGACGGACAGGCGTTCTGATAGGCGGCTTCGATGTCGCCAGCGATGGTTCCAGCGCCGTCGTAGTCTGCGCAGAGGACAATCTTTTAAAAGGAGCAGCCGTCCAGGCGATCCAGAACCTGAATATAGCGCTTGGGCTTGACGAATACGCAGGGCTCGCCATCTGATGGGGATGATGGCCGCGTTAGTCAGCGCGCGGATTACAGACAGATAATCCCGGGGGCGGCGAGCAATGGCGGTGGAAAGCGGCGGTTTTCTGGTTGAGGCGGCCACCTATCTCGGGGCCGCTGCTATCGCCGTTCCCATATTCAATCGGTTCAAGCTGGGGTCGATTCTCGGCTACCTCGTCGCCGGGATCATTATTGGTCCGTCTGTACTTAATTTGCTCGACCAGGAAGAGGGCGTCTTCCACGTCGCCGAGCTGGGCGTTGTGCTATTTCTTTTTCTCGTCGGGCTTGAATTATCGCTTGGCCGGTTATGGGACTTGCGAAAAAACATATTCGGCCTCGGCGCCGCGCAGATGATCGTGACTGGGCTTGCGATCGGGGGCCTTATCTATCTTTCAGGCTTCATGACTCTGCCGGCCTCGCTGGTTGCCGGGTTTTCCCTCGCATTTTCTTCAACGGCGCTAGCGCTTCAATACATGAAGGACCGGGGAGAGTTAAATTCGTCCTATGGGGGGCGAGTGTTTCCGATCCTGCTCCTGCAAGACATTGCCGTTGTACCGCTCCTCGCCATCGTCCCATTTCTCGCGAGCATGCCTACGGATGGAGCAATGGCGACGGACGCTGGCGATATCGCCACCAATATGTCGAACTGGCGCGATGCGGCCGCTCGCGGCGCCGCGGTGATTGTCGCGATATTCGTTGTCGGCCGTTTCGCGCTCAATCCACTCTTGCGTTTGGTGGCGGGGTCTGGATCGCGTGAGGCGTTCGCCGCGTCCGCACTGTTTATCGTGGCCGGCGTTTCGCTCGCCGTATCGTGGGCGGGCTTATCGATGGCGCTTGGCGCGCTGCTCGCCGGGGTATTGCTGGCTGAGTCCGCCTACCGCCATCAGATCGAGACGGACCTTGAGCCGTTCCGCGGCTTGTTGCTCGGTCTGTTTTTCATTTCCATCGGCATGCGGCTCAATCTGTCGCTAATCTTTGATGCATGGGCGATTATCCTCGGCGCTGCGGTTGGGTTGACGATATTAAAGTCAGCAATCGTTTATGTTCTGGTCCGCCTGTTCGGCGGCGATCGCGAAGACGGTCTTAAGGCGGGGGCAGCGCTATCTCAGGGTGGCGAGTTCGCCTTTGTCGTCTTCAGCCTTGGCGTTGCATCGGCGCTATTCACCGATGCGCAAGCGACGCTGATGTCGGCAATTGTGCCCCTTTCCATGATCATGACGCCGTTCGCGATGATCCTTGCGCGCCGTCTTTCTTCCAAGGAAGGCGAAGCAACCGATGGTTTCGAAACAGCGCCCGCCGCCGAAGGGCACGTATTGATCGGCGGCTTTGGTCGCATGGGCCAGATCATCAGCCAGATCGTCGGCGCTGCCGGCGTCAAAGTCGTAGCGATCGACCGCAATCCAAGTCATATCCGCAACGCAGAACGGTTCGGCTTCAAGGTCTACTACGGCGACGCCTCGCGCCTTGACGTGCTGGTGAATGCGGGTGCGCTTGAAGCAGGCGCCGTCATTCTGACAATGGATGATCCGCCAGCGGTCAATCGAGCGGTCGAAGCTTTGCGAGAGCGGGCGCCGCTACTAACGATTGTCGCTGTCGCGCACGACCGGTTGCATGAAATTGAACTACGCCGCCTCGGCCCG
>CAZSBU010000123.1:6805-7707 GCA_964605055.1 uncultured Caulobacterales bacterium | reverse complement strand
AGGCCGAACAAATCGCCGCCTAAAAAGCTCCCTGGCTGGCGCGCGCCATCGGCGTCGCGCACCGCACGCGGCGCAATTTGCAACATATCCTCCCTGATTAGCGTGCGGGCAATCTGCAGGGAACTTAGCCGCGCGTCGGCCGCGGCGAATTGATCGCGGGAATCAAGACCGAGTCGCAGCGAATAGACGCCGACGGTTGAAATCAGCCCAAGGATCGCCAGCGCGATAAGCAACTCCGCGAGCGTCAATCCCGATTGTCGATGCCCCGTCACGGAGGGCCCCGCAAGGTCGTCGCGGACGCAAGCACTCTCGTCTCGTCGGCGCGCCGCACGTCAATAGATATCTGCACAAGTTCGCGGTCGGAGGCGCCGACACGGCGCACGAACGCCCATTCCCGGCCAGCGAATTCAACAACGCCTTCATCCTCCGTCTCCGAAGGAACGTCCGGGCGCGCAAGCTCTTCAATCAGCAAATTATCCGCTAGCGTCCCAGCCAATAGTATTTCCTCAGTACGGGAATATTGCTGCGCAGTCTGTCCGACCAGCGCTGCGATAGCGGTAACGACCGCCGCCATGATTGCGAGCGCAATAAGTGTCTCAACGAGCGTCAGCCCGCTTTCGCTGTGCGACCTCAAGCGAAGTAACGTAAAGCGCCAAAGAAACTTTTCGCGCTTCCCGCTAGCCGTCACGACCGACCTCTATAGGGCCGCCCGACGGCGCAACAACGCGCCAGCGCTGGCCATAGCCAGAGAACGTCGCCTCAACGCGCGGCGCCATGCCGGCCGGGTCGAGCGCTGCTCGCCGAACCTCATTCTCCTCAACGGGCAACGGCCCGCTCAGATATCTGGCGTTTGCATCTGTCAGGTCAACAAAGCGAAATTCCGCCGCGACGCCGCGCGCGAT
>CAZSBU010000123.1:6535-6795 GCA_964605055.1 uncultured Caulobacterales bacterium | reverse complement strand
TCGCATCGGCGCGCAGTAACACGGGCAGCCCTTCAGATGTCCATCCCTCTACGGTCAATCTCTGGAAGCGATACCCATTATCGTCGCTCTCTATGCGCAAACTTGGTGTCGACATCACCGCCATTTCGTTAGCGGCTTGCAATTGGGTCGCGAATTTCTCGGCGCTCGCCTGCGCGGGACTGCGAACAGAGGGCAGATTGACGACAACGATTCCTGATGCGAATGCGAGGATCGCCAACACGACAAGCAGCTCAATCAGC
>CAZSBU010000123.1:0-6525 GCA_964605055.1 uncultured Caulobacterales bacterium | reverse complement strand
GAATACAGCGTGGACGGTGAGCGGTATCTCGACTCGGAAAATCGGGGACAGTCAGCCAACTTTGCCGTCGCGACGGCCTGACGCGCCTTCACGCGTCCTACTCCCGTTCCCAGTTACCGATATCGGCGTTTAACCCTTCTCCACCCGGCTCGCCGTCGGCCCCGAAAGAGAAGACGTCGATCTCACCGCGTTCGCCGGGAAACCGGTATTGATAAGGATTGCCCCAAGGGTCGAGCGGCACGCCGCCGCGTATGTACCCGCCGGGCCGGAACTGATCCTGCAACGGACCGCTGGACGGCGCCTCGACGAGGGCCTGAAGGCCTTGCTCAGTCGACGGGTAGCGGAAGAGATCGAGACGGTATTGATCGAGCGCGCTTTCAATAATGCCAATGTCGATCCGCGCCTTACGAACTGCAGCGCGATCGCGTTCAGGCAACACGTTGACCACCACGAGCGCCGAAATCAGCGCAAGGATCGTCAGCACCACCAGCAATTCAATAAGCGTAATACCGCGCTGGGCGCGATTTCGGGCTTTCAGGCGTTGTTTCACCGGCGGATCTCCCTCTGGTTGGCGCCGCATCAGCCCGCTGCCAGGGCGTTGAGGCGCAAGATCGGCAACATGATTGATACCACGATCATCATGACAATTCCGCCCAAAAGGACGATGATCGCCGGCTCGAGCAGTCGCAAGGCGACCGTCGACGCGGTATCGAATTCTTCCTCCAATTGCGCGGCCGCTTTATCGAGAAGGAGCGGCAGCGACCCCGCGCGTTCGCCGGCCGCAATCATATGCACCATCATTGAGGGCAATACGGCCGACCGCTTGAGGGCGCCTGCGAGCGATACCCCCTCGCGCACCATAATGATCGCCCCGTCGATCCGGGTTCGAATGAAGTCGTTCGATATCGTGCGTTGCGCGCCGAGGAGGCTATCGAGCAATGGCGAGCCGCCGGCGAACAGCGTTGACAACGTGCGCGCGAAGCGCGCGCCGTCAAGGCCGCGCAGCAACGGCCCCATGACAGGAACGCCCAACATCAGACGATCGAATTGCAATTTGAATGCGGGCTGCTTCAGGCCCTGCCAGAGGCCAACCGCGAGCGCGAGGGCGGCCGCAATCATGGCGAGCCCGTAATCGGCGATGAAGTTCGAGGTCGACACGACCAACTTCGTGACGAAGGGCAGTTCGGCGTTGAAGGCGGAGAATTGCTCCATGATCTTTGGGACGACAAGCGTCATGAGCGCCGTGACGACGCCGCCTGCGACCAGCGCAAGCGCTGCCGGATAGACGAGCGCGGCGAGCGCTTTGTTTTTCATCGCGCGGTTTTTTTCGAGCATGGTCGCAAGGCGCTCAAGCACGCCCGCCAGATCGCCAGAGGTCTCTCCGGCCGCGACGACGGCGCGATAAAGGTCCGGGAAAGATTTCTTGTCTTCCGCAAGCGCGTCGGCGAAACGGCGCCCCTCCATCACGCGCTCGCGCACGGCCAACAGCCGCTTGCGCGCGCCTTGATGATCTGTCTGCAGCGCAACTGCGCTGAGCGCCTCCTCAAGCGGCGTGGATGCGCCAATAAGTACCGCTAGCTGGCGCGTCAGAGGCACGAGATCCCCGGCGCGCACGCGCGGCGGCGCTTTGCCGCCGCTGGCCCGACCGCCCTCGCGAGGCGTCGAAATCGCCACTGGCGTCAGGTTCAGCCGCCTTAATTCCCCACGCGCTTGACGCGCGGTGTCGGCGGTGACGACGCCGCGGCGCGAACGCCCGCCAGCATCGATGGCCTGATATTCAAACGACGGCATCGTCTTCCTCCTGCCGCACGACGCGCAGGACTTCCTCGATCGACGTTACACCGGCGAGGACGTGGCGAAAACCGGAGGCGGCAAGGGTGTCGACGCGGCGGAACGCATGAGAGGCCAGCTTCTCTTCCCCGGCGTCGTCATGGATGAGCCGACGAAGTGTCTCATCTGCGACCATCAGTTCATACAGACCGATCCGGCCCTCATAGCCGGAATGTCCACACCGCCCACAGCCCTTGGGCCGGCAAATGGTTGCGTTCGAGTCGGCCTCGAGACCGAGCAACGCCTGTTCGGCCGCATCCGGCGCGTGAGGTTCCTTGCAGGTCGGGCATAGCCGTCGAACGAGCCGCTGGGCCAGCACCGCCGCCACGGTCGACGCCAAAAGAAAGGGCTCAATGCCCATATCGCGCAGACGGGTAACGGCCCCGACGGCGGAATTCGTATGCACCGTAGATAAAACAAGGTGACCCGTCAGCGCCGCCTGAATGGCGATCTGCGCCGTCTCTCCGTCGCGCACTTCGCCAACCATCACGACATCGGGGTCCTGACGAAGAATCGCGCGCAAACCGGTCGCGAAAGTCATGCCGATCTTCGGATTGATCTGCGTCTGGCCAACGCCGTCGATCGCATATTCGACTGGGTCCTCGACAGTCAGGATATTGCGGCTCGGATCGTTCAGCAGCGATAGCGCGGCGTAGAGCGTCGTTGTCTTGCCTGAACCGGTTGGCCCAGTGACAAGAATGACGCCGTTTGGCCGCTGCAGCGCCTGCCGCAATCGGGTCAGCGTATCGGCTGGCATGCCGAGCGCGTCGAGATCGAGTCGCGCCTCCTCCTTGTCGAGAATACGCATGACCACGCGCTCGCCAAAGCGCGCCGGAAGCGTCGACACCCGTACGTCCACCATCTTGCCGCCAAGAGTGAGCGAAATGCGACCGTCCTGTGGCAGTCGTTTCTCGGCGATATCCAGCCGCGCCATCACTTTTACCCGGCTCGTCAGCACCGGCGTCAATCGCGACGGGAAAGACAACACCTCGCGCAGGACGCCATCGATCCGTAGGCGGATTGATAGCGTCTTCTCATACGGTTCAATGTGAATGTCCGACGCCTTCAGTTTTACGGCTTCGGCGATGGTTCCATTAATCAGCCGGATGACCGGCGCATCGTCTTCGCTATCGAGCAGGTCAGCCGTTGTCGGCAATCCCTCTGCGAGCGAAGCAAGGTCTGTCTCGTCGCCTTCGAAAGCGAAATCAGCCGCCTGAATGCTTTTCGCAGCGTAAATTTCCGACAATCGCCGCTCAAACGCCTCAGCTGGCATCTCTTCGATGACGATCGGTGCGCCAACGAACCGCCGCACCTCAACCAACGCCCAGGGATCGGGCCGTCCACGCGCGCCGACAAGCGCAGGCCGGGCCATCCCATCCAGCACCACTAGCCCGCGCTCCTTGGCGAATGCATAAGAAAGCGGCAATGGCGAAATGGATTGCGTCTCGCTCATCGCGGAGCCGCCCCCGCACCCTCGACGCCCGTCACCTGTTCGATCAGCGCTTCCAGTTCAGACTCCGGCCGGCCTGTCGAGAGGAGTTCTCGGGCGCGGATATAGTCGAGTTTTTTCTGGGTCGCCGCGCCAGCAGAATCCCGGTCACGCAGGATAGTTGGCCGGATAAAGACCATAAGATTCCGCCTGTCGCGCGACTTCGCTTGCGTCTTGAAAAGATTGCCCGCTACCGGCAGATCGCCCAGAAACGGCACCTTGCTTTCCTGCCGTTCCGACGACTGATCAACAAGCCCGCCGATGACAAGTATATCCCCATCGTCGACGAGCGTTGTGGTTGATATCACCCGCTTATTGGTGATGAGGTCCGTCGAGGTGGCGATAATCTGACCTTCGACGCTCGACGTCTCCTGGCGGATCAACAATGTCACTGTGCCGCCTTCGTTAATCTGTGGAGTGACTTCTAGAATGACGCCTACTTCTTCGCGCGAAACCGTTCTGAAGGCGTTTGAAAAGTTGTCGCCAACGGCTTCGCCTGTCGTGATCGGAATTTCCTGCCCTACGGAAAGCGTTGCCGCCTGATTGTCCAGCGTAACGACCGACGGGAATGACAAGACGTTAGACTGCGTGTCTTCCTTCAGGGCGGTCAGTATACCGCCAAACACAGAATTGTCGCCGAGCGCGCCGGCGCCGCCAAGCGCGAAACCATTAATGCCGAGAAGCGAAGTCAAAGCCGCTTGCGCGACAGCGCCGCTCTGGCTCTGGAAGTCTGTCGGTATTCCATCCTGCTGCAGGAGGAGCGAACCAGCGGCCGCGAGAATGTTGGGCTGCGCGCTGGCGAAATTGGTCGTCGAAAAAGGCACGCGGCTGCCGCCTGTTCCGGTAATAAAATACTGGATGCCAAGGTTACGCGCCGTTGTGTCCGACACCTCGACGATAATAGCTTCAATCAACACCTGTGCGCGGCGCACGTCGAGTTGGTCGATGACGCTGCGCAGCGTCTTCTGAATATCGGCATCGCCCGAGATGATGATCGAATTTGTCGGGTTGTGGAATGAAACATTCGCCCGCGACCGGCTGGCCGAAGCGCCCTCCTCCCCGGTCGCCGCCGGCTGGGTCGTTGCGATTTCGCGCAACAGCGTAGCAAGATCTTCCGCGTTCGCATGATTGAGTCGAATGACCGAAAGGTCGCCTTTGGTTTCACCAATGCGGTCAAGCTCTGCGACCACGCTGACGAGACGCGAAACAATCGACGGCTCGGCGCGGATGAGGATGGAGTTGCTGGCCTCGACCGGCACGACGCTCGCCTTTTTACCGCCGCCACCCTCCTCGGTGATTTCTTGCGCAAGGCCCTCGAGTATCTTCGCAACCGCCGTCGCCGAGGCAAAATTCAAGCCCACCGTTCTGTAAACGGTCGTGTCGCGGTCAATCTGCCCCAGCACTTCTCTGAGGCGCGCAACATTGTCGGCCGTGTCTACGAGAATGATGGAATTGCCGCTGCGCACGGGCGCAACGACGCCGCGTTCGCTAACCAATTGCGCCAGGTTCGCCGCAGCTTCGCGCGCGTCAATATTGTTGAGACGGACAATTTGCGTGACGATGGCGCCGCGCTCGGAAACGGCGCCGACGGGTCCTGGCGCCCGGGACCCCTCTTGCAGCGGCACGATGCGGTAGCTGTCGGCGTTAATCGGCGTCGCCGCAAAGCCAATCACGCGCAGCGCCGCCTGGAACAATTCCCACGCCTCGCCCGGGCAGACGCCGGCGTTCGGGCCGGATTTTATCGTTACCCGCCCCTGCACCCGCGGATCGAGCACGAATTTCTTGCCCGTGCGCATCGCGATTTCATCAACGATAGAGCGGATGTCCGCTTCCTCATAATTGATCGCCTGCGAACAATCTTCCTGCGTCCGCGATGGAGCTTGCGATGGCGACTGGGTCTGCGCCATCGCGCCGGTAGTAACGGCGAGCGCAACAGTAAAGCCTGCGAAGGCGCGGAGGATGGCCGGCTGAGTCATGGTCATCTAGCGTCCGTCACCATCGTCCTGAAGCTGAATTTGTACGGGGGTGCGTTGCCCCTCGCGCTCAACCGTGATTTCGATCTGAGCTAAATCGGTCGCCTCGGCAAGGCGCGTTGCGGCGGAGAGGAGATCAGCCCCAAGCGGACTGCCCGCAACAGCTACAAGCCGATCGCCAGCTTTCAGCCCGAGAGCCTCGAACTTTTCCGGCAATCCGAGCGGCCAGAGGGACACCTCAGGCGGGCCTCCTCCGCTATCCTGCGCCAGCACCAGCACATGATCGCCTATGACGCCGAGTTCCTGTCCTTGAGATAACCTCCGGGCCAGTTCTTCAGCGGCGCCATCGGGGAGTTGAGGCTGTTCGATTGGCGCCTCCGCAAGCGGCGCGGTCGGCGCGGGCGCGCCGGCGCCTCGCTCCTGCCGGTTAAGCATGCGCAGCGACTCGCGTACGCCGCCGCGGAGTATGGTGACCTGATCGCGGAATACCCGGTCGAGCGTGGCGTCCGGCAAGATCGCCTCGCCCACTTTAAAGCGCTTTTGTGCGCCATCGGGCGTTGCGATGACGGCTGAGCCGCCAAGTTCATCGATCCATGTGCCGTGGAGCGTTAGACTGAGATTGGTCTCGGCGACATCTTCAAGCGCAGGTCCCTCGCCGAGTTCAACGGCGGCGCCGGCGCCTGCAGCGCGGAACGGATCCCTTGGAACCGTTGCAACCGCGGCTTCAGCTATCGGCGCACGCGGCGCAACAGCGCCCGGCGTTGGGCCTTCAAGCGGAGCTAGCAGGGCCCAGAAAAGCCTGCCAATGACGATCGCGGCAGCAATGGTTAACGCAACCTCAACAAGCAAGACAACGCGGGCTTCTGTACGGGCGCTCCAGTTCAGGCGGCGGGCGATGTCAGTCAGAGCGGAAATGCCGCTCCCCTGGCCCGCCTGCGCGGAACCCGGCCTGAACGATCGTTGAAGGTCGAGAAATGCCACTGAGCCTGTCTGCCTGTCTGACGAGCCCGTTCCTAGCAAAAGAAACGGCAGCCGCCCACCTATTGGAGCGGCTGCCGTCAATATGGGCCCTGAACGTTAAACCCGGGGAAACGCGCTAGAACGTGCGCGACAGGCTGACAGAAAGCTCCCGCCCAAGCTGATAGGTGTCGAACAGCGCAACCGTACCGTCGGGGAATACCTGCGTGGCGTCATAGTCGTCGCCAAGCAGGTTCCGGGCCTTCAGCCCGATTT
>CAZSBU010000122.1:5132-7799 GCA_964605055.1 uncultured Caulobacterales bacterium | reverse complement strand
CGGCGGGTCTTGCCGCAGACGGCATGAAGCCGTTCTGCGCCATCTATTCGACGTTCCTGCAACGCGCTTATGATTCCGTCGTGCACGACGTGGCGCTTCAGAACCTGCCTGTGCGCTTTCCCATGGACCGCGCCGGTCTCGTTGGCGCGGACGGCGCGACGCATGCCGGCTCGTTCGACCTCGCCTACCTCGGCTGCCTGCCCAACATGGTGCTGATGGCTGCGGGCGATGAAGCTGAACTGATGCATATGACGGCGACGGCCGCCGCCTATGACGAAGGTCCGATCGCGTTCCGCTATCCGCGCGGCGAGGGCGTCGGGCTCGAACTGCCCGAGCAGGGCCGCATTCTCGAGATCGGAAAGGGCCGGATCGTCCGTGAGGGATCGAAAGTGGCGATCCTGTCGCTCGGCACGCGCCTGCAGGAAGCGATGAAGGCGGCCGACAGCCTGGAGGCTCATGGCCTGCCGACGACGGTCGCGGATGCGCGCTTCGCCAAGCCGCTCGACCATGACCTCATTCGCCAGCTCGCGCGCCACCATGAAGTGCTCATCACCATCGAAGAGGGCTCGGTCGGCGGCTTTGGCGCGTTCGTTCTGCACTTCCTCAGCGACGAAGGCGCACTCGACGGCGGCCTCCTGAAGGTGCGCACGATGGTGTTGCCCGACATCTATCAGGACCACGACAGCCCGATGAAAATGTATGACGAGGCGCGCCTCAATGCGCCCCATATCGTCGAAACCGTCATGAAGGCGCTCGGGCGTTCGGCGGACGTCATCAAGATCCGGGGCTGACGGCGCCGGGCGTTTTCACGGGAGAGCCTCCGACGTCGAAACAGCGGCTCGATCTTTGTCTCGTTGAGACCGGCGCGTTTGAAACGCGCGCGCGGGCGCAGGCCGCGATCGCCGCCGGATGCGTGTTTGTTGACGAGGCGCCGGCGTTAAAGCCATCAGCCATGGTGTCAGTCGGGACGAACATCCGCGTCTCCGGACCCGCTTATCCTTTCGTATCCCGGGGCGGGGTAAAGCTCGCGGCCGGACTTGACGCTTTTGGCGTCGGCCCTTCGGGCATGGTCTGCCTTGATCTCGGCGCCTCCACCGGCGGCTTCACCGATGCGCTGCTAAGGCGCGGCGCGCGCAAAGTCTGGGCGGTCGACGTAGGCGCCGGGCAATTGCATCCGGCGATCGCGCAAGACGAACGGGTCATCAACCTCGAAAAAACGCATGCGCGCGACCTTACGCCGGCGCTCATTACGGATGAAATTGATCTGGTGGTCGCCGACGTCAGTTTCATCAGCTTGCGGAAAGCCTTGCCGCCGGCGCTGACGCTTGTCGCGCCGGGCGCGTTTCTTGTTGCGCTCGTCAAGCCGCAATTCGAGCTTGGCCCCGACGGCGTCGGCAAGGGCGGCATCGTCCGCGACGGCGCGGCGAGGGGCGCGCGGGTGGCGGCAGAGATTGCGAATTGGCTTGCGACCGAGCACGGCTGGGCGCCGCTCGGCGTCATCGACAGTCCGATTGAGGGCGGCGACGGCAACAGGGAGCTGCTACTTGGCGCGCGGCGGCAGGCATAGTGGAAGAACTCAAGTAGCGCGCCGGCCGCAACCGCCTGCGCGGCGGACGACGATCCGTATCGAGAAAATCGGGTCCCAGGGCGACGGCATTGGCCGCGACGATATGGGCGCTGTATTTGCGCCTTTAACGGCGCCGGGGGATCTTGCGCTCATCGAGGCAAGCGGGGCGCGCGGCGCGCTGGTGAACCTCATTGAGGCGGGTCCGGAACGAGCGCCGCCGCCGTGCCCGCAATACGGCGCCTGCGGCGGGTGCGCGGTCCAGCATCTCTCGGACCCGTATGTACGCCAATGGAAACGCGAACGCGTTATTGACGCGCTCGCGCATACGGGCTTCGATCCTGCGCTCCTGCAAGAGGTTGTCGCGCCGGTCGAGGCGCCGCCCGTCGCATCGCGGCGACGCGCGACCTTCGCCGTGCGGCGCGACGGCAAGAGCGCGATCCTCGGGTTCAATGCGCGCGCTTCGGGGCGGGTTGTCGATATCGAGACTTGCCTCGTTCTGGAGCCCGAGTTTTCAGCGGCGCTTCCGGCTCTGCGCGCCTTTGCCGCGTCATATGATGCGTCCACGTTCGACATCGCGGTAACGCGATGCGACAATGGCTTTGATCTGAACCTGATTGCACCGCGCGCTGTCGAGCCTTTCGGCGCGGCCTTCGCCCGGCTGACGGAATCGGCTGAGGCGGCAGGAGCCGTGCGGCTTTCGCTCAATGGCGAAGCGATCATCACCTTCGCCAGTCCGATTGTTCATTTTGACGACGTGGCGGTCACGCCCCCGCCTGGTGGTTTCCTGCAGGCGAGCGCGCCGGCCGAGGCGATCCTGCGACGGCTTGTAGCGGCGGAAGTGACAGGCGCACGGCGCATTGTTGATCTATTTTCCGGATGCGGCGCATTTTCCCTGCCGCTCGCGCGGCGCGCAAGCGTTGCGGCCTTTGATGCGGATGCGCCCGCTATCGGGGCGCTGCGTGCAGCCGCCGCCGCCGCCCAGCGCGCGGCGAACGTCGCCACCCCGTTCAGTCCGGTCCGCGCCGAGGTTCGGAACCTGCCCGGCCCCCCGGCCCACGGTGACGAGCGCGTTCGGCTCGGCGGCGCTGTCGGTCAGGACG
>CAZSBU010000122.1:3919-5122 GCA_964605055.1 uncultured Caulobacterales bacterium | reverse complement strand
CGCCGCTGTGTTCGATCCCCCGCGCGCCGGCGCCGAGATGCAGGCCGGCGAGCTGGCGCGGTCAGCGTTGTCGCGGATCGTCGCGGTGTCGTGTAACCCCGCGACCTTTGCGCGCGACGCGGCCATCCTCGCCGCCGGCGGATACGTCCTGTCGCAGGTGACGCCGGTGGATCAATTCGCCTACTCTGCGCATATCGAATTGGTCGCGGCGTTCAGGAAAGCATAACCGATGGAAACTGGCGGATCGTTGCGCGCCCCGTCCGGCGCCCAGACCCTCGCGATGGGCTTGCAACGCGCGGCCTACAGCGCCTCGCAACTGGCGCGCATCGCCTGGTTTACGGGGCACTATCTCGCCGGCCGTCGCAAGATGGGCCCGGTGTCTCAGCCGGGCGAGGCGCCGGCGGCGGAAGAATTCGCCCCGCTCGATCGGGAACGACTGCGCGATTCATTTCGCGAGCTCTTCCAGACGGATTGGGAGAACATTGCGAAAGGCGAATACCGCTTTCCCGTCGACTCTCGCAGGCCGCCATCATTCGCCGCAATGATGCGGGCGAGCCGCGATTACCTTCAGGACACGGAGAAAGTGGCGCGCCGCAAGCATGAGCGCGGCCATTCCGAGGTGCTGAGCGGGGCGCCGCGTGAGAAATATCCGCGCTACTTCCTGCAGAATTTTCATTACCAGACTGACGGTTGGCTGTCGGAAGGCTCGGCCGAGCGTTACGACATGCAAGTCGAAACGCTGTTCACGGGCGCCGCTGGCGCGATGCGGCGACAGGCGCTGCCGGCGATCCGCGAATGCCTTGCCGGGCGGGACCCGGCGACCGCGAGCCTTCTCGATATCGGGTGCGGCACGGGCGCATTCCTTGAGGCAGTCAAAGACAACTGGCCCCAACTCGACACGGTGGCCCTCGACTTGTCGCCGGCTTATCTCGGAAAGGCGCGCGCCCGGCTCGGTTCGGCGCGGAACATCCGGTTCGTCGAGGCGAACGCCGAAGAGACGGGGCTGCCGAGCGCCTCGTTTGACGTCATTACGGCGGTCTACCTCTTTCACGAATTGCCGCCCGCCATTCGGTCGAAGGTTGCTGTCGAGATCGCGCGGCTCTTGAAGCCCGGCGGCGCCTTCATTCTGGTCGATACAGTTCAGTACGGAGACGAGCCGGGCATGGACAGGCTGCTAGAAAATTTCCCCCGCGCGCTGCACGA
>CAZSBU010000122.1:0-3909 GCA_964605055.1 uncultured Caulobacterales bacterium | reverse complement strand
CCTCAACGCCGTCTCCGCCCCCGCCGGTCTGACGCAAACGGCGCAAAAGCTCGCATTCCTGACAAAGATCACAACGTTCAAAGCTGCTTGACAGCACCTTCAAACGCGCGCGCTTCAGGCGATCGGTCTGGATGCTGGTCCGGCTTTACTGGCTGGCTCATGGAGGTGATCATTCCACGCTTCGCGCGGAGTGGGCAATGTCGTCATCCGCATTGAGCGCGATGGCGAAGTGCGTGGTCCGCCAGCACGCAGGCCATCATCGCCGCGCCGACGGGAACGGCGCGAATGCCGACACATGGATCATGTCGGCCTTTCGTCGAAATATCGGTCTCGCGGCCAAACCGGTCGATGGTCCGGCGCGGGCTGAGGATCGAGGATGTGGGTTTGACGGCGAACCGCGCGACGATGTCCTGGCCCGTGGAGATGCCGCCCAGCACGCCGCCGGCCTGATTTGAAAGGAACGCCGGGCGGCCGTTCTCGATCCGCATCTCGTCCGCGTTTTCTTCGCCGGAAAGAGCGGCCGCTCCCATCCCGGCGCCAATCTCGACGCCTTTGACGGCGTTGATCGACATCAGCGCTGCCGCTAGATCGGCGTCGAGCTTCCCGTAAATCGGCGCGCCCAGTCCGGCGGGAATGCCGCTCGCAACCACCTCGACTGTCGCGCCGAGGGAAGATCCCGCCTTGCGCGCGGCGTCGAGGCGCGATTCCCATTCCTTGGCTGCGACGGCGTCGGGACACCAGAACGGATTGTCCGCTACGTGCGCCCAGTCGAAGCGCGCGCGATCGACGGTCAACGGCCCCATCTGGACGAGGCAAGCGCGGACATCGACACTATCTCCGTATAGAGATTGTAAAACCAATCGGGCGACGGCGCCAGCGGCGACGCGGGGTGCGGTCTCGCGGGCGGAAGATCGTCCGCCCCCGCGATAATCGCGCAGGCCGTATTTGGCGTCATAGGTATAGTCCGCATGGCCGGGGCGATATTTGTCGCGGATGTCGCTGTAGTCCTTTGAGCGCTGGTCCACATTGTCGATGATAAGGCTGATTGGCGCGCCTGTGGTGCGCGGCCCGTCTGTGCGGTCATCCTCGAAAACGCCCGACACGATGCGCACAGCGTCCGGCTCCTGGCGCTGGGTGACAAATTTTGACGTGCCCGGACGGCGTTGATCGAGGGCTTGCTGGATGTATTCCGGGCGCAAGACGAGGCCGGGCGGGCAGCCGTCGATGACGCAGCCGATTGCCG
Source organism: uncultured Caulobacterales bacterium (assembly GCA_964605055.1). GTDB lineage: Bacteria > Pseudomonadota > Alphaproteobacteria > Caulobacterales > Parvularculaceae > Amphiplicatus. The sequence continues at coordinate 2,666 of CAZSBU010000122.1, read as the reverse complement.
GACCGTGGGATTCCCCCCAGCTTGTATATCGGAACATCTGGCCGAACGTATTGAAGGACATGGTGTCGCCTATGGAGCCTTGCGGGATGGATATTATACACATCTTGCGTCCCGGAGAGTTAAGGCGCGACAGGAGACCCAGTTATGGCGACATCACCGATCATTCCGCCCACTCCCAGCGAGGAATCCTATCGGGTAGACGAGGATCAAGGCGACGTTTTCACCCGCGACGATCCGTTCGCCTTGTTTGAGGAATGGTTCGCGCTGGCGAAGGCGCGCGAGGTCAACGACCCGAACGCCATGGCGCTCGCGACGGCAGGTGCGGACGGCGCGCCGGACGTGCGGATGGTCCTGCTGAAAGACCTGACCGCCGAGGGGTTCAGTTTTTACACCAACGCCGAAAGCGCGAAGGGCGAAGACATCGCCGCAAACCCGCTTGCGGCTCTATGCTTTCACTGGAAATCGATCCGCCGGCAGGTGCGGGTGAGGGGCAAGGTCGCTTTCGCCAGCGACGCAGCGACCGACGCCTATTTTGCCGAACGCGCGCGCGGCGCGCGCCTCGCCGCCATTGCCTCGGCCCAGTCGCGCCCGGTTGAGAGCGCCGAGGCGCTGCGCCGGGTCTATGACGAGACTGTCGCCGCCTTTGAAGGGCGGGACGCGGTAAGGCCGGCCTATTGGCGCGGCTATGTTGTCGAGCCGTTCGAAATTGAGTTCTGGGTCAACCGCCCGTTCCGTCTCCACGACCGGCTATTGTTCCGCCGGCAGGGCGCAGGCTGGACGACGACGCGGCTCTATCCCTGACGGCGCGTCACGCGCGCTAGCGTCAGGCGATCTCGAACGCCGTTTCGGCCGAAGGCTCGCCGTCGCAGGTCACTTCGCCAATCCGTACAAGGCGAATGAGGTGTGCGAGCACATTCAGCGCCGCCGCAGGATGCAGCCTCGGATCGATATCCGCGTACATCGCCGGCACGATGTCAGAAATATGCGTACGCCCGCGCCGCAGCTGATCGAGGATCTGGCCATCGCGGATTCGCCGGTGCGCCCTGATCGCGCGAACGAACGCCTTCGGATTGCGAATCGGCGCGCCATGGGTCGGGTAATAAATCTCATCTTCCCGCGCGAGCAGCCGATCGAGACTGGCCAGATAATCTCCCATATCTCCTTCAGGCGGCGCGACGACGGTCGTAGACCAGCCCATGACGTGATCGCCCGTAAAGAGCGCGCCTTCGCTCGTCAGCGCGAAGCACAAATGGTTCGGCAGATGGCCCGGCGTTGCGACGGCGCCGATCGACCATCCATCAGCTTCAACCGTCGCCCCGTCGGCGAGCACCACATCGGGCGTAAAACCGAGATCGCCGCCTTCCTCCAGCGCCGGCGCGCCGGCGTTGCCCGTTCGGCGCGGATGCGGCCCGCCGCCAAACGTCTTTGCACCGGTGCGCGCAGCAAACGCGGCCGCAGCGCCGCAGTGGTCGCGATGGGTATGCGTAATAAGAATGTGGCTGACCGGAGCCCCGCCAATGGCCGCCATCAGCGCGTCGACATGGTCGGGTAAATCCGGACCCGGATCAATGACGGCGAGCGGGCCGTGATCACTGCCGATGATATAGGCGCCGCTGCCGGTGTAGGTGAACGGGCCCGGATTGCGCGCAATGACGCGCCGGACGAGCGGCGATAAACGGTCGACCGCGCCGTAGGTGAAATCGATGTCCTTGACGAATGAAATGGCGGTCAAAGCGCGACGACCCTTTCGGCGGCGGTTGTCGCCAGTCGTTGGTCGACCAGCGCGCCGAAGGCGTCGGCGAGCCCGCGCATCGCTCTCATTTTTCCTTTCACTGACAGGGCTGACGGTGGACCCATATCGGTCTTGTTGACGTCAACGACATAAATCCGGCCGTCCGCCCGGTCGCGCAAGACATCGAGGCCCCCGAAATCGAGCGACATCGCGCGGGCGAGGGCGGCGATCTGGGCCTGCTCCGTCGCCGACAGCATGGCGCTCGCCTCGACGATATCAACGCGATGGTTTTCGTTCGAAAAACGCAGCGATTTCGTGCGACGTTTCAGATAAACGAACGGAATGCGCCCTCCAACGATCGGCGTGCGGATATCTATATATTCCGTGCCGTCGAACGTGTTGTCGATCAGCCGTTGATACACGCGGTCAGCGCGCGGGGCCACAAGCGGACACATGACGATCTTGCCGTCATGCTTGCCGTTCGCCTCCGATTTCTCAACCGCCGGACCGTTCCACGCCGATGGATCAATTGTAAGGCTGTAGCCAAACGTTTCCTCGAAGGCCGCCGCGACGACGCTCTTCCGAATGTCATAACAGCCGACGTTTAAAGACGGCTTGGGCGATGGCGCGGGACGAGGCGCGCTGAGATAGTCGCGATCCTCGAAATAAAAATGCAGGTCCGCCTCCGCCGGGTCGTCGACGATTTTAACCTCAGCAAGGGCGCATACCGGCCAGATTGCATAGTAAGAGTGTGGTTTCTTCGGGAAGAAGGAAATGCGCGCCCGCGGGCCCCGTCCGCGCAAGACGCGGGTGGCGCGCAATCCTTGCACGAGCCCGACGAACCCGACGATGCGCACCGCATCAACCGCCGCCTCCGGCGTGATAGGGATCTGCGCGCCGGTTTCCTTGGCGACGATCTGCCCGCCCTCGAACT
>CAZSBU010000121.1:6185-7814 GCA_964605055.1 uncultured Caulobacterales bacterium | reverse complement strand
GCCGCGCCCATTCCTGACCAGCGCCATTTTGCTCCGGGCCTGATCTCTAAAGGTCTTTTGCGTGGTTCCGAGGGGTCGCTGGCGACCCGTCAATTCGTCTTGTCGCAATAAAGTGTAATTTCAACTTGACGTTTAGAAACGTAAAGCTAGAGTGACACTCTATGCAGACAACCTCACGGCCTCCCGCTACCCAGCCCCGGCGCCCCCTCATTGGCGATCTGGCGGCAAGCGCGGAACAGAACCCGGCGCAAACTGATACGTTTACGGATTGTCAGCTGGAGACGAGCGCCGTTGTTTTCGAGGCCCCTCGTGAGATCGGCCTTCGGACGCTTGGACTGATCGCGCCCAGCGATGGCGACGTCGTCGTCGATGTCGACTGGAGCGGCGTCAGCACGGGCACGGAACGCTTATTGTGGAGCGGGGCGATGCCGCCCTTTCCAGGCATGGGCTATCCGCTCGTCCCAGGCTACGAATCAGTTGGCCGGGTCATTGCGACCGGTGCGGCAGCGCGGAACATGTTAGGCGCACATGTGTTCGCGCCAGGCTCGCGTGGATTTGAAGGCGCGCACGGGCTCTTTGGCGGCGCGGCGCAACGCCTAGTCGTTCCGGCTGACCGTGTGACCACAATCGATCCGCAATGGGCAGATAGCGGCGTTCTTCTTGCGCTCGCAGCGACCGCCTTGCACGCTATCAATGGCGGCAAGGCGCCGGATCTCATCATCGGACATGGCGTCCTCGGACGATTGCTTGCGCGGTTAGCAATTGCGCTTGACGCGCCGCCGCCAGTTGTCTGGGAAGTAAATCCTGACCGTGCGGACGCTGACGGCTATGCGGTCATTGATCCGGATTGGGATGGTCGCAAGGATTACCGCTCGATCTACGATGTAAGCGGCGACGGCGCTTTGCTAGACACCCTAATAGGGCGGCTTGCCTTCGGCGGAGAGATTGTTCTCGCCGGGTTTTACGCCCAGCCGCTTTCGTTCTGCTTTGCCCCGGCTTTCATGCGCGAGGCGCGCCTGCGGATCGCTGCGGAATGGAAAAAGCCTGATCTCGACGGCGTCGTTGCTCTCATTCGCGATGGGCGGTTGTCGCTCGACGGCCTGATCACGCATCGCGCGCCGGCAATGAACGCGCCTGAAGCCTACTGCACGGCCTTTCAGGATCCAACTTGTTTGAAAATGGTTCTCGATTGGAGGGGGCACAATGAACGACTCATTTGATGGCGAAGAGGCCGCCCGCATCATGGACGAGACCTTGCGCGCCGAAGCCGCGATCGAGCCTGATCCTGTTTCTACCGGCCCTGTCCGGAAGGAAACCCAGATCATCGCGATCTATGGCAAGGGCGGCATTGGCAAGAGCTTCACGCTCGCCAATCTCAGCTACATGATGGCCCAGCAGGGCAAGAAGGTCTTGCTCATCGGCTGCGACCCAAAGAGTGACACGACCTCGCTGCTTTTCGGTGGGCGCGCGTGTCCGACGATCATTGAGACGTCGACGAAAAAGAAGTTAGCCGGCGAAGAAGTAAAAATCGGCGACGTCTGCTTCATGCGCGACGGCGTGTTTGCAATGGAGCTCGGCGGACCGGAAGTCGGACGCGGTTGCGGCGGGCGCGGCATCATTCACGGCTTT
>CAZSBU010000121.1:2863-6175 GCA_964605055.1 uncultured Caulobacterales bacterium | reverse complement strand
TCGTGCTGCTCGACTTTCTTGGAGACGTCGTCTGCGGCGGCTTCGGCCTGCCGATCGCGCGCGACATGTGCCAGAAAGTCATCGTCGTCGGGTCGAATGACCTTCAGTCCCTGTACGTTGCAAACAACGTTTGTTCGGCGGTCGACTATTTCCGCAAGCTTGGCGGCAATGTCGGCGTCGCGGGCATCGTCATCAACAAGGATGACGGCACGGGCGAAGCACAAGCCTTCGCCGATGCGGTCGGTATCCGCGTGCTCGCTGCCATTCCGGCTGACGAAGACATTCGCCGCAAGAGCGCCAATTACCAGATTGTCGGACGGCCCGGCGACCGGTGGGCGAGCCTGTTTGAAGACCTGGCGGCGAATGTCGCCGACGCAACGCCTGAACGGCCGACCCCGCTGACGCAAGATCAGCTGCTCGCCCTCTTCAAGGCCTCTGAGACCGGCGCGAACTACAAGCTCAAGCCCGCCACTCTCGAAGATATGTGCGGCAAGAGCGTTGTCGAGCGTCCCTCGCTCGAAGTCGTCTACGAAACAGTTTGAGGAATACCGTGAGCCCGCTCGACGCATCGGAAACGCCCACAAATACGAACGCGACGGCAGGTCAAGCGCCGCCGACGAGCGGCTGTCATGGCGGCAAAGAAGAAATGCGCGAAGCGGCGAAAGCCGCCGGCAAGAGCGACGTTCTTGACGCCTATGCGCGCGATTATCCCGTCGGGCCGCACGACCAGCCCCAGAGTATGTGCCCGGCATTCGGTTCGCTCCGGGTTGGCTTGCGCATGCGCCGCACGGCGACGGTGCTCTCCGGATCCGCTTGCTGCGTCTACGGATTGACGTTCACCTCGCACTTCTATGGCGCGCGGCGCACCGTCGGGTATGTGCCCTTCAATTCTGAAACGCTGGTAACGGGCAAGCTCTTTGAAGACATCCGCGAGGCGGTTCACAAGCTGGCCGACCCTGAACTCTACGACACGATTGTAGTCACCAATCTCTGCGTTCCAACGGCCTCTGGCGTTCCGCTTCGTCTGTTGCCAAAAGAGATTAATGGCGTACGGATCATTGGCATCGATGTGCCGGGATTCGGCGTGCCAACCCATGCCGAAGCCAAGGATGTGCTCGCCGGCGCAATGCTGAAATATGCGCGCAGCGAAGCTGAAGCCGGCCCGGTCGCGCGTCCCGCGGGCGTCACCGGCGAGGCGCCAACGGTTGCGCTGTTGGGCGAAATTTTTCCCGCCGATCCGGTCAGCATCGCGCGCATGTTGGCGCCGATGGGACTTGCGGCCGGACCCGTGGTTCCGACGCGCGAGTGGCGCGAGCTTTATGCAGCGCTCGACTGTTCTGTCGCCGCCGCGATCCACCCATTCTATACCGCGTCTATACGCGAGTTTGAGTCCGCCGGCCGGCCAATCGTTGGTTCAGCCCCTGTGGGCCGCGACGGCAGCGCCGCGTGGTTGGCGGCGATTGGCGCAGCGTGCGGCGTCTCGGCTGCGAAAATTGAAGCCGCCCAGAATGCCTGCTTGCCGGGCATTGAGGCAGCGCTTGCCGCCAGGCCGATCAAGGGCCGGATCACGGTTTCCGGATATGAAGGCTCGGAACTACTGGTGGCGCGCCTTCTTGTCGAAAGCGGCGCGGACGTTCGTTACGTCGGCAGCGCCTGCCCGCGGACGCGCTGGTCGACCGAGGACGAAGCCTGGCTCGCCGCGCGCGGCGTGATGGTGCGCTTCCGCGCATCCCTCGAGCAGGACATTGCGGCGATTGAGGAATTCAATCCGGACCTCGCCATAGGTACGACTCCGGTCGTTCAGTATGCGAAGGAACGCGCGCGGCCGTCGCTCTATTTCACGAACCTCATTTCGGCCCGTCCCCTTATGGGGGCTGCGGGAGCGGGATCGCTGGCGGATGTCGTCAATGCGGCGATCGGCAATCAAGGCCGGTTCAACGACATGCGCGCCTTTTTTGAAGGCGTTGGATCAGGCGATTCCGCTGGCGTCTGGCAGGGGGAACCGGCGATCCGTCCCGATTTTCGCGCAAAGCAGGAACGCCGTCTTGAGGCGCTCGCGAAAGCAAGGCGCGAACAGGAGGCGATCGGTGGGTAAATCTATCGCCGAGCGGCTTAACCAGATTGCCATCGACCAGATGGGAGCAGGCGCATGCTTGTAATCGATCACGACCGCGCGGGCGGCTATTGGGGCGCTGTCTACGTATTCGCCGCCATCAAGGGGCTGCAAGTCATCATCGACGGACCAGTGGGCTGCGAAAATCTGCCTGTGACGTCCGTTCTTCATTACACAGACGCTTTGCCGCCGCACGAGCTACCGATTGTCGTCACTGGTCTTGGCGAAGAAGAGCTAGGTCAGCACGGCACGGAAGCTGCGATGACGCGGGCGCGCGCAACGCTCGATCGCGCATTGCCCGCAGTAGTCGTCACGGGCTCGATTGCAGAGATGATCGGCGGAGGCGTCACGCCGGAAGGCTCGAACGTCCAGCGTTTCCTGCCCCGCACGATTGATGAAGACCAGTGGCAGTGCGCCGATCGCGCGCTCGCCTGGCTATGGACCGAATATGGCCAGTCAAAGGGCCGCAACCCCAAACCGCGTCCGCTCAAAGAAGGCGCCAAGCCCCGCGTCAACATCATTGGGCCGTCCTACGGGATGTTCAACATGGCGTCGGACCTGGCTGAAATCCGTCGGCTGATTGAAGGCATTGGCGCGTCGGTGCATATGGAGTTTCCACTCGGCAGCCATCTCGCCGACGTGCGAGACCTTGGCGACGCCGAGGTGAATGTTTGCCTCTATCGGGAATTTGGGCGGCTCCTCTGCGAGGCGCTCGAACGGCCTTATCTGCAGGCTCCCATCGGGCTTCACTCGACGACAAAATTCCTCCGCGCTTTGGGAGAGCTAACCGGTCTTGATCCGGAGCCCTTTATCGAGCGCGAGAAACACACGACCATCAAGCCCGTCTGGGATTTGTGGCGCTCGGTGACGCAGGATTTCTTCGGCACAGCTACCTTCGGCATCGTCGCCAACGAGACTTATGCGCGCGGCGTACGGAACTATCTCGAAGACGAGCTCGGGCTGCCCTGCGGCTTTGCCATTTCACGCAAGGCTGGTCAGAAAACAGATAATGACGCCGTACGGAACGCCATCAAAGCAGGCGCGCCTCTGGTCGTATATGGCAGCTATAATGAGCGCATGTATCTCGCCGAAGCCGGCGCGCGATCAATTTTCATCCCAGCATCATTTCCGGGCGCGCTGATCCGGCGCCATACCGGCACGCCCTACATGGGCTACGCAGGCGCGACGTACATCGTTCA
>CAZSBU010000121.1:0-2853 GCA_964605055.1 uncultured Caulobacterales bacterium | reverse complement strand
CGGTTTGTTCGATGCGCTCTTCAATATTCTGCCGCTTGCGCGCGATCTCGACCAGGTGGCGGCAACGCCGGCCAAGCGCGGCGGCGAACTCGTATGGGACGCAGGCGCAGCAGAACTTTTGAACGATCTCGTCGCCGAGGAACCCATCCTTGTACGCATCTCCGCCGCTAAATCCCTGCGAGACGCAGCGGAGCGGGTGGCGCGCGGGGCAGGGCAGAAAATCGTCACCGCAGAAGCCGTCGAGGCGGCGTTCCGCGGCAAGTCGGGAGTGCGTGCGGCATGATCAAACATCTCGCGTGCATATCAACAAGGGGAGCGCGCGCTCCCTCAAGGGCAAAGGAAACGCAATATGGCCGTTGAAACAATGCGATTGGATGTCGAGCGCGCGCGCTCTGAGTCCACAAGCGAATACCGGTTCTACTTCGTTCTCGCCTATCCTATCTGCCTCGTCGCCGCTGCGTTGCGCAGACTGTCGCGGCAAGGGCATGGCGCAACGCGCCGAGAATCAATTTTCCGCGAAGCAGCAGGCTCGGCCCGTTCGGCCTTGCCGTGGCTTTTCATGGGCTGAGCGCCGCAGGGCGAGCGCCATAACGTATCCAAGAATTCAGTAGCCGGATTGCTGCTGATACAAGCCCTGGCCGCGGGTCTAAATAGCGGCAACGACCATTGGTCCAACAAAGGAGGTAAACCGATGAACGAAAGTAGCAGGTCTGATTCGCTGTCAGGGTTGACGGCGACTGAGGCCCAAGAGTTTCACAAGATATTCATGATGAGTTTCATCATCTTCACGGTGATCGCCATCATTGCTCACTTCCTGGTGTGGGCATGGCGTCCGTGGATACCCGGCCCGAATGGCTATGCGATGCTGCAAGATAGCGTCGCTGGTCTGAGCGCCTTCGCCACACCTTTCATCGGCTAGGAGAAACGACCTATGTGGAAAGTATGGCTTTTGTTCGATCCGCGCCGCGCGCTCATCGGACTGTTCACGTTCCTCTTCATCCTCGCGCTGCTGATCCACTTTATTCTGCTCAGCACCGAACGCTTCAACTGGCTCGGGACGGCGGGGGCTTCAGCAGCCGCTTCGATCGAGTCAAGCGAACTGATCAGGAACGCCTGACCTCGTCGCCGCGCTTGGCGCGGCGACGTCGGGCCTTCGGGGGCGGTGGGGCGCTGACGAAAATCGTCAGTACACTGCCGCTCCTGAGCGCTCCCGGCTCTGAACGCTCCTGGCTGAATACGGACAGCTCGGAGAAGTCTCGGAGAAAGTTGCGAGTATGCGATGCGGCGCCCGCCCTCGGCCGGCGGCGACGCTGGCGGCGCCGATTAAAAGACGCACCGATTGGCCGTACTGAAGGAATTAAGACATGGCTCTTTTGAGTTTCGAACGGAAGTACCGGGTGCGCGGCGGGACACTTGTCGGCGGCGACCTGTTCGACTTCTGGGTTGGCCCTCTATATGTGGGCTTTTTTGGCATTACCGCGTTCTTTTTCTCTGTCCTGGGAACAGCGCTGATATTCTATGGCGCGGCGACGGGCCCGACATGGAACCCTTGGCTGATCAGTATCAATCCGCCAGCGGAAAGTTACGGATTGTCCCTTGCGCCAATGCTTGAGGGCGGCCTCTGGCAGATCATAACGATCTGCGCGATAGGCGCGTTTGTCTCATGGGCGCTGAGAGAAGTAGAGATCTGTCGCAAGCTTGGCATGGGCTATCACGTTCCCATCGCCTTCGGCGTGGCGATCTTCGCCTACGTCACGCTCGTCGTGATCCGCCCTGTCCTGATGGGTTCATGGTCCCATGGTTTCCCATACGGCATCATGAGCCACCTCGATTGGGTGTCTTATACAGGCTACGCTTACGTCAATTTTCACTATAATCCCGCGCACATGATCGCCGTCAGCTTTTTCTTCGTGACGACATTTGCGCTGGCGCTGCACGGCGCGCTCGTGTTGTCGGCGACCAATCCTCAAAAGGGCCAGGAAGTCAAAGCGCCCGAGCATGAGAACACATTTTTCCGCGATATTCTTGGATACTCCATCGGCACGCTCGGCATTCACCGGCTGGGCCTGTTCCTTGCGCTTTCCGCCGGGTTCTGGAGCGCCATCTGCATCGTCATCAGTGGGCCGTTCTATGAGGGCTCATGGGTCGAGTGGTGGGATTTCTGGAAAAACATCCCGATCTGGAAGTGATCAATGGACCGTATAAGGAACATTAGAAATGGCTGACTATCAAAATATCTTCACGCAGGTCCAGGTCCGCGGTCACGTTGACCTAGGCGTGCCCCTTCCAAAGGGCGACCGGCGGGAAACGGCGACGACGACGAACTACTGGATCGGCAAACTTGGCGATGCGCAGATCGGACCAATCTATCTTGGCTGGACCGGCATCGTCTCGATTGTCTGCGGCCTCATCGCGTTCGAGATCATCGGCCTTAATATGTGGGCGTCGGTGGACTGGAACCCGATCAGGTTTTTCGGCCAGCTATTCTGGCTGTCGCTTGACGCGCCTCTGCCTGAACACGGCCTGAAGGTCCTGCCGCCGCTTAACGAAGGCGGATGGTGGCTTATTGCCGGCTTCTTCCTGACAACGTCGATCCTGTTGTGGTGGGTTCGGACTTATCGCCGCGCCATACAGCTCGGAATGGGAACGCACGTCGCCTGGGGTTTTGCCTCGGCTATCTGGCTCTACCTCGTGCTCGGCTTTATCCGGCCGATCATGATGGGAAGTTGGAGCGAGGCGGTTCCGTTCGGCATCTTCTCGCACCTTGAATGGACGAACAATTTCTCGCTGATCTACGGGAACCTGTTCTACAATCCATTCCACATGCTCTCGATCGTCTTCCTCTATGGCTCA
>CAZSBU010000120.1:0-7886 GCA_964605055.1 uncultured Caulobacterales bacterium | reverse complement strand
CGATGCAAACAGCGCTTGCGCGCCCGTGATCACCTCAGCCGACGGCGCCTCGCGCGAGAACGCCTGAAACGTCTCGAGCCGCAATTCATGGCGCTCGCACGCCTCCCGCTCGAGGAAGAGAAAGCCGCTCGGACGATCGCCGCGCAGATTGACGATCGTGCGAACGCCGCGCGCCGCCCATTTTTCGAGGTGCGCCGGGCTCGGCTGAAAGGTTCGCCACAGGCGGCCTCGCGATACCTCATGACTATTGTCGTAGAGCGTTCGCAGAACCCCGTGATCGTCGACGAGCAACTCTTTCCACGCCCGCCTACGACCGGCAGCGGTGCGATAAACCGAAGCCCAATCATCGACGGATGAGAAGGTTGGCTCTGGCTCTGCACCGGCCGCCTTGTTCAAAATCGTCCGTCCCCGTCGGGATCGAGCAAGCGGTGGAGGTGGACAATGAAATACCGCATGTGGGCGTTGTCGACGGTAGCCTGCGCCCGCTCGCGCCACGCAGTTTCCGCCTCCTTGTAGTTCGGGAAAACGCCGACAATGTCGAGCTTCGACAGATCGCGGAACCGAACTTCCTCGAGGTTTTCCAGTTCGCCGCCGAAGACGATATGCAGGAGTTGCTGGTCCATCCGATGCTCTTTCATCAACTTCCGGCGATCGTCATGCCGCCGATCAAAACGCTTGGCGCATTCGTCGAGCCGTTAAATTCAAGATCGTCCGCGGCAACGATGTCGCGATACATGTCGAGTAGGTTCCCGGCGATGGTAATCTCGGCGACCGGATAAGCGCGCGCGCCGCCGCTGACCCAGAACCCCGCGCAACCGACCGAGTAATCGCCGGTATTGGAGTTGACCTGCGGGCCAAACATGTCGGTCACAAGCAGCCCCTCGCCCGCCTCGCGCAGCAATTGATCGAAGCCGAGCGCGCCCGCCTCCAGCCACATATTCGTCGAACCAGCGCCCGGCGGACCGGACACGCCGCGCGTCGCCCGGCCGTTTGTCTGCAGTCCGAGCTGGCGCGCATGCGCTGAATTCATCAACCAATCCGTCAGCACGCCATTGTCGATGATCTTCATGCGTTGCGCCGCTACGCCCTCGCCATCGAATGGGCGCGAGCCCGGCAAGCGCTGCAGATGCGGGTCATCGACGATTGATACATCTCGCGGAAAAATCTGAGCGCCTTTTTTGTTTTTCAGAAAGCTGACGCCGCGCGCGATTGACGCTCCGTTAATGGCGCTGGCCAGATGGCCGAGCAGCGACTTCGAAAGTCGATTGTCGAAAATAACGGGCGCCGGGCGACTTTCAACCTTGCGCGGCGACAGGCGCTCAACCGTGCGTCGGCCCGCAACGGCGCCAATGTCTGAAGGCGTGCGCATGTCCTCCCAGTGCGTGCGCGAATCATAGTCGTAATCGCGCTCCATGCCGTTAGCGTCAGCGGCGATAACGCTGACGGACACGGAATGATTACAGCCGCCGGACGAGCCGAAGAATCCGGCGGAGGTGGCAAACCATTTCCGGCCTTCGGTATAGCTTGCGCCGGCCCCAGACGAATTGGTGACGCCCTCCACCGCGCGTGCGGCGTCTTCGCATTCGGCCGCGCGCCGCTTCAATTCATCGGCATTCGGCTCATTGAAGTCGCCTAGATCGAGTTCGGGAAACGGCGCCCGCGCCAGCCGCTCCTCGGGCGCAAGTCCGGCATAAGGGTCTTCGGGGGCGGCCTTCGCCATGGCGGCGCAGCGATCGACTAGTTCAGCAAGCCCGTCGGCGCGCAGATCGGTCGTCGACACTGTCGCCTGACGGCGCCCGATGAGAATGCGCAAGCCGAGGTCGAGGCTTTCGGAACGCTCGACGTCTTCAAGGGCGCCCATCCGCCAGGACACGCCATGCGATACCGAATTGTAAATCACGGCGTCCGCGCCGTCCGCACCTGCGGTGCGGGCGTCGGCGAGAATCCGCGAAAGAACGTCTTGAGCTTCGGAGTCATTCATGGCGATCTGACTTTTCCTTGAGAAATGAACCTCCCGACCGGAGATTACTCGAACGCGCGATAGCAAAAAAATCGCGCGTCAGGCGGTTTCCGACGACGTCTCCGCCGCCGCCGCCTTGCCCCATTCGATCATGGCGGGAAGCGAGAAGATTGTCTCCACATAAGCGGCGGCAAGCGGCGGCAGGTCGAGGGGACCATAGGTCATGAAGCGCGAGACAACTGGCGCGTACATCGCATCGGCGATCGAGAACGTTCCGAAGAGAAACGGTCCGCCTGCCGAAAATCTTTGCCGCGCCCGTGTCCAGATATCGACGATCCGCGCGATGTCCCGGCGCACCGCGTCCGGCTTCAGATGTCGCATGCCAACGCGTGCGAAGTTCATCGGCCAGACCTGGCGCAGATTGGAGAACCCCGAATGCATTTCAGCGGCGACGGCGCGCGCTTCCGCCCGCGCTGCGGGATCTTCGGGCCATAGACCGCGCTCCGGGGACAGCTCGTTCGCGTATTCGCAGATCGCAAGACTGTCCCAGATCACAAGATCGCCGTGGCGCAATACGGGCACAAGTCCGGACGGCGACAGGCTGCCCAGCTTGTCGTGCGTATCAGGGCGCCCAAGCCGAACCATCGTTTCGCGGAACGGTACGCCGGATTGCTTCAACGCCAGCCAGGGACGCAGCGACCAAGAGGAAAGATTTTTATCGCCAATCGTCAGTTCAAGTTCGGTCATATCGCGTGTCGCCTTTATCGATTCTGAAGAAAGAAATTGGCGATCCAGCGGGCGATCACCTGACGGTCTGACTTCGCCGGCGAAAGGCTCGCCAACGCTTCGGACGCGAGCGCCTCGCCCAACCGATGCCGACGTATGCGAATAAGATCGACCGCAAAATCGTGATCGAACTCCGGGTGCATCTGGAACGAAATGGCCGGCGCATGCGCGTAAGCCAACACCCCGTTGGGGCAAAACGCCGAACCGCCCAGCCGTTGAGCCGTTGGCGGCAAATCCACCACCTGATCCTGGTGCGAAACGACGCAGGCAAGCCGCGACGGGGCGGGCCGCATCCAATCCGGTCCTTGGCCAATCTCATAGGTGTGAACGCCAACGCCCCAGCCCGCATCCGCCTTCACGACGCGGCCGCCGAACGCCTGCGCCATGAGCTGGTGCCCGAAACAGATGCCAACTGTCGGACGCTGCGCAAGGGCGGCTGTGCGAATCAGGTCTTCCAGCGGGGCTATCCACGGATGGCCTTCGTAAACGCCGGCGGGCGAACCGGTTATGAGGAAACCATCCGCAGCTCCGACAACGGGCAACTCGCCGTCTATCACCCGATAAACGGAAAACGAGAAGTCCGGCGCCATTGGCTGAAGCATGCGCTCCATCATGGCGGAATAGGTGGGATGCCGCTGACCCAAGGGCTCTGGAGGCGACCCAGTTTCGAGAATTGCGATGCGCATGCCCGGGGAATAGCGCGCTGCCGCGTGCGGTTCAACGAGGGAGCTATTCAGCAGGGGTCACAGGCGGGTGCGTTGCGTCGATTGCTCGCTGAATGATAGGCGGGCACCGATCGCGCCAGGCGCGCAATTTAGCGTCGACGTTCGGCCATTTGCGGCGGATCGACCTGATAAGCCGCTGAACGAATGGGATGTAGGGCGCCAGCAACGTCAGACCGATCGTCAGCATGATCAGGCCGAACGGCAACGGCGTTGGGGTCACAATAAGCCCGCCGATGACGAGCACCCCGCCAAGAACTTGGTGGAAAATAGGCAACATGCCGACGCTGGAACTCCGGACGATGTCGGCAAGCCCGCCGATGCCTCTGGAATCGAGACCCCATCAACATAGGGACCCTAAAATTGAACGTAAAGTGACAGAAGGAAAAGGAACTTTAACGCGTTAGCCGGCGCGGCGGTCAAAAATCCAAATATTCCCTATGTCATGCCGGCGCAGCCGCGCCATTCCGCCGCCCTTTCACCTTGATGTGAAGGCCGGTAAGCCTCGCGTTTGCCATCCAGCGATCCCGGCGAAAGGCGACCCTCCCCCGATGTCCTATCGCTCCTTGAGAGAATTTATCGAAAAGCTCGACGCCGCTGGCGAACTCCGTCGCGTGTCGCACCCGGTCTCGACCGTTCTCGAGATGACGGAGATTCAAACGCGGCTTCTGGCCGAACGCGGGCCCGCGGTAATTTTTGAAAAGCCGGTCATGCCCGACGGGTCGATCTCGCCCATGCCTGTGCTGGTCAATCTGTTCGGATCGGTCAGACGCGTCGCCATGGGCGTCACCCTCGGCGGCGAGGACGGCGCTGACGCCTCAGCGCTGCGCGCGGTCGGCGAAACACTCGCCTTCCTGCGTCAACCGCAACCACCCGCCGGTTTGCGCGACGCGTTCGACCTATTGCCTCTCGCGAAATCCGTGCTGTCGATGAAGCCGTCGATTCGCAATGCGCTTTCGGGCCGCGCGCCGTGCCAGGAAATCGTATTGACCGGCGACGAAATCAACCTCGATAAATTGCCGATTCAGACCTGCTGGCCGGGCGAGCCGGCGCCGCTGATCACCTGGCCGCTGATCGTGACGCGCGGGCCCACAGCAGCGCGGGAGGACGATTTCAATCTCGGCATATACCGTATGCAGAAGATTGGCAAAAACCGCGCCATCATGCGCTGGCTCGCCCATCGCGGCGGCGCCCAGCAGCACGCGCGCTGGCGGCGCGAGAAATCAGAACCCCTGCCTGTCGCCGCCGTTATCGGCGCCGATCCCGGCGTCATTCTCGCCGCCGTTACGCCCGTCCCGGACACCCTGTCGGAATACCATTTCGCCGGCCTTTTGCGCGGCAAACGCGCCGAACTGGTCGATTGCCAGACCGTGCCTTTAAAAGTCCCGGCGGAAGCGGAAATCGTGCTGGAGGGCCATGTCTCGCTCGATGAAATGGCGGATGAAGGTCCTTATGGCGATCATACCGGATATTACAATTCGGTGGAGCAGTTCCCCGTCTTTACAATCAGCGCCATCACGATGCGGCGTAATCCAATTTATCTTTCAACCTTCACAGGCCGCCCGCCAGACGAGCCGAGCGTTCTTGGCGAAGCGCTGAACGAGGTTTTCATTCCGCTCCTGCGCCAGCAGTTTCCCGAGATCGTCGATTTCTGGCTTCCGCCCGAAGGATGCAGCTATCGCATCGCGGTCATCTCGATGCGGAAGGCTTACCCTGGTCACGCCAAGCGCGTCATGATGGGCGCGTGGTCGTTCCTGCGGCAATTTATGTATACCAAGTGGATTATCGTCGTCGACGAGGGCGTCAACGCGCGCGACTGGAAGGACGTGATGTGGGCCGTGTCGACGAAAATGGACCCGGCGCGCGACGTGACGATCATCGAAAATACCCCGATTGACTATCTCGACTTCGCTTCGCCGAAATCAGGTCTCGGCTCCAAGATCGGCCTCGACGCGACCGACAAATTGCCGCCCGAGACCGAGCGCGAATGGGGTCAGACCCTGCGGATGTCGCCGGAGGTGATCGCGCGGGTCGACGAAATCTGGGGATCGCTTGGACTGCCCGGCCCCGGACGTTCAATCTGGAAATAAACTCGACCGATTAATTGCCGAACCGTTCCACCGGCATCGCCTTGATGGCGCATTTTTAATGCAAGCATCTTTAGTACTCAGCGTAAGGCGGTCTTAAGTTGAGTAGCGTTAGGATGATCGCCATGAAGATGCGCCCCAAGGTTTTTTGCGTCGGTTTCCAGAAAACCGGCACCACCTCCCTCCACGCCGCGTTGACGACGCTCGGCTATCGAACCGCTGCGGTGATCGGTGATGATCTGTCAGCCGACGAACTGAGCGCGAGAGGGGCAAAACTCTGCGTGGAGACTGCTCGGCGTTTCGATGCTGTTCAGGACATGCCGTGGCCGGTCTTTTTCCGCGAGCTGGACGCCGCTTATCCAAAATCGAAGTTCGTGCTGACGGTGCGCGATGCGGAAGGCTGGTTTCAATCGATCGACGGACATTTCGGCGACCGCGAAAGTGAGATGCAGGCCTTCGTCTATGGCCGCGACGCCGCTGCGCCGCACGGCAACCGCCAGCGCTATATCGATGTTTTCAACCGGCACAATGCAATGGTGCGCGCCCATTTCGCCGACCGGCCGAACGATCTTTTGGAAATGGACCTCGCTGCGGGCGACGGCTGGGCCGAACTATGCGGGTTCCTTGGCGCGCCTGTTCCTCAAACGCCGTTTCCCGTAAAAAATCGCTCCTCCGATCGTCAGACTTTGTCTTACCGTTTGCGGCGGCGCGCCATGCAACTCGTCGGACGCCGTCTGGCGCCGGAGCAAATCTGACGCTGGACTCCATCAGCTTGTCAGAAAAGGCTGAATGCTGCGGCAATAACGCCGCCGCCGATCATGGCGGCGAAGGCAAGCGCGACCGGGACGCCAACAGACTTGCCTGCAACGCTCCACGCAAGCGACGCCTTGAAAAGCACATTCGCCCCAACTGCCGCAAGGCAGGCCGCGGCAGCGCCTTGCGGACTGATGGCGCCCGCAACCGCCTGCCGTCCGACGGACACGGTGATCGCGTCCACGTCGGCCAGACCGCTCACAAACGCGATAGCCACCAAGCTGGCTTGACCGAGATAGGCAATGGCGAAGTGGGCGATGAGACTGACCGCCGCCAGCATGGCCGCAAAGAAGAGCGCCGGTCGCAGGCTGAACGGATTGTCAGATTTGATAGAAGCATTCGCGCTCTCGGTCGGGGCGTCTTGTTCGATCTGCCCCGCCCAGCGGATCAAAACGTTGGCGGCCAGAATGCCGACGGCCAAACCGGCGCCAAGCGCCGGCGCCGCCGCCGTTAGCACAGGGCGGCCGAAAGCGGCGAGCACCACGCCAACGCGCACCACCATGACGAGATTGGCAACAATGACGCCGCTCGCCGCCGCTCCCGCAGGCAGCCCCCTGTCTCGCACCGCGCGCGCGAGCGACAACGTTGCCGCTGTCGACGAGGCAAGCCCGCCGAGCAATGCGGTGATTATCGCGCCCCGCGCCTGCCCAAAAGCGCGCGCCAGCCAATACCCGATAAAAGACAGACCACTGATGAAAACAACGATCAGCCATATAGTCCGAGGGTTGATCACCCCGCCAGGCCCGAGATCAGCAGACGGCAGAATTGGCAGAATAACCACCGAGACCAGCAGCATGCGCAAGGACGCGCGCGCTTCGGCAGGCGTTAGCGACGCCGCCCATTTGGCGACCGATGGCTTGAGGCTGAGAACCCAGGCGACGCCTACGCCAGTCGCCGACGCCGGTACGAGATTGCCGCGCGTCGCTGCGAAACCAAGCAGGTACACCGCAAGCAACGCAAATTCCGTCGTTCCGCCCCGTTGAGGACCCTCCCGAGCGCCGATCTAATAGGATACGGCGACGAACACCGCGACTGCAACGAAACCGCCTGTGATGAGCAAGAACGATGGATCGAGTATGCCAGCAAGGCCGCCAATCGTGGCGCAAAGGGTGAAAGTACGGGCCCCGGCGAAAGTTCGGCTGTGAATTTGCTTTTCCCGCGCCTCCGAAAAATGTGACCACTCCCGCTCGAAGCCGATCAGGAAGCCGATTGCAGCCGCAACGCCCAACGCCGTCAATTGCGCCGCCGCCGGCGTTGACGCGAAGTCCGTCAATGCGCGAGACAGGCCGTCTTGCATCGGCGCCGCCTTTCAGCGCGCGTGACATCGCCCCTTGAGCGCGCACAGTGCGACTCGTATTTGAGCACGTTGTTATCTCCCGCGCCATGATAATCACAGCGTGTGAGAAACTCCGCGATTCAAGGTCTAGGCGCCCGCCTTGTGCGACTTTATCTACATCTTCAACGCGAACAGGGAGATCGCCATGTCAGACGCTCAACGTACGACTGCGCTACAATATC
>CAZSBU010000119.1:0-7938 GCA_964605055.1 uncultured Caulobacterales bacterium | reverse complement strand
CTTCAATGCTGCGCAGCGACGCCCCTCGCGCCGCCATGGTGCTCGCGGCCGGGCTTGGCACGCGAATGCGTCCGTTGACGGACGATCGCCCCAAGCCCCTGATCAAGGTCGCCGGAAAAGCGCTCATTGACTACGCGCTCGACCGCTTCGCCGACGCCGGAATTGAACGGGCCGTGGTCAACGTGCATTATCGCGCAAATATGATCGAAGAGCATGTTGCGAGCCGCGCACGGCCGGAGATTCGCATTTCGGATGAGCGCGAACGCCTGCTTGAGACGGGGGGCGGTTTGAAAAAGGCGCGGGCGCTGCTGGGCGAGGGTCCGGTTTTTTCCACCAACACCGACGCCATCCTGATCGACGGAGATGGTCCGGAACCTTGCGCGGCGTTGTCTGCCGCCTGGAGCGCCGACGGCATGGATGCGCTGCTGCTGCTCGCGCCGCATGCGCGCGCCTGCGGCTATGACGGCGCTGGGGATTTTCATCTGCAGACGGACGGCTCTTTGCGCTGGCGCGACGCCGGGACGGCGCCCTTTATCTTCACCGGTTTGCAGATCGTCTCGACCGCCCTACTCGATGACACGCCAGACGGGGCCTTCTCCATGCGCGTTCTGTGGGACAAGGCTGCGAAAGCCGGGCGGATGCGCGGCATCGTGCACGGCGGCGCGTGGATGCATGTGGGCGACCCGGACGGCCTCGCCCTCGCCGAGCGCCGTCTTGGCGGCGCCAGCGGCGGCGGATGAGCGCCGCGTCGCCCGAGAGCCAGATTTTCCGCGCGCGCGCGCCGCGCGTTTTCTCGATTGACGCCGGGCGGCCGTTCCTCAGCGATCTCGCCGAGGGCGTCGTCGCCGCGCTCGGCGATGGCGGGCGAGAAAGCGATCTCCTCCTCTCGCGCGCCATGATTTTTCTCCCGACGCGGCGCGCTGCTCGCGCCTTGCAAGACGCTTTCCTCGAAACGGCCCGACGACGCGGCCAGCGCGCCACGCTCACCCCGCGCATCCGGACGCTGGGCGATCCCGATGAGGACGACGTCCAGTTCGCGGGCGCGCCGGAGGATGAACTGGAATTCGCGCCGGCGATCGGGGCGACCGAACGGCTTCTCGTGCTGGCCCGACTGATCGCGGCGCGCGACCGCGCATTCGCCGGCCATGAGAATTGGGCGGCGGCCATCAGCGCCGCGCGCGAACTCGCCCGACTGCTCGATGCTTTTTATACAGAGGAAGTATCCTTCAGCGGCCTTGCCGAGGCCGCGCCAGCCGAACACGCCGCACATTGGGCGCGCTCGCTCGAATTTCTGGAAATTGTCACAAAGGCGTGGCCCGCTTATCTCGCCGCGAACGGCTTGAGCGACCCGGCCGAACGCCGCACGGCGCTTATTGGCGCGCTTGCAAAACGCTGGGCCGATGCGCCGCCCGATCACCCGGTCATCGTCGCGGGCTCGACAGCCACCGCGCCCGCTGTCGCGCGCCTTGCCACCGCTGTCGCCAACGCGCCCATGGGCCTCGTCGCGCTGCCCGGTTTTGACGCTGGCCTTGCCGCAGATGCGCGCGCCTTTGCCGAAATAGAAGATCCGCACCCGCAGGCGCGCCTGAAGGCGTTTCTGTCCGTCCTCGGCGTATCGCCGCGCGAGGTCCGGCGCTGGCCGGTTGGCGTGGGAGCGCGTTCGCAGCGCGCAGGGCTCCTGTCGCTCGCCTTGCGGCCCGCCAATGCGACAGACGACTGGCGCGATCTTATCGCTGCGGCGACGCGCGCCGATCCGGGGCTGCGCGCCGCCACCGATGGATTGCAGCTAGTCGATGCGTCGACTGAGGAAGCCGAAGCGAGCGCGGTCGCAATCCTGCTGCGTGAGACGCTGGAGACCCCTTACGCGCGGGCAATTTTTGTGACGCCGGACCGGCGGCTTGCGCGGCGCGTGGCGCTGAAAATGCGCCGTTGGAACATCGAGATCGACGACAGCGGCGGCGCGCCCTTCAGCCAGACGCCCGTTGGCGCGTTTCTGCAGCTCGTCGCCGACTGGATCGACGATCCGGGCGACCCGGTGCAGCTTCTCGCGCTTGCAAGGCGTCCGTTATGCGGGCTCGGGATGGGCGACGACGCGCGCGCCGATGCCATCGACGCGCTCGACCTGTGCCTGCGCGGGGTGCGCCCCCTGCCAGAGAGCGGGGAACGGGCGTCCTTGACTGAAAAGTGGGATGCGCTCATCCGCAAGGTTGCCGCGTTTGATCGCGAGAGGGCAAGCGAACGATCGGCGCCTGCGCTCTCCGCCTTCGCAGCGGCGCTCTTCCCCGACCCGAACACGGACGATTATCCGCTTTCAGACGATTTGCGCGCACGTCTCATCCGTCACCTTTACTGCGCCGAGGCGCTTGCTGCGGACAGTGATGGCCCGGGCGCAGAGCGCCTTTGGCGCGGCGCAGACGGCGCAGCGGGCGCGCGCTTTCTCGCAGAACTCGCGGCGATCGAAGCGCCTTTGCCTGAGACGTCGGGCGCGCGCTACGGCGAGGCGTTCGCGGCATTGATCGCAAGCCTGACCATTCGCGCGCACGCGCCGCACGGCGCGCGCGCGGCCATACTCGGACCGCTCGAAGCGCGTCTTCAGTCAGCAGATCATGTAATTCTCGGCGGCCTCAATGAAGGCGTATGGCCATCGCTGGAAACGGGCGATCCGTTCCTGTCGCGCCCCATGCGCGCCAATCTCGGCTTGCCCTCGCCGGAAAGGCGCATCGGGCTTGCGGCGCACGATTTTTATATGCTCGCCGCCGCGCCTCGCGTTACGCTGACGCGCAGCAACCGCAGCGAGGGAGAGCCGGGCCGGCCCTCTCGCTGGATCGTCCGTTTACGCAATATTCTGGAAGGTGCGGAATCCGACGGATCCGAGGAGGCGACCGTCATTGCCGGGCTCGACGTTTCCGCCCGTCTGGCGCATTGGGGCGCGCAGATCGACGCCCCAATCAGGACGCACCGCATCGCCCGGCCGGAACCGCGCCCGCCTGCCGCCGATCGGCCTCAGAAACTATCCGTTACCCGGATCGAAAAACTTCTGCGCGACCCCTACGCGGTATGGGCGCGCGACATTCTGAAGCTTTACAGGCTCGATGCGCCGGGGCGGCCCTTCGATCGCGCGGGCGTCGGCATGCTGCTGCATTGGATACTGGCGGAGGCCAGCGCGAAAGAGGCGGCGACGCCAGAGCGTCTAGCCGCACTGTTCTCTCGATACCGGAGCGCTTACGGCATATCGCCCGCCTTTGCTTCGCTTGCAGATAGGAGGTTCCGCGAAGCCTTCGAATGGTTTGCGGCCTTTGACGCCGAACGGCGGATGATAGGCGCGCCCGTTGTCATCGAGGGCGAAGGAGCGATGGAGATCGCCGGCCTGCCGCATCCGTTCACGTTGACGGCGCGCGCCGACCGCATTGACCGTCTCCATGACGGCTCGCTCGCCGCGTTCGACTACAAAAGCGGCAAGGCGCCGTCGTTCAAACAGTCGCGAACCTTCAATCCCCAGCTCGCTCTGACCGCGCTGATTGCCGAAGCCGGCGGCTTCGAAGGCGTGGCGGCAGCGCCGGTCTCACTTCTCGCCTATCTGAAAATCATCGGGCGCCAAAGCGACAAGACGAATGACGCGATTGTTGGGGGCGCAGACGCACGCGCCTTGATCGACGAAGCGCGCGAGCGATTGCACAGCCTCTTGACCGTCTTCGCTGACGCAGACACGCCGTATCTGCCGCAGCCGCGTCCTGAATTTATCGATGAGTACGGAGATTACGATCTCCTGTCGCGGCGACGCGAATGGTCGGTCGTTGGAGGCGAGGAATGACCGTTGCCGCTGACCCCGCCGATCTGATCCAGATGACGACGCGTCGCCAGCGCGACGCCGCAAATCCGGCCATTTCCGCATTCGTTTCGGCGAATGCGGGCTCAGGCAAGACCCGCGTGCTGACGAACCGGGTGGCGCGTCTGCTCCTCGCCGGCGCCGAGCCGCAGCGTATCCTATGCATCACCTTCACAAAGGCGGCGGCGGCCGAAATGGCGGCGCGACTGTTCCAGCTTCTGGGCGATTGGGCGCTCGCCGATGAGGCGCGGCTACGCGGGGCGCTGCGCGACTTGCAGGGCGATGATTCAGATGCTCTTGGGCCGGACGGCCTGGCGCGGGCCCGGCGCCTTTTCGCCCGCGCCCTGGAGACGCCGGGAGGCCTGCGCATCCAGACCATCCATTCCTTCTGCGAAAGCGTTCTGCGGCGCTTCCCCTTGGAGGCAGGCGTAGCGCCGGGCTTTGCCGTCGCCGAAGACAGCGATGCGCAGCGGCTTCAAGAGGTGGCGATCGACCGAGTCGCCGCGCGCGAAAATGCGGCGAGCCGCGCCGCCATTTATCGCCTCTCCCGCGACTTCAATGATGACGAGTTGCGCAACCTGCTGCTGCGCGAACTCGCCACGCCGCGCCGCGAGTTTCGCGCCGCCGCCGCGCAAGGGCGCGAGGGATGGGCAAGATTTGGCGAGGATGCTGCGGCGGCCCTCCATATCGATCCTGACACTGATGAACGCGCGGTGATCGCCGAGGGGTTGGCTTTCCTCTCCCAACGAGAGATCGAAAACGCTCTCGCCGTTTACGCTGCAGCAGACGGAAATCCCAAGAAGTTCGGTGAGCCGCCCTTGCGTAAATATTTGGCGGCGGGGTCGGACAGCGAGCGGTGGGCCGCGTTGACCGAGCTGTTCCACACCAAGGAAGACACGCCGCGCAAGCAGCCATCGAACGAACCTCTCAGAGCCGCGGCTCCGTGGATCTCTGAATTTTTCTCACGCGGGCAGGAATGGTTCATCGACGTCGAACGGCGACGTCGCGCCGCTGCGTTTCTTGCCGACGCTCGCGCCTTCTATTCCCTGCTTGAGCCTGCCTTCGCCGCCTATGAAAACGCGAAGGCGGCCCGCGCGGCGCTCGATTTCAGCGATCTCATCGATCGGACGGGGCGGCTCTTCGCCAATGAAGCGGCGGCGGCCTGGGTGATGTACAAGCTCGATCAGGGCCTCGAGCATATCCTGCTCGACGAAGCGCAGGATACTGGCCGCGACGCTTGGGAAACCATCGAAGGTCCGCTCAAGGAGTTCTTCGCCGGCAAGGGCGGTTTTGACGAACGACGCGGCGAGCGCCTTTCGCGAACCTTTTTCGCAGTCGGCGATCAGAAACAATCGATCTATTCGTTTCAGGGCGCCGACGCCGCGCTCTTCAAGGAAAAGTCGCTGAGCATCGGCGAGAAAATTTCGGCCGTCGCGAGATACGAAAACATTCCCTTGACCCTGTCGTTCCGCTCTACCGCGCCGGTTCTGCGCTTTGTCGATGCTTTGTTTGCTGACGATGAGGTGTGCGACGGGGTCTCTGACGAACGGCCCATGCTGCACGGGGTATGCCGCGCCGGTCATGCGGGGCTCGTCGAGCTATGGCCGCTCGCTGCGCGCGATGAACGGCAGACGCCGGCGCCATGGGACGCCCCGCTCGATGCGAGCGACGCCGCGAGCCCCGAAGCGCGCCTGACGGCGGAAATTGCGCAGACGATCCGCGGATGGATCGACAATGGCGAGAAGCTGGAATCGAGAGATCGCCCCATCAGGCCGGGCGACGTTATGATCCTTGTTCAGTCGCGCAGTCGCCTCTTTCACGAAATCATCCGCTCCCTGAGCAGGCTGGGCGTTCCGGTCGCCGGCCCTGACCGGACCGAAATCGGCGACGATCCCGCCGTGCAGGATGTGTTCTCCTATGCGCGCGCCGTGCTGAGCCGGTTCGATAATCTGTCTTTGGCCGAAACGCTGAAGAGCCCGTTCTTTGGCTTTGACGATGACGATCTCTACGCACTGGCCTATGGGCGCAATGGCAGCCTGTGGGAGACGCTCGTCGCCAAAGCCGATGAGAACCCGCGCTACGCCGACGTCGCCGCCGCGATTGAGACCGCCCGCCGCGTGGGACTCTGTGAGGGGCCATCGGCGTTCATTGCGCATCTTCTGGAGACAGGCGCGCCGTCAGGGCGCGCGCGCCTCGCCGCCCGTCTTGGCGCGCCATCGGTCGAACCAATCGAGGAGCTGATGCGGCAGGCCATCGCGCTTGAGGCGCGCGAACCGCCGAGCCTGCAATTGTTTCTCGATCGCCTGTCGCGATCGGCGACGGAGATCAGCCGCGATCCCGATCACGCCGGCGACGTCGTGCGGGTGATGACGGTACACAAGGCTAAAGGGCTCGAGGCGCCGATCGTTTTCCTGCTCGACACCCAGCGGTTATGGCCGAAAAAACATCTGGGTCCAGTGTATCGCGTCGAAACGCTGACCGCGGCAAGGCGCGTGACCGCGCCAATCGTCGCCAAGCGCAAAGAGCAGATGAGCCCCGAAATCCGCGCCGCGCGCGATGCGGCGGACCGGCTGGCCGGAGCCGAACACCGGCGGCTTCTCTACGTCGCTGCGACGCGCGCCGAAGACCGCCTTTATATTTGCGGCGTCGAGCGGGCAAAGTCTGAGAATGGCGATGCGGAAGTGGACGCGCGATCATGGCGGGTGCTCGCGGAGGCAGCCTTCGAGCGCCTCGCAGACGAGGTTACCCATGCGGGCGAGCGACTTGGCGGCCCTGTGCGGCGTATTGCCGCACATCAGATTGTTCCGGCGATGTCAGGGCGGTCCGCCCCATCCAGCGGAGCGCTGAGCAGGCCGCCCGCGCCGGCGTTTCTGAAGGCGCCGCTTGCGGCCGCGTCAGAGGCGCAGCGGAAATCGGCGACCGCGCTCGCCGCAAGAACGGTTGAGGCCGTTGGCCGCGCCTATTCCCCGGTCAGGGCGTCAGCAGCCTTGTTGCGCGGATCGGCGCTGCACCGCTTGCTGGAACTTCTCCCCGAGACGCCGGCAGCCGTTCGTTCGGGCGCCGCTGACCGGCTGCTTGCGCGAATGGCTCCCACAATTGACGAGGAGACCCGCGCGGCGTGGCGCGATGAGGCGATGGCCGTGATCAATGCGCCTGCTTTCGCCGAAGCGTTCGGACCCGGCTCGCAGGCAGAAGTCGCGATCGCCGGCGACCTTGAGGGCGCTGAAGGGACCGTGACCGTTAGCGGCCGGATCGACCGCCTTTACGTGGACGCGAACCGCGTCCTGTTCATTGACTATAAAACGAACCAGCCCCCGCCGCTGCGCGTCGAGGAAACGCCGGAGGCCTTTATCACGCAGATGGCGGCTTATGGCGCGCTTCTCGGGGAGATTTACCAAGGCCGCCGGATCGACGCAGCTCTGCTGTGGACCTTTGAAGCGAGGCTAATGACGCTGCCGAAAGATCTGCTGGACACAGCGCTTAAAAGCACGCTTGCGTGAACGCGCATTGATCTTCGCAGGGAGAACCCTAACTTGCCGTTCGAACAAGAGCGGCGGACGGGTAATTTCTCGCGCGTCGTATGCGGTATCTGGACAAAAGGAATTCTCATATGGCGACGAAAAAAATCAGCGATGCAACCTTCGCGGACGACGTTTTGAAATCAGGCAAGCCCGTGCTTGTCGATTTCTGGGCGGAGTGGTGCGGCCCCTGCCGCCAGATCGGCCCCGCGCTGGAAGAGCTTTCAGGCGAATTCGCGGGCAACCTCGAGATCGTCAAGATGAACATCGACGAGAGTCCGGAAACGCCTGGCCGCTACGGCATTCGCAGCATCCCGACGCTGATGATATTCAAGGACGGCGAGCTTGCCTCGACGAAAATCGGCGCCGCGCCGAAATCCTCTATCGCGGCGTGGATCCGTCAGGAACTCGGGCTAACCGCAAAAACCGCCTGAGCGTCCACGCAGCGCACGGCTATTCAAGCTTGACCTCGGCGCGGGCCCGGGGTTCCTGAACTGACGTTCCGGGCGCGTCCATTGCGACGCGCCCTTTATCTTGTCATTTGCGAACCTGCGGGAGCCTTCCTTGATCCAATCGATTGATATTTATCGCCGG
>CAZSBU010000118.1:0-7948 GCA_964605055.1 uncultured Caulobacterales bacterium | reverse complement strand
ATGAGAATGCGTCGCTTGACCTCGGCTCCAAAGCCTTCTGCGCGGCTGTTCTCATACATCGTGAGAATGTCGCGATGGTCGGCGGCCCGATGGCCGAACCGCACGCCGTCATAGCGCGCGAGGTTCGACGAGGCTTCAGCCGGCGCCACGATGTAGTAAACGGGCAGCGCGTATTTGGTCAGCGGCAGCGAGATATCGACGATCTCGCAGCCCGCGTCTTTCATCCACGCGATGCCCTGCGCCCAAAGCGCTTCGATCTCGGCGGGCATGCCGTCTATGCGGTATTCCTTCGGGACGCCGACCTTCAACCCTTTGACGGATTGCCCTACGGCCTTTTCATAGTCCGGCACAGGGCGGTCA
Source organism: uncultured Caulobacterales bacterium (assembly GCA_964605055.1). Taxonomy (GTDB): domain Bacteria; phylum Pseudomonadota; class Alphaproteobacteria; order Caulobacterales; family Parvularculaceae; genus Amphiplicatus. The sequence goes on along the minus strand of CAZSBU010000118.1, from coordinate 7,588 downwards.
ACGCAGGTGGAATCCTTCGGGTCAGGGCCCGCCATCGAGCGCAGCATGATCGCTGCGTCGCGCACGTCCTGCGCGATGGGCCCGGCCTGATCGAGCGAAGACGCGAACGCAACGATGCCCCAGCGCGAGACCCGCCCATACGTGGGCTTGACGCCCACGGTCGCCGTCAGCGACGCCGGCTGGCGGATCGACCCGCCCGTATCGGTCGCGGTCGCCGCTGCGCAGAGCCTTGCCGCCACCGAGGTTGACGACCCGCCGGAGGAGCCGCCCGGCGTCAGAGGCGCATTCCCGCCCGCCTTGCGCCACGGATTGACGACCGGTCCGTAGAAGGAGGTTTCGTTCGACGAGCCCATGGCGAACTCGTCCATGTTCAGCTTGCCGAGCATCACCGCGCCGTCGCGCCAAAGATTGCTCGTCGCCGTCGACTCATAGGTGGGGTGAAAGCCGTCGAGAATATGCGAGGCGGCGGTCGTCAACACGCCCTCAGTGCAGAAAAGGTCCTTGATGCCCAAGGGCACGCCTTCCAGCGGCCCGGCCGCGCCTCGGGCAAGGCGCGCGTCGGCCGCCCGCGCCATGTCGCGGGCCTTGTCTGCGGTCACCGTAATGAAAGCGTTGAGCGGCGCCGCCTTATCGATCCGCGCCAGATAGGTCTCGGTCGCTTCCAGCGAGGAAATTTTCTTTGCGGCGATTGCATCGCGCAAGGCGGCAAGCGTCAGGTCAGCGGGAGACGACATTATTCAACCACCTTCGGGACGACGAAGAAACGATCCTCGGTGCGGGGGGCGTTGGCGACGACGTTGTCCGGCTGTCCGCCGCCGGTCGGACCCACAGCAAGCGCGTCTTGCCGCATGGGAAGCTGCATGGCGACGCTCGACGTCATTGGCTCGACGCCGCTGACATCAACCTCATTGAGCTGCTCGATCCAGCCAAGAATGCCGCTGATTTCGGCGGCCAGCGGTTCGAGACGATCCTCGGGCGTCGCTATCCGCGCGAGGCGCGCAACCCGGCGCACGGTTTCCTTATCGACAGCCATGGGCAGGGCGCTCCTCAGGTTGGGCGAAGCGCGAAGCCCTATCAATCGGCGGGGGGCGCATCAAGGCCCGCCGAGGCGGATGTCGGGCGAACGAGCAGGCTATCGAGCGCCGCTTCGGGCTTGGCGAGATTGGTCGTAACGAACGCAGCGATCGCCTCGGAGGTCTTACGCCCGGAAAATTCTTCGGCGACCGACAGGAACAGCGGCTCGCCATAGCCCCCTTCCAGGCGCGCGCGCTCCACAAGGCGGCGCCAGAAAGCGGCGGGCCCCGCCCCGCCGGCCGCTGCTACGGTCAACACGTGACCGCAAGCATAGGCGGGACGCCAGTCGAAATCGGTCTCGACCGACCGCAGGGAACGGCCCCGGGTCAGCTTTGCGCATTCATCCCGCGCCTTGACGAGGAAGGCGTCCGCCGCCTCGTCGCTCCACAGCCCGAGCGCCGTCATTGCTTCCGCCGCTAGCGCATCCGCGCCGCCTTCATGGATATAATTTGGCGCGCCGTTCAGACTGCCGACCTGAAGCTGCCAAAGATGGGAGGCCTCATGGGCGGTCGTCAGGCGAAGAATGGATTCGGCTTTGTCGCTTCTTTCAAGCCATACTCCGCCAACAAGCGTCGCCTGAAACTGCCCGGGAAGGGCGTCGCCGCGATAGCTGATGCGTCCACTTTCAAAAAAATCTCCCGCCGCGAGAAAGAAATTAGGGCGAGCCTCCGGCGTCCAGCCGAACGCCACAGCGAAATAGTCGAAAAGCGCCGGTACTGTCGCATCGAACTCGGCGCGCACCCATTCTGGCGCGCGATCGTCGATCACCGCAACGACAGCGTCAGTTTCTATTGGCTGCTGCGGACCGATATAGATGAAGGCAGGGTGGTCGTAAGGGCTTTGCCAATTCGTGAGCGTCGAGGAGGCCTGATCGAACGCGGCGATGACGCCGCCTTCGTACACAATTACATCAAATCGCGCGTCCATGCGCGCGCCTTCATCTCGCCACGGACCGATATGCCCTGTATAGATCAGCACGCCGGAAACGCCCATCGGCGCAAAAGGCTGGTATTCCTTAACCTGAGGATTTGATATCGGCGCTATGCTGAGCGTCGCGCGATTGAACGGCGACCCGTCCGCAGCGGCGAGGTAGTCCCGCCCGCCGTCTTGCTGCAATACGAGGTCCGGCGATTCGACCAGCCAATTGTCGTGCCGGAACCCGTCAAGCGACGGGCCAAGATCAAGCCGCGCCGTTTTCTGGTCGAGCGCATATTCGAGCCGCCAACGGTCTCCCTTGCGCGCCTCCAGTATGACTTGGGCTTGCGCATCCGACGGGGCGACCTCAGCCCGGGAGCAGGCGCTCCCCGCGAGCAATGCCAAGACGACAATAATGCTCAGGCTCGCCCGGAGCGGCGTTAGCAAGGCAATTGCTGACATATCGACCTGACCATCTGGGAGCGCGCGAGCAGGTGGCGCTCGCACCGCGATGCGCGCTACCCTGCCCCAATGAGCGAGGAATTTGAACAGGCGAGCCTCGCCTTTGCGGCGAGAGGACCGCTTCTCGGGCTGGATCTCGGGGAAAAGACGATCGGCGTCGCCAGTTGCGATCCGGACCGGCAGGTTGCGACGCCCGTCGAAACGATTCGCCGGACGAAATTCGGCGCAGAGGCTGAACGGCTCGGGCAGCTCGCCGCCGAGCGGGGCGCCGTCGGCTTCGTCATCGGCCTGCCGCGCAACATGGACGGTTCTGAAGGCCCCCGCGCCCAGTCCACCCGGGCGTTCGCCCGCAATCTCGCTGCGCGCACCTGGCTCCCAATCGCCTTGTGGGATGAGCGACTGTCGACCGCCGCCATGGAGCGGGCGCTGATCGCAATAGACGTCTCGCGCGCCAAGCGCGCCGCCAAAATCGACGAATCGGCGGCGGCCTACATTCTCCAGGGCGCGATCGACCGGCTGCGCAGCCGCGCCGCCGTAGCCAGACATCCCCTCGCCGGAGACACTTAATGAAGAGCGGACTCCAGCCCGCCAACGTTCGAAAAGCGATGAGCGCGCTCCTCGCGATCAACGGCCTCATCCACCTGATTGTCGCGGCGGCCGGCGTTGGCCCTGACAGCCCGGAACGCCTGCGGATCGCGATTGGCGTCTTCGGGGTCGTCTATTCGTTGCTCGGCGTCTGGGTCTGGGGCGTCCGGGTCGACGGCGCCACCTTCCTGCGCGACGAGCGGACGGCTATCAGAGTAGCGATTGTCATCACCCTCTTCGCCGTCCTTGCCGGGGGCCTCGATTATCTCCGCAATGGCGGCCCGGCGACGCTGTCCGTCATGTTCGCTTTCGATGTCGCTGTACTCGCATGCGGCTTCATCTGGCTAAACCAGTCGAGAAATGTCGGATGAACCGATTGCGCGGCGGCACAAAAACCGCTCTCACTTTCGCAAATCTGATCTAGAACCGGACGAATGACTCAGCCCCCTCGCCCGCCCGCGCCTGAAAGCGGCTTCTCTGCGCGCAATTTGACGGGCGTCGACGATTTGTCGAACGGCGACATCGACTACCTGCTTGCGCTGACGGCCTACTATGCGATCTTCCTTCACGCGCGCGAACGCCCCCCGCAGCGCCTTGCCGGCACTACGCAAATCAATCTGTTTTTTGAGGACTCGACGCGGACGAACCTTTCCTTTGAACTTGCAGGAAAAAAACTCGGCGCCGACGTGATCAATGTTCCGGTCGCCGCCTCTTCGGTGAATAAGGGCGAGGGACTCATCGATACAGCGCAGACGCTCGCCGCCATGGGCGCTGACGCCATGATCGTGCGCCACCGCGAGCCGCGCGTGCACGAGGAACTCGCCCGGCGCATCGCCTGCCCCATCATCAATGCAGGCGACGGCGTGCGCGAACACCCGACGCAGGCGCTGCTCGACGCGGCGACAATCATCTCGGCGTTCGGGCGCATTGACGGCCTTGTGATCGCCATCTGCGGCGACATTCGCCACAGCCGCGTTGCTGGCTCGGACGCACGGCTGTTCCAGCGCCTCGGCGCTGAAGTCCGCTTGATCGGCCCCCCGGATTTAATGCCGCCCACGGATGATTTTAGTGACGTACAACGATTTCATTCCTTGTCGGAAGGTCTAGCGGGCGCCAATGTCGTCATGACGCTGCGCATGCAGTTCGAGCGGATGGGAGCGGATGCTGCGGCGGCGACGCAAGGCCATTTCAACGCCTTCGGCCTCTCACACGCGACGCTCGCTCTCGCCGCGCCGGGCGCAAAGGTCATGCATCCCGGCCCGATGAATCGCGGCGTTGAAATTGATGGCGCGCTTGCGGATGACCCCGAACGCTCACTCATTCTCTCTCAGGTGTTCTTTGGCGTCGCAGCGCGTATGGCGTGCCTAGACGCGCTCGTGACGGGATCGGCCAAATGATCGACGCATTTCTTGCCGCCGGCGCAGGCTATCTGCTCGGATCGGTTCCCTTTGGCCTCGTGCTGACGCGCGCCGCCGGCCTGGGCGATATCCGCGAAATAGGCTCGGGCAACATTGGCGCGACGAATGTGTTGCGGACCGGGCGCAAAGACATCGCGCTTGCAACGCTCGTACTCGACAGCGGCAAGGGCGCAATTGCGGTCGGGATCGCCTATGCGCTCGGCTGGCCCGCAGAGATCGCCGGCGCAGCCGCCTTTCTTGGCCATTGCTTTCCGGTCTGGCTTGGCTTCAAGGGCGGCAAGGGCGTCGCGACGTTTCTGGGGACGCTGCTCGCGATGTGGTTTCCCGCTGGCGTTGCCGCTTGCGCCATCTGGCTCGCGGTTGCGGGGGCGTTGCGGATTTCCTCTCTCGCCGCGCTGTGCGCCGCTGTCGCAACGCCGCTCATCCTGTTCGCCATGGGCAAGCCCGGCTTCGCCGCGGCGGCAGCGTTCATGGCCGTACTGATTTTCATCCGCCACCAGCAGAACATTGCGCGGTTGTTGAACGGAAGCGAGCCGCGCATCGGATCGAAAAAGGACAAAACTTCCGATCCCGCGCCCGACGCAGCGGCGCACTGACGATTTGCGCGCGCGTCTGGAGCCAGCGTCGATGACAGAACGCAAACCGCAACGACTTTCCGAACGCGAACGCATCGCGGCGTTGCGCCTGATCCGGACAGAGAGCATTGGCCCGGTATCTTTCAGGCGGCTTGTCTCTCGCTTCGGGTCGGCGGCGGCGGCGCTGGAGGCGCTCCCCTCACTCGCAGGCGCGTCGGGCCGGCGCGAGGCTATGAAACCCTACCCGCTTGCGCGGGCCGAAGACGAGCTTGCAGCCGCCGCCCGCATCGGCGCGCGTCTCGTGGCCGCAGACGAGCCTGACTATCCCGCCGCGCTTGCGCTCATCGCTGACGCCCCGCCACTCCTCTACGCGCGCGGCGACCTTGCAATCGGATCGCGTCCGGCGGTCGCCATAGTTGGCGCGCGTAACGCCTCGCTGGCTGGTAGACGCGTCGCCGCCGAAATCGCCCAAGGCCTCGGCGCAGCAGGCGTCGCGGTCGCGTCCGGACTGGCGCGAGGAATTGACGCATCCGCCCACGCCGCCGCTCTCGACACAGGGACGATTGCGGTTGTCGCCGGCGGCGCCGACGTCATCTACCCGCCCGAAAACGCGGGGCTGACCGCCGAGATCGTCTCCCGCGGGCTTCTCATTTCGGAGCAGCCGCCGGGCGCGGCCCCTACTGCCCGGGATTTTCCCCGACGCAACCGGCTCATCTCTGGCCTGTCGCAAGCCGTCGTAATTGTAGAGGCGGCGTTGCGGTCGGGCACGCTGATTACCGCCCGCTTCGCGCTTGAACAGGGGCGCGAGGTGTGCGCCGTGCCCGGCTCGCCGCTTGATCCGCGCTCGCACGGCTCGAACCGTCTCATCAAGGAAGGCGCCTGTCTTATTGAGAGAGCCGAGGATGTGCTGGAGGCGATCCGCGCCCCGATCGCTGCGCGCAGAGCGGGGTCGAATTTCCGCGACGGGTTTCTTGAGTCGGATGGGACAGCGCCTGAAGCCTTGCTCAACCCGACGCCCGACATGCGCGCGCGGGTGCTGGAATTGCTCGGCTACACGCCAACCCATCGCGACGATCTGCTGCGAGAGATCGACGCGCCAGCGGGCGTTGTCATTGATTGCCTGATCGATCTGGTGCTGTCAGGAGCCGTCGAAGAATGCCCGGGCGGAAAATTTGCGCTTCGTCCGTGAGGCAGGGTCAGTGAGATAGGGTCAGTGAGACAGGGTCAGTGAGGCAGGGTCAGTGAGACTGGCGCTCAAATAGACGCCAACCTCCCGTTGAACCCTAAGGGTGCCCAGAAGTTGCTTTCGCTGGCTGAGAGGCGGCGCTGCCCATCCCGGCGATGTCGCGCGCCTCTTCCCGGCTTTGAATGAGCAGATATTGCAGCCGGACGAGGCCGTGCGCATTCGCCAACCGCTCAAGCTGCCACAACAAGTCCGCGATGTATTCGGCAGTCTCGGATGCGCTTGCGAGGGTCGGATTGGCCTTCTCAATATCAGGTTCATAATTGGGTGAACGGGCGGTTCCCCCGCCAGCGCTTTGTCTCATCTGCGTTTCACTCACTGCTTTAGAGGGTCGAGAGGATTGCGGGGCGGGTTTGAAGCTGGGCGGGGCTCGCGAGGTTTAGCCATGGACAGGGTGGGTGACGCCGCGAGGATGCTACCTGTTTCATCCATTTATGCAACCTGAGGTATTAATATTCAACTATTAAATATTTCAGGTTGCCGTCGTGAACATGTACGGCTGATCGCGCGTGGTTGACACGGGCTCCACGCCCGACGCACTTTCCCGCGCCACGGGCCGGCTTTGAGGGGCGGACCGCCGAGCAAGTTCCTCACAAGCGAGTGGGGCAACGGGCTTTGACCTTTTGATTTATCGCGCGTTTTTACCCGAAATCTGATCGCCTCATTCGGGAATGCGCTTAGCTGGAGTCGCCGCGACGCATGCAAGTGGTCATCGTTGAGTCGCCTTCCAAAGCGAAAACAATCAATAAATATCTGGGCTCCGGTTATAAGGTACTGGCTTCTTACGGCCACATCCGGGACCTGCCGTCGAAAGACGGCTCCGTCGACCCCGCCGCCGACTTCGCCATGGTATGGGAACTCGACGCCGGCTCTAAAAAACGCGTCGCTGAGATTGCCGATGCAGTAAAAGGGGCCGAACGCCTCATTCTGGCGACCGACCCGGATCGCGAGGGCGAAGCGATTTCCTGGCACTTGGTCGAAGTGCTGGCTCAGAAAAAAGCCCTTAAGGGCCTAGCCATTGAGCGCGTTGCTTTCAACGCCATCACCAAAACCGCCGTGGCTGAAGCCATGGCCCATCCGCGCCAGATTGATCAGGATCTCGTCGACGCCTATCTCGCCCGGCGCGCGCTCGATTATCTGGTCGGCTTTACGCTGTCGCCGATCCTCTGGCGCAAGCTGCCGGGATCGCGCTCGGCGGGGCGCGTCCAGTCGGTAGCGCTGCGCCTTATCTGCGAGCGCGAACTGGAGATCGAGAAGTTCAAGGCGGAGGAGTACTGGACGGTCGCCGCCGCCGCCCGCACGCCGACGAGCGCCCC
>CAZSBU010000117.1:6486-7963 GCA_964605055.1 uncultured Caulobacterales bacterium | reverse complement strand
AGGTCGACACTACGAATATCCTCTTTATCGTCGGCGGCGCTTTCGCAGGTCTCGAAAAAGTGATCGCAGCGCGCGGCGCGGGCACCTCCATCGGCTTTGGCGCCAATGTGAAATCGCCGGACGACCGGCGCGTTGGCGAGGTGCTTCGGAACGTCGAACCGGAGGATTTACTCAAATTCGGGTTGATCCCAGAATTCGTCGGTCGTCTGCCGGTGATTGCTACGCTCGAGGATCTGGACGAACCGTCGCTGATCCAGATCCTGACCACGCCGAAAAACGCACTGATCAAACAGTACCAGCGACTGTTCGAGATGGAGGACGTCCGGCTTACCTTCACCGAGGATGCGCGCGCCGCAATCGCTCGGCGCGCCATTGCCCGCAAGACGGGCGCTCGCGGGTTGCGATCGATCATGGAGGGAATACTTCTCGACTCGATGTTTGAGCTCCCAACACTCCAGGGCGTGGCTGAGGTTGTTGTGAACAGCGAGGTCGTTGAAGGCCGCGCAAGTCCTCTGCATATCTACGAAGAGCGCCCCGGCAAGGAAGTTGTCGAGGTCGACGCCAGCGCCTAAGCGCCTTGCGCGATCATCAAAGCCGTTGGCGCCACGATCGGGCTGGCGCCCCAGGCGCTGCTTCGGGGTGGTAGCCGCGTCGTGACCCGCCCAGCGCTCCCGAAATGCGCGAAAACGAGACGCGAACACGGAAAAGTTAGCAGTTGAAAGAGTCTACCGGAACGCCACATGATGCCTAGTGTGACGGTGCGAGGGCGTCGTCGCATATGTGTGGTTACGCAATATCTTGCTATCGTCGCCGGTTACAACGACGAGTTTAATGTACGTCGGGGCTGCCGCCGCCACTTGGCTGACCGCAGACGTTATCTGGAAGCAAGTTCGCGTTTCCGTGAAGTTTGCCGCCATCCCTCAAAGGGCATTTGATGACAGACACCCAGATTTACCCAGTACTTCCGCTGCGCGATATCGTAGTTTTCCCGAATATGGTTGTTCCGTTGTTCGTCGGGCGCGAGAAATCTGTCCGTGCGCTTGAGAGCGTGACGGAAACGGACAAGAAGATTCTTCTCGCCGCCCAGAAAGACGCGAGCGACAACGATCCGGCTCCCGCCGGTATTTACGACGTAGGCGTCGTTGCCTCAGTTTTGCAGCTGCTGAAGCTTCCTGACGGAACGGTGAAGGTTCTCGTTGAAGGCGAACGCCGCGCGAAAATCGTCCAGTTCACTCGCCTCGAGGGACACTTTGAAGCCGAGGCGGCAACCCCGCCCGAAGAGGAAGCCAGCGCGGCGGAGGTCGAAGCGTTGTCACGCTCGGTCGTGTCGCAGTTCGAAGCCTATGTGAAACTGAACAAGCGGATCTCGCCGGAGGTTGTCGTCTCGGTTAATCAAATCGACGATCCCGCGCAACTCGCCGACACCGTGGCGTCGCATCTCAACATAAAGATTTCGGACAAGCAGGAGCTGCTTGAG
>CAZSBU010000117.1:4630-6476 GCA_964605055.1 uncultured Caulobacterales bacterium | reverse complement strand
GCTCTTTTCCGTCGGCGACCGCCTGGAGCGCGTCTATGCGCTTATGGAAGGCGAGATGAGCGTCTTGCAGGTTGAGAAGAAGATAAGAAATCGCGTGAAGCGTCAGATGGAGAAGACGCAGCGCGAGTACTATCTTAATGAGCAGATGAAGGCGATCCAGAAAGAGCTTGGCGAGTCCGATGACGGCCGCGACGAGCTTTCTGAACTCGAAGAGCGGATCTCCAAAACGAAGCTGTCTAAAGAAGCGCGCGCAAAAGCTGACGCGGAGCTTAAGAAGCTTCGCCAGATGTCGCCGATGTCCGCAGAATCAACCGTCGTGCGCAACTATCTGGACTGGCTCCTGTCGATTCCATGGAACGCCAAGTCAAAGGTCAAGACGGATATTGCTAAGGCCGAAGAAATTCTTGATCGCGATCATTATGGTCTCGAGAAAGTCAAAGAGCGGATCTTGGAATATCTTGCCGTTCAAAAGCGCATGAACAAGCTCAAAGGACCAATTCTTTGCCTCGTTGGCCCGCCAGGCGTTGGCAAGACATCGCTCGGCAAGTCTATCGCAACAGCTACCGGGCGTGAGTTCGTGCGCGTGTCGCTCGGCGGCGTTCGCGACGAAGCTGAAATCCGCGGACATCGGCGCACTTACATCGGCTCGATGCCCGGGAAGGTCATCCAGTCAATGAAGAAAGCGAAGAAGTCCAACCCGCTGTTCCTGCTGGATGAAATAGACAAGATGGGTCAGGATTTCCGAGGCGATCCTTCCTCCGCCCTACTGGAGGTGCTTGATCCGGAGCAAAATGGTACGTTTGCGGACCACTATCTGGAGGTGGATTACGATCTTTCCGACGTGATGTTCATCACGACGGCGAATAGTCTAAACATGCCTCAACCCTTGCTCGATCGGATGGAGATCATCCGGATTCCGGGGTATACGGAGGATGAGAAAAAAGAAATCGCGGTTCGGCACCTGATTCCCAAGATTCGGGCGGACCATGGGCTTTCGGAGGCGGAATGGGCGATTGACGACGATGGTCTGTCAATGCTTGTTCGCCGCTATACCCGAGAGGCGGGGGTGCGCAGTCTTGAGCGCGAGTTGGCGCGACTGGCGCGTAAGGCCGTCCGCGATATCGAAGTTGGTAAGCGTAAATCCATCGTTGTCACATCAGAAAATCTTCCTGATTTCGCGGGGGTGCCGAAGTATCGGTACGGCGAAATCGAGGGCGAAGACCGCATTGGTATGGTGACGGGTCTCGCCTGGACGTCGGTCGGTGGAGACATTCTCACCATCGAGGCGGTGAAGATGCCGGGCAAGGGCCGGATGACGCCGACGGGCAACCTCAAAGACGTAATGAAGGAGTCGGTTTCAGCAGCTTCTTCCTACGTCCGCTCACGCGCGACCGAATTTGGAATCGCACCTCCATTATTTGAGAAGACTGACATCCACATCCACGTTCCAGAAGGAGCGACGCCGAAAGATGGACCGTCGGCCGGCGTCGCTATGGCGACAGCAATCATCTCTGTGCTGACGGGCGTTCCCGTTCACAGGGACATTGCAATGACTGGCGAAATCTCGCTTCGCGGCCGGGTTTTGGCTATCGGCGGACTAAAGGAAAAGCTGCTCGCCGCTTTGCGAGCGGGCATCAAGACTGTGCTCATTCCAGAGGAGAATGAAAAGGATCTTGCGGAAATTCCTGATAACGTAAAGCAGGGACTGAAGATCATTCCTGTGCGCAATGTTGACGATGTGCTTTCGCACGCCCTCACGCGCAAACTGACCCCTATCGAATGGCGCGAGGATGGCGCTCTTCCGCCGGCCGCACCCGACGATTTGTCGGAAACAGTCCTGACTCAC
>CAZSBU010000117.1:0-4620 GCA_964605055.1 uncultured Caulobacterales bacterium | reverse complement strand
TTGCCGCTAGTTTGGCGCCCGGCCCTGTGACGGTCCGGCGCAGCCGCGCCGGCCCTGCGATCTTGCCAGCGGCGGGTTTTCTTCTAAATGAAGAGACATGTTAAACGAACCAAAAGCCGTTGCCCCGGATGATTGCGTCGACATGGATGATGTCCGCGCTGAAATCGACCGTCTTGACGGGCAAATCGTTCAATTAATCGCTCGTCGCCAACAGTACATTGAGGCCGCGGCGCGGTTGAAAGATCGGTTAGACGACGTCAGGCTTGAATGGCGCATTGAAGACGTCGTTACCAAGGTCTTGTCGCATAGTGACGCCCATGGACTGTCCCGGCGAATCGCAGAACCTGTATGGAGGGAGATGATCGATCGCTGCATCGACCACGAGTTTGAAACGTGGCGGAAAGTACGCGCGCAAAAATAAATTCAGGCAATAATCTCTGATCGTCGCGTTCTTGCGCTTTTGTCTGAACTGCGGCAAACCTTCAATACTGTATAATAAACATTCTTTGAAAAACGCGCGAGCTGATGAGCTGATCTCGGCTCTCGCTGAAAAGAACCATCAGAAAGGATGGAGGCATGAACAAGAACGAATTCATCGACCGCGTTGCCGATATGTCAAATCTTAGCAAACACGATACAACTCGCGCGGTTGACGCTGTGTTTGACGCGATTACTTCCGCCTTGAAACGAGGCGACGATGTCAGACTCGTGGGTTTCGGAACATTCTCTGCGGCCAAACGCGCGGCGCGAGAAGGGCGTAACCCGCGCACGGGAGAGACCATCCAGATTGCAGCGTCCATCCAGCCGAAATTTTCACCCGGCAAGGGTTTGAAGGATGCGCTGAACTAGCTTTGTATTCGAAGCGACTGCAAAACGCGCGCTCGTTCATCGGCGCGCGTTTTTCGTTCCGAAAAACTTTGATCATCAGGGCGATCTATGGCTTCGGTCCGTGTACAGATATTAAGCCGATATCTCCGCCGCCGGATGAAGCCGCTGCCGCTCGCCGACATGGAGCCGCAAAAACTCAGGGCTTTGATGAATAGGGCGGCCTCGCCGTTTCTGCCTTCCGGCGTTGCGATAGAAGCAGCGTCTCTGCGGTTTCGGGAAGCGCCGGTAAGCGGCGAATGGCTGCGGCCTCAATCGGCATCCTCATATAGACGGATAGTCTTTTACATACACGGCGGCGGATACGTGTTCTGCACGCCAAAGACGCACCGGCCCCTCACAATGCGACTTGCGTCGCAAACATCCCGCGCTGTTTTCTCGCTTGATTATCGTTTGGCGCCTGAACATCCATGCCCCGCCGCCATCGAAGATGCGCTCGCTGCCTGGAATTGGCTTACCTCTGGTGAGGACGGTTCAGAGAGAGGTGCGGGCGACATCGTCATAGCGGGTGATTCGGCTGGGGGAGGTCTGTGTCTTGCCTTGTTGCAGGCGCTCAAAGGTGAGGGCCGGCAGCTACCGGCCGGGGCTATCCTGTTTTCGCCGTGGACCGATCTAGCGGCTACAGGGGCGTCTATCATCGAGAACGCGGATCGCGACGCAATGTTTCATGCCGAGGCGCTCAAACGCGGCGGGCCTCGATATGCAGGCGATCTTGGCCTGACCGATCCACGCGTTTCGCCGCTTTACGGGGATTGTAGTGGGTTGCCGCCTCTTCTGGTGTTTGCAAGCGAGGCTGAAGCGTTACGGGATGACTCAACGCGGCTTGCAGAAAAAGTCCGAGCCGCAGGGGGCGACGTCGATTTCGTGCTAAAGGCCGATCTGCCACATGTCTGGCCACTCTTCGCGCCTCTCATACCGGAGGCCACAGCTTCCATCGCACGCTCTGCTGAATTCGTGCATTCGGTTTCGCCTCGGCTTTGACAAGTGAAAGGGCGGGCAGTTTTCTAACTGCCCGCCCGATCTCAAGGGGCTCAGACGTCAGTTACTAGTATCGGCGGCGGGGCGGCGGCGCGTTACGATTGCCGTAGCGCCGGAAGGAGCCGTCGTCCCAGTAGCTGTCGCCGTAATAGGGGTCTTCGTAATAATACCGGCCGCTGTACCGATCGTATCGTTTATATCCCTGGTCGCGCGCACGGCCCCAGCACGTGCCCGCCCGCGAGCACCCCTGATAGGCGCCGACCGCAGCGCCTACGAGGGCGCCATATGCAGCGCCTCGGCCCGGCGAGCCGGCGAATACTTCTCCAGCAACAGCGCCGCCAGCAGCCCCGAGCGCCGCGCCATATAGCGCGCCTTCTCCAGTCGACTGACATCCCGTGACGGCAAGCCCAAGAGCCGCTGCCCCAATTACGAAAAGCTTCATGTCTTCTTCTCCTGCGTCATGAGCCCGCTTAACGACGCCACATTTGGGCTACCTCTTCACGATCCGAACTTGGCGCAGGCGCACGGCAGGATTAGGGCAAAAAATCCGTTAATTGTGGCGGCCGTGCGGCGTCGGCCCGTTGCGCTGGTGCTGCGTCGGTTTAGTCTCAGCACCTAATGGCATGCCTAATTGACGCAAAGGCTTTGCCGACCACCGCTCAATCTGGAGAGCAAAATGACCAATCGGGAAAGCCACGTAATATTTCTCACGTCGTATCCGAGAGGGCTGCCAACCGAGTCCCAATTCGAACGACGCACTGTGAGCCTTCCGGCGCTTCGCGATGGGGAAGCGCTTATGCGTACGGTCTGGATGTCGGTCGATCCGTATATGCGTGGGCGGATGAATCCGGATGTGAAGAGCTATATCCCCCCATTTTCGCTCGATCAGCCTCTGGAGGGCGGGGCTGTATCCGAGGTCATGGAATCGCGTCGATCGGATTTGAAACCGGGCGACTATGTCGTTGCCTTTCAGGGCGGCTGGAAACAGCATTGGATTTCGAACGGCGACGGGCTGACAAAAGTCGATCCCAATCTTGCGCCGCTATCAGCCTATCTCGGGGTGCTCGGCATGCCCGGACTGACTGCGTGGGTTGGGATAAACGAAATTCTGAAGCCCTCGGCCGGCGAAACAGTCTTCGTTTCGGGTGCGGCTGGTGCAGTCGGCTCGCTTGTCTGTCAGCTTGCCAAGCTCAAGGGGGCGCTGGTCGTCGCTTCGGCTGGCTCGGCTGAAAAATGCAGATGGCTGCAGGATGAGGCGGGCGTCGATGTCGCGCTGAACTATCGCGATTACCCAAGCGCTGAGAAACTAACTGCGGCGCTGTCTGCAGCCGCCCCGAATGGCGTTGATTGCTACTTCGAGAATGTCGGGGGCATGCACCTGGAAGCTGCTCTGAATTGCATCGGATTTGGCGGTCGCGTCGCGTTGTGCGGCATGATTGCGGTTTACAACAACGAAAAGCTGGAACCTGGTCCCCCGAACCTCTTTATGATGATCGGCCGAGGCGTCATCGCCCAAGGATTCATCGTATCGAATTACCTGCGCCTTGCCCCAAGCTTTGCAGCAGAAGTTGCGCCGCTTCTCGCAGCCGGTAGAATTAAGTTCCGAGAGTCAGTTTACGACGGGCTCGATAAAGCGCCGGAGGCCTTTCTTGGCCTCTTCAAGGGAGAAAATTTTGGCAAGGCAGTCGTTCGGGTTGGTCTCGACCGAGTATGATCGCCGGGCCCGGCGCACACTTTGTCACCCTGAACGGAACCAATCTCTCGATACTTCGTCCTTTGGGAACATCATCTCGACACGGATGTCACATGCGCTGACATCCTGCACCGTTCCGAACTGAGCTATCGTTGCGAACATCGATATCCGGGCAGCGCCTATTCGAAAAATTGTCGGGATGACCGCCTGCGTGAGATCAACTCCAGTGTGATCGCCGCGCGCAAGCCGAGGAAGCCCGGCAAGCTGCGACGTCAATATCTTCAACCGTTCATCGCCTCCAAGATGGATAAGCTCGGCCCGCGCCCGGCTGAGCGCGAGAAGCGCTGTCTCCTCCCAGTTTTCAATCATATTGCTATCGCTGGCCGCGATAAGCGCTGCGATCATATTCGTTTGGCCGGCTAGCCCTAAAGCGCCAAACAGGCGGATCGCCCCACCATTTGCCGCCGTGATATCCCAGTGCCGGTCAACGGCGATTGCTGGATAGGGATCGTGGTTGGCCAGCATCGTCGCAACTGCCGATCGCACGGGGGCAAGATCCGGCGCATCTGTAGCAAGCTGTGGGTAGGCTGGTGCGAAGCCCGCCGCACGCAGCGCATCATTGGCGACGTCTCGAGGCATCTGGAGAGCGCTGGCAAGGCGCAGAACCATGGCCCGACTGGGATTTGCCCTGCCCGACTCCACGAAGCTAAGGTGTCGTGCGGACGTTTCTGCTTCAAGCGACAAGTCTAGTTGGCTGAACCGGCGGAGCGTCCGCCACTCCTTTATAATCTCTCCGATGCCGACGTTCATGGCGGTCCTGTAGAAATGAGAAACGCGTATCATAGCCTTGGAGACTGCTGAGGCCGATTACCTCACAGGTAATCGGGAGAGAAGCCCAACACGGCAATTGCTCCGTCCATTAGTCGGTTTGAACGGGCGAACTGGCGGTATCCCCTTGATTAGGGGCGAAACGGCTTGACGACGGCGTTGCCCAAGGCCTACATCGCCTCCTCTCGCCGAGTAGTTTCGGCGGGAACGCGCGGGTGTAGCTCAGTCGGTTAGAG
>CAZSBU010000116.1:1465-7971 GCA_964605055.1 uncultured Caulobacterales bacterium | reverse complement strand
CGATGAAGGTCGGTACTCTCCGGTCGCATCCTCATAGGCGATTACATAATCCGAAATTTGAAATAGCGGTCCCGGTGCAATCTCGAAGAGGACACGATGCTTGCCGCCGGCCTCGGCCGCAGCCACGCTGAAACTGGTAGCCCCGCCGTAATACCCGGAGGCTCGCAGCGCCGCTTCGATTGCCTTGGCGTCCCGCTCCGCGATCCTTCTGATCGCAGCGAGCGTCGGCGGCGATCGCTTTTCTTGGGCGAGCTCCGAAATCAAACGCAACTTCCCGGACAGCGCCGAGGGCGCGCCGCGGAATTCAACCTCATAGGCTTCAGCGGCGCGCAGCGGGGTTGTCGACCCGGCGGCGATGGCCAAGCCCAGCGCCAAAGCGGCGAAGTTAATCGTTAAGCGCACTGTAGCTCAGTCCTAACTCTTTGATTCTACGGGCTTCGAGCGTCGTCATTGGCGCGCGGTCGCGGAGCTCCCCGCCACACGTAAAGGACCTTGCCATGGTTTTGTTAACCATGCCTTGGCGTAGGCTGGGAGGCGCGCTGGCCATGACCGTAGGCGTGGGGTAAAGCGCGCACACTCGGTAGTTAACAGTTTGGTCGAGAAAAATGCCCCATCCTCTCTGCGGTGCGAATCCAGCCACATTGATTTCAGTCATCGGCCGCGCGGGCGCGCCGTCGAAAATTGCAAGCTCTTTGGGCATTTTAGGGTCCGTTTTGGGGCGCTGGCCGATTTCGACTGCTGAGCGGTTGATCATGGAGAACAGATTACCGTCAGCGGCGGAGATGGCCGCCCCGGTCTTCATTCTTGGCCATTGGCGGTCTGGCACCACCCATCTTTACAACATCATGTGCAAGTCAGGGGACTGGGGCTTTGTGCCGCCCGTCGCCACCGGCTTGCCATGGGATCTTTTCGGCATCGCGCGCGCGTTCGGTCCGATGCTTGAAAAGGCGCTCCCAGAGCATCGCTATATCGACAATATTCCTGTGCGTCCTGATAGTCCGCAAGAAGATGAAATTGCCATGGCCAACATGACAGATCTGTCTTTCTATCATGGCATCTATTTTCCGGCTGCGTTCGACGACTTCCTCCGGCGAGGGCTGTTCTTCGACGGATGCTCGCCACGCGAGATCGACGGCTGGAAACAGCGTTTCGTCTACTTGATGCGCAAGCTCTACCTCTTTCACGAGCGCAAGCCCTTGCTCATCAAAAATCCGGTTTACACGGCGCGGCCTGCTCTTTTGACGGAGCTGTTTCCATCGGCAAAGTTCATCCACATTCATCGCAATCCATACGATGTCTTCGTCTCGATGCGGAATTTTTATAACAAGCTTTTCGCGGAATTTGCGCTGCAGTCTTATGCGCATGTCGATATCGATGAAACTATACTGACAGTCTACGAGCGGATGATGGATGCGTTTGAGCGCGACCGGGCAACCTTGCCGGCGGATCGTATGGTTGAATTGCGGTATGACGATCTGGACGCCCGCCCGCTGGAAGCCGTTGAACGGGTCTACAGAGAACTCGCCCTGCCGGGGTTTGACGCCGCTCGCCCGAAATTTGAAGCCTACCTTGCGTCAATACAAAGTTTCGAGAAGAATAAATTCGCCTATTCGGACGAGGCGGCGGCGAAAGTCAGCAGTCGGTTGCAGCGCTTCATCGAAAAATGGCAATATGAGCGGCCGGGTTCTTGACGCGCCGTACCGCACCACGCGCTGGGGGGCGCAGGGATGAAAACGCAGCCGAAGACGAAATCGACAAAACGCAATTGCGCTCGCTTTAGCATTGTTTGCATTGCTGCGCTTTTGTCAGCGTGCGCCGAGCAGATCACGCTGCGCGCCGACTTTGGCGAAGATCAATGCCGGCGCGTCGCGCTGACAAATGCCGTGACGGGCGGCTCAGTTGTTGGCGCGGAAGATTTGGCGCTCGATGCGCTTGGCGGTCGATTGTTTGTCTCTGCGTATGATCGTCATGCGGTGGAAAAAGCCGTGCGACGAAAAGCGTTCGAGGTTCCGGAAGGTGGCGTTTACGAAGTTTCGCTGGCGGATCTGTGGTCATCGGCTGAAAGCGTTGCCGCAAGACCGCTGATTAACGCTGCCGCCATCCCGGGCGGGCTCCGTCCGCATGGCATAGCGCTCGACGCGGATCGCGGGGAGATCGTTTTCATCAATCGCGCCTATCAAAAAATTGATGGCGCCTGGCGGTTGCAGGCGACAATCGAGCGCGCTGATTTATCCGCGACTTCAGTGAGATTGAAAACCGAAGCAATAACAACTTGCGCTGCAAACGGCGTAACGGTCTGGAATGAGAAATCATTGCTGAGCTTCGATCGACCAACCTGCGGCTGGCGCGCAATGGTCAATGATGTTCAAGGTATGCCCCGCAGCGGGGTAATGAACCTTGAGGGTCGCAAACTGTTTGCGGAAGCGAAATTTGCAAACGGCGTTGTGGCGCTGCCATCGGGCGATATCGCCCTTGCTGATACGCGCGCTAGCGCAATTTTGATCGCGCGCGACGATGGCGCTGGTGGATTGCGTGAAGTCGAACGCATTAATGTGCCTGGCGGACCGGACAATTTGAAACTTTCCGATGGCGGATTGATCATTGCGGCGGTGCATCCCTCAATGCTGCGCATGGCGTTGCACAGAATGGGCAATATCGGACGGGCTCCCTCTCGCGTCGTTCGCGTTTCGCCCGAGACCGGGAAAGTGGCGTTGTTGTTCGATGACAAGACAGGGGCGCAATTCGCCGCGGCGACATCGGCGGTAACGCTACGGGGCGCGCTTATCGCCGGGTCGGCTCTCGAGGCTGGCCTGCTCGTTTGTCAGTCGCGCGATTTCCAAAAGCAGGCTGACCTGTTGTCGCCGTTGTGACCTGGACACTTGTCACTGGCGGCGCCGGCTTTGTCGGATCGCGCCTCGTCGCCCTGTTGCGCTCGCGCGGCGAACGGGTGCGCGTACTCGATCTACGCGCCATTGATGACCCAGACTCCATAGCTGGCTCCATCACTGACCACGCTGTCGTTGAAAGGGCCATGCGAGACGTCGCCAGCGTCTTTCATCTGGCAGGCAACGCCCAGCTCTGGTCGTCCCGCGAGCAAGATTTCGACGAGGTGAACCACCACGGCGCGCGCGTCGTGCTGGCTGCCGCGCAGAGCGCTAATGTGCGTCGGTTTGTACACTGCTCAAGTTTAACGACGCTGATCGGTCGCTCAACGCCAATCGGTCCATCGATGGCGACCGAGGCGTCAGTAAAGCCACTTTTCGATATGTTGGGGCCATATCCCCGGTCCAAATGGCTGGCCGACGCTGCAGTGATCGAAGCCGTGGGGCAGGGGCTTGACGCGATTATCGCGATCCCGACCGAGCCGATTGGCCCAGGCGACGACAGTCTCACGCCGCCAACCAAAATGATCCGTGATTTTGCCTTCGGGCGCACGCCCGCTTACATCGACTGCCTCTTCAATTTCACGCCAGTGGACAGCCTTGCGGAGGGCATGGTCGCCGCTCGCGACTGCGGTCGACGCGGGGAGCGCTATATATTGGGCGGCGCTGAGATCTCCATGCTAGAGCTGCTCAACGGTATAAAGGCGGCGGGCGGCGCAGCGCCGCCGCGAACCCGGTTGCCCTATGGCGTCGCGTTAGGCATCGCGGCGATTGAAACGGCGCTGATTGCTCGCGTTACTTCTAGTCCGCCGCGCGCGCCTCTTACGGGTGTGCGCCTTGCGGGGCGGCAGGTTGCCTTTTCAAGCGATAAGGCGCGCCGCGAACTGCAATGGGAAGCAGCGGAA
This sequence comes from uncultured Caulobacterales bacterium, assembly GCA_964605055.1. Taxonomy (GTDB): domain Bacteria; phylum Pseudomonadota; class Alphaproteobacteria; order Caulobacterales; family Parvularculaceae; genus Amphiplicatus. The sequence goes on along the minus strand of CAZSBU010000116.1, from coordinate 4,184 downwards.
CTGAAGCCGGTTCTAATACAAACGGTTCGATGGCTGATGAATGAGAAGGGGTAGCGGGCTGACCCGCTCATGCGCGCTCCGCGCCCTGCGGTTTCGACGAAACGACTGCTGGCCGCGACGGAGCGGATAGCATCAATCTCAATATCGACTAATTTGATGGGCGTCGCCGCGCTACTTGTTGACGTGGCGACAGCGCTAACTTGAGTGCCGCGTGCGCTCCCCTGAACGTACGCAGCGGTCGACCGGGCAAAACTGAGCCCTCTGATCTTGTTCGGTCGGCTAGCCGGACCCTCCTCGCACGAGGGTCCGGCATTTTTTGGTCGCCCGTTTATCCAACTGTCTATTCAGTCAATGCGCGCAGCATCCACGCTGTCTTCTCGTGCGTCTGGATGCGAACGGTGAGCAGGTCCTCGCTCGCGGCGTCGCCCGCTTCGCCTGCAACATTCAACGCTTCGCGCGCGCGCCGGATGAGAAGTTCATGGTCTTTAAGAAGTATCTTGATCATATCGCTGGCTGCGGGGGGATTCTCGTCGGCGCTCTTCAATGAAGACAACTCACCGAAAATCTTTCCGCTCGACGGCGCAAATTCGCCAAGCGCCCTGACGCGTTCCGCGAGGACGTCGAGCGCCGCCCACATTTCCCTGTATTGCCCTTCGAACATCACGTGCAGCGTGTGAAATTGCGGTCCTGTGACGTTCCAATGATAGGCGTGGGTCTTCATGTAAAGCACATAAGTGTCGGCGAGAACGCCGTTGATCGCGTCCGCGACGGCTTTGCGCGAATTGCCATCAAGGCCGATATTGAGCGCTGTCATAGGTGTCTTCTCTCCTTGAAACTTCGCTTAAGAAATAGGAAGCGCGGCTATATCGTTCAACCAGATCAATCAGGCGTTTTTTATCGAACCCTTAGATGATCACCGCAATAGCCGTTGCAGGAACGCAAGAAAAGCGCGTGAAATTACCGTCGCAGCGATCCGCAAAACCGCTGGATCCGCAGGCATGCTTCTTGGAGTTCGGATTTAGCGGCGGCGTAAGAAATTCGGAAGAAGGGCGATAGACCGAAGGCTGAGCCGAACACAACGGCAACGCCTTCTGCCTCAAGCAGGCAGGCGGAGAAGTCTTCATCATTTGCGATGGCCCGACCAGCGGGCGTTTTCTTGCCGATGACGCCTGCGCATGACGGGTAAACGTAAAATGCGCCTTCAGGCGTCTGACATTCAATGCCAGGCGCTTCATTCAGCATGGCGACGACCATGTCCCGCCGCTCGCGGAACGCCGCGTTCCGCTCGGCTAAAAACCCGTGATCGCCATTCAGCGCGGCAACGCTCGCCCATTGACTGATCGAACACGGGTTTGAGGTTGATTGCGACATGACTTTCGCCATCGCACGGATCAGCTTTTCCGGCCCGCCGGCATAGCCGATTCGCCAGCCCGTCATTGAATAGGCTTTCGATGCGCCATTGACGGTCAGCGTACGTTCGAAAAGTCGTGGTTCAACGGCGGCGATCGTATGAAATTCGAACCCATCGTAGAGAATATGCTCATACATATCGTCCGTCATTATCATGACGTGCGGGTGCCGGAGGAGCACATCCGCCAAAGCCTTAAGCTCGTCGCGGCTATAGGCAGAGCCCGTTGGATTACTGGGCGAGTTTAGGATCAGCCAGCGGGTGCGCGGCGTAATCGCGGCATCGAGCGCCTCAGGGCGCAACCGGAAACCATCGGCTGCGTCGGCGGCGGCAATCATCGGCTCGCCGCCTGCGAGCTTCGTCATATCGGGATAAGAGACCCAGTATGGGGCTGGAATTACTACTTCGTCGCCGGGATTAAGCGTTGCGACGAGCGCATTATAGATCACGGCCTTGCCGCCGGGTCCGACCGAAATTTCCGAGGTTTTGTAGGTCAGTCCGTTGTCTCGCCGAAACTTCGCAGCCACAGCTTGCTTAAGTTCGGGAATGCCGTCGACCTCGGTGTACTTCGTCTTGCCAGAGCGTATCGCCTCTATTGCTGCGGCCTTCACGTGGTCTGGCGTATCGAAGTCCGGCTCCCCGGCCCCTAGGCTGATAACGTCAACGCCGCGGGCTTTTAGTTCACGCGCCTGTTGCGTGACGGCAAGCGTGGGCGAGGGGGCGACGCGCTGTAGCGCTTGAGAAATAGAAACGGCCGACATGGGCGACATCCTGATCAAAGTCCGCCGCGATGGTCTAACTCTGTTTTGTATGAAAGTGCGAAAAATTTGCCCTTTATCGCAGCTGCGTGCCTGCAATGCGGAAGCGCTATTGGGTTACTCAGTAACGTAGCTTACCCAGCCGATTTCCTAGTTTTGTCAATGGCGGCGGACCCCTCCCGGGAGGCGCCCAGAAGAACTTGTTCCAGAGGGGTTCGTTCTATCGCCAGAGTCGGTATCGAGGGCGTTTCTAAAGTCGCTGATTTCAATGCGGCTCCCTTGAAGCGGGCGCGCCAGCGTCCGTGCGTTACGCGTAGAGGTCCGAACAACCGAAGAATTCGGCTCGTCATAATTAATCCTCCCACGATGGCGCCGGTTTAAGCCCGGCGCTCATTGTTGATTGCGCAAAATATTTTGCGCCCCTTTCCAAGCCGCCTATTATGCAAATGTTTCAAGGCGAGGGAAGATCGTCCGACTGCGCTGTATAGTTGTGGAGGTCGATGGTTGCGTATAATGACGCGAGTATTCGGATGCGGAAGAACACGCCAAACGG
>CAZSBU010000116.1:0-1455 GCA_964605055.1 uncultured Caulobacterales bacterium | reverse complement strand
TTTGCGTGTCGTCGAATTTGAAGGACTAGGGCCGGGTCCATTTTGCGGCATGTTGCTCGCCGACCTTGGTGCAGAAGTCATTCTTATAGAGCGCAAGGGGGGAGCCGATCCGGGAGCCGCTGCAGTTTATCGCCGCGGCAAGAAGTCGATCGCCCTCGATCTGAAACGAACCGCGCATGTCGCCGCCGCCCGGCGACTGTGCCTTGGCGCGGAGGCGTTGATTGAAAGTATGCGGCCCGGCGTTATGGAACGCCTTGGGTTAGGGCCTGATGCGCTGTGCAAGGATAATCAGCGGCTGGTTTACGGGCGGCTGACAGGCTGGGGTCAGACCGGCCCGTTGTCTTCAGCTGCAGGCCACGACTTGAACTATGTCGGTTTGTCCGGTGCTGCGTGGTACGCAGGGGCCGCTGGCGAGGCGCCGCTTCCGCCGCCAACGATTGCAGGCGATGTCGGCGGCGGTGCGCTGTATCTGGCGATAGGCATTCTCGCGGGCGTGCTGGCCGCACGAGCGTCAGGCAAGGGCTGCGTCGTCGACGCCGCTATCGTCGACGGTTCTGCGCATATGATGAACCTCCTGATGTCGCTACGGGCCGCTGGCGGTCTGCCCGATGCGCGCGGGAGATCGATGCTCGACGGCGCACACTTCTATAATGTTTATCAGTGTGCAGATGGAAAATGGATGTCACTTGGCCCGCTTGAGCCGAAATTCTATGCGCTGCTTCTCGAAAAGCTTGAACTTTCAAATGATATCGCGATGCAGGCGCAGCATGACGCGACTGCCTGGCCAGAATTACGTCATCGGTTGGCGGCGCTCTTCCGCACGCGGCCCCGATCGCATTGGGTAGATCTTTTGGAAGGGACAGATGTCTGCTTTGCGCCTGTCCTGTCTCCCGGTGAGGCTGCCAGTCACGCTCATCTCTTGGAACGTGGCGTGTGGCGCGAAGTTGACGGCGTATTGCAGGCCGCCGCTGCGCCCCGTTTTGACGGTGTGCGCCCGCCTGATCCGCCGCCGCCGCCGCGCGCGGGCGCGCACGGATGTGAAATACTTTCTGCTGCCGGTTTTGATCAGACTGAAATCAACGAATTGTTGGACCTCTAGCCGCCCCGTAATTGCGCGAGCGCTAAAGCGCGGCTCCAACTCGTTTGAACCTATAACAGCCCGAGGGATTTGAAGCTCGCCTCGGATGCATGGCCGATTACGAGGTGATCATGCACGCGGATATTGAGGGCCTTCGCCGCCGTGGCAATCTGATGCGTCATCTCAATGTCAGCGCGCGACGGCGTCGGGTCGCCAGATGGATGATTGTGCACGAGAATGATCGCAGAGGCGCCCAGCTCCAGCGCGCGCTTCACGACTTCGCGCGGGTAGACTGGCGTATGGTCTACCGTGCCGCGCTGCTGCACCTCATCCGCAATCAATACATTCTTCCGGTCGAGGAAGAGTATGCGAAAGAG
>CAZSBU010000115.1:0-7991 GCA_964605055.1 uncultured Caulobacterales bacterium | reverse complement strand
AGTCTCGCGCGGGGTAAAGCTCGGCGCGGATGAGAAAAAGCCCGCAGGAGAGAAATCGTGAGCGCCGACGCCTTCAAGCGGGCGGCGGCGGCGGCGGCGATCGAGCTTGTCGAGAACGGCATGGTTCTCGGCATCGGCACGGGATCGACGGCCGCGCATTTCATCGAGCTTCTCGGCGCGCGCGTTCGCGACGGCTTGCAGGTCACAGGCGTTCCGACGTCAGAAGATACACGCCGGAAGGCGGACGCCGCAGGCATCCGGCTGATCGAGCCGGATGAGACAACCGTCATCGATCTTGCGATTGATGGCGCAGACGAGATCGACCCGCGCCTCGCCCTCATCAAGGGCGGCGGCGGGGCGCTGCTCCGCGAGAAGATCATCGCCCACGCTGCGCGGCGATTTGTCATCATCGCTGACACGGCCAAGCGGGTCGCGACCCTCGGCGCGTTTCCCTTGCCGGTCGAGATTGACCGCGCCTGCTGGGCGCTGACCGTCAGCGCCGTGCGCCGGACGCTTCACGATCTGGGGTTCGCATCCGCGCGCATCGCCATGCGGCCGGCGGCGGAAACGGGACAAGGCGTCTTCGTCAGCGATGGCGGGCACTATATCCTCGATTGCGCGCTCGGCCGGATCGACGCCCCCTCCCTGGTGGACGAAAGACTGCGCGCACTGCCGGGCGTCATCGAAACCGGACTATTCATCGGCATGGCGGACGAGGCGTTCCTCGCCGGACCCGGCGGCGTCGAGCGGATCACGGCGGCCTGAGCTTTCCGTGAACGCCCGCGCAGTTGACGCTGGATGCGGCGCCGACGCATTTTCAGGCCATGAGCAAGGGATTGATGCAATCCGGCCAGACGCGATTCGCCGAACTGCAGGGGGCGATCCGCGACTATGGTCACGCCGCGTTCCAGAACCTCTTGCGCTGCCGGGCGCTCGGCGAGGCGATCGTCGCGGGGTTTGCCGCCTATGAGGGGTGCCCGCCGGGCAACGTCTCCGCCGCGCCGGCGACCGGAACTTTTGATCCGCGCAAGGAGTATGGCGACGCCGCCTTCAGCTTTAGCCAGCGCCAGGTGATCATTCTGGAACCCGTGACGTTCGGGCTGGCGATTATCGTCGGCAATGCCGAAGACGAAGGATCATTGTGGCTGCGCGCGCCGGTTTCGATGGAAGTCATCGGCGCGGACTTTGCCGTTTTCGTAGGCAAGCAGCCGGAAATGCGCGTGCCGCTCACCTTCGAAGGGGCTCTTGATCCGGTCTTCGCCGCTATCCATCTCGAATTTATCCAAACGTTCCAGTTGAAGGTCGATGAATTCCGCGATGCGCGTTACAAGACGGGCATCGGCTTTCTGCCCAGCTGACCCCCTCGCCCCCGGCCCTGCGCCGCCGTCTGCGCCGCTATCTGCAAAGGACTTCCGATGACCGCCTATGACTACGACCTGTTCACCATCGGAGCCGGTTCTGGCGGGGTTCGCGCCTCACGGCTGGCGGCGCTCTACGGGGCGCGCGTCGCCATCGCCGAGGAAGACCGCGTTGGCGGCACATGCGTTATCCGGGGGTGCGTACCGAAGAAGCTCCTCGTCTACGCGAGCGAATTTGGCCATTTGTTTGAAGAAGCCCGAGGCTATGGCTGGACCGCCGAGGCCCCGCGTTTCGACTGGCCGACGCTGATCGCGAATAAAGACAATGAGATCGATCGCCTCAACGGCATTTATATCCGCAATCTGAAGAACGCCGGCGTCGAAATCTTCAATTCTCGCGCCGTCATCCGCGACGCCCATACGGTCGAACTGACCGCCGAAGGGCGCACCGTCACCGCCGAGCGCATTCTGATCGCCACCGGCGGCGCGCCGTGGGTCGACAAGACCGTGCCTGGCCATGACCTCGCCATCACCTCGAACGAGGCGTTCCATCTCGAACGCATGCCGCGCCATGTGGTGATTGCCGGCGGCGGCTATATCGCTATCGAGTTCGCCTGCATTTTCCGCGGCCTCGGCGCCGAAGTCTGCCTCGTCTACCGGGGCGACGACGTGCTGCGCTATTTCGACCGCGACATCTCGGTGCAGGTGCATACCGAGCTGAAGCGGCTCGGCGTGCGCGTCATCACGAACGCCGTGTTCACCGAAATCGAGGCGCGCGGGGATGACCGCCGGGTGACGCTCTCGAACGGCGTCCATCTCGACTGCGATCTCGTCTTCTGGGCGGTCGGGCGCAAACCGAACACCAAGGGCCTCGGCCTTGAGGTAGCGGGCGTTGCAACGACCCCGGACGGAGCCGTTATCGTCGATGAATGGTCGCAGACCTCGGCGCCGAACATCTACGCCATCGGCGACGTGACTGACCGGGTCAATCTGACGCCCGTCGCCATTCGCGAGGGCGCGGCGTTCGCCGAAACCGTCTTCCACAACAATCCTCAGAAAATGGATTACACGTTCATTCCGAAAGCCGTCTTCAGCCAGCCGCCGGTGGGCACCGTCGGCTGGTCCGAGCATGACGCCCGCCGGGAATTTGGCGCGGTCGACATCTACAAGACCGATTTCCGGCAGATGAAGAACATGCTGACGGGCAATGAGCAGCGCACGCTGATGAAGCTCGTCGTCGATCCGACTACGGACCGTGTGCTCGGCTGCCATATCGTCGGCGACGGCGCGCCGGAGATGATCCAGTGCCTCGCCATCGCCATCAAGGCGGGCGTCACCAAAGCCCAGTTCGACGACACCTGCGCCCTGCACCCAACAGCGGCGGAGGAACTTGTGACCATAAGGCAGAAATTCACGCCGAAGTTTTGAGGGGTGGAGGAAAAAAATGGGAAGCGCCATCGAAGCTCTAAAAATCGACGCCCAGCTCGAAGAAGAACGAGCGCTCTTCATTGGTTCCGGCGGTCGTCTGGCGGCGGAGCGCCTGAGTCAGCTCCACCTTCGCGGAAAGTCCGTGCGGTCCGTTGATCGCGGCGCCAAGCGCCGCTGACATGCGCGATGCATCGCGCGCCTGGGATGGATCAGCTACGCCAACCTGATGCAGGACGCCGCCATCGGCGTAGACATAGGGCTCGAAGCGGAACTGCGCCGTACGCAGAAAACCGGGCGTCAGCCGCAGCTCGGCTTTTGCAAGAAAGCAAGTATCGCCGAAAATCGCGTTCGGATCGAAAGCGCGGCCAAAATCGCGCCCGCCATACGTACACTGATCGACAATTTGCAACGCCCGCGTCGACACCTGCCCGAAGGCCTCCGTCGCGAGAAGCGCCCACGGGGTCCAGGCGCGCTCACGGGCGAACTCGAACGTCAGGAAGGTCACTCCCGCGCCCTCTCCGCCGCGCGAGGCAAGCGGCGCGCCGCGTTCGGTCGCATCCCCGATATCGAGGCCGCGATTGAGTGTAACAACCGTGGAGTTCAAGCCTCCGAATCCGCGCTGAAGCCATTCCCCCTTGGCGTAGGCGAGCCAGCGATCCTCATCAATGGCCCCCTTCTCGTCGATCGACACGGTGAATCCCGCCGAAGACAGGCCCCCTGAAAGGAAGAATTGTTTGTCCTCGGACAAAAACACGGGCTTCGTCAACGACAGGGTGTAGTTCCGCCCTGAGATCGCCAATTGCCCGCCGCCGGTGCGGCTGGCCTCAGGCTGGATATTCGAGGCGAAGGCGCCGATCTCAAGCAGCATTCCGTCCGCATCTAGATTGACGCCGTATGTGCCGTCGAGAAACAGCGCCTCGCCCGGCGCAACATTGCTGCGAACCCGCAGGTCGACGACGTCCGCGCCGCTCAGCACGTCGCTGAAGACGACCTTCGCGTAGAGCGCCTCACGCCCGACACCGCGCGGCAATCGATTGCTGACATCGGCGCGGACCTTCAGTCTGTCATATTCAACATGAAGGACCAGCCTCGGCCGACGCGTATGGGAATCGCTCGACTCTAACGCCATGCGCGCCTTGCAACCGGGCACGCGATTGAAAAGCATGAGGTACCGCTCAAGCCGCCGCTCGGTGAGCGGCCCGCGTGAGCGCATTTGCGAGAACATCGCGTCGAGATAGGTGCGGACCCCGGTCGGCGCGCCGGCGACTGCCGCCATTTCGAGCTGCGGTTCCCCGACGTCAATGCGCACGATCCCGCGATCGGCGAGCGCTGCGTCGATCGTCGCGATGCGTATGACGCCGGTCGCGGCGGCGTCCCAGCGCACGAGCTGGTCGACGGTTTCGACAATTTCCGCCAGCGTGAGCGGAGCGGCGACGCCGATGGCCGCAGAAAGCTGCGTATGGAGGCCCTGCGGCGCGCCGTTGATGACGATCTGCGCTGCGGCGACCTTTTGCGAGAGCCCGGCGGGTCCGACGTCGGATAAAAGCCCGGCGCGCGGGAATGCGGCCAGTTCGGCCGAGGCCGCGCCGGCGCGACCAGCGGGCGCCCGCGCGCTGCGAAGGGGAAACGCCTGAATGGGGTCAGTCGCGGGCGGCGGCTCCTGAGCGCGCGCCTCGCTTAAGATAAGCAGGCTAAAAGCGATGCATACGAATACGCACACAGAACAACCGGCGAGAGCGATCCGCTGGGATCGTCTTTCACGCACTGCTCTTGCCACCCCCGGCATGGCGCACCTTTCCAACGCAAAAGATTAAAACCGCGCCATCTGGATAGTGGGCGGCCGACCGTCAACGTTGCGTTTTTTCGCTTTTGGATGTCTCTCTCGATAACGACGGATAAACATCGTCCCCGGATCGACTATAGGAGCGACGGGCCATTGCCAGCAAGCCAGCTTGCCAGTGAATTTCAGTATAAAGATTGCCTCGCTGCAACCTGAAGCGCTTCCCCGCAATGGCCGATGCAACTGGCGGCGACTAGTTTTGGCCGGCAGCCAGGTTGCGCAAGCGATTACCTCAAGGACGGTTCGGTTCCGGCTGAAACCGGCCATCCGGGACGCCTTGCCTGAACGAAGGGCCTTGATGAAGTTGCCCGGCGGCGTGGCGCCCCGTTTGCGATTGCCCCCCGTTTCCCTGCCGCCCCAGCGGTGCTATGGCCGACGCGCGGTTCGCCCATCCGGGCGGCCCGCCTCCAGTACGGGACCGGCGACATGACGATCCACCTCCATCGCGGCGATCTTCCCTCGGAGCTCGATCTCGGTCCCTCGGTCGCGGTCGACAGCGAAACCATGGGGCTGATCCCGCATCGCGACCGGCTCTGCCTCGTGCAGTTATCGGCTGGCGACGGCGACGCCCATCTCGTCCAGCTTGACCGCCAGACCTACGCCGCGCCCAATCTGAAGCGCCTGCTCGCTGACCATTCGGTGTTGAAAATCTTCCACTTCGCGCGCTTCGACATCGCCGTATTCGAGCACTGGCTCGGCGTACGGACGACGCCGATCTACTGCACCAAGATCGCCTCGCGGCTTACCCGCACCTTTACCGACCGGCATGGGCTGAAAGACAATCTGAAGGATCTTGTCGGCGTTGATATCTCGAAGCAGCAGCAGTCTTCGGACTGGGGCGCGCCGAACCTTACCGAGGCGCAGCTTGAATACGCCGCAACCGATGTTCTGCACTTGCACGCTCTGAAAGATCGCCTTGACGCCATGCTGGCGCGCGAAGGGCGTGCGGGACTTGCCGCCGCGTGTTTCGATTTCCTGCCGACCCGGGCCGCCCTTGATCTCGGCGGCTGGCCGGATATCGATATTTTTTCGCACTCCTGAGGCTCCTGCGCCCCCGTGCCGCCACACAGGCCCGATAACATGCGGGCTTTCGCTGTATCGCGCATGGCGTTCAGCGGGAAAGGAACTATATATTGGCGTCGGGGATGTCGAAGGGAGCGACAATGCGGGGCCGCCGGGCGAGGCTGTCGGCAAAGTTTCGGCCTGCCCGCGCGTTCGGCCCGCCCCGTTCCTTCCGCCGATTGCTTGCCAGACCTATTGCCGCCGAGATCGAATGCACGCTGGAACCGTTGAACCGATGACCGCTGAACCGACGACGGCAGGCCGACGCGTGCCGAACGAGGGCGGCGAACGGCTTGCGACCCTGCGCACGCGGACGCGGCTGACCGGCGCTCAGGCTGCGGCCCGATCCGTAACAATCCGGCGTCTGCGGTTCATCCTGCCGGTTCTCGCCCTGTTGCTGATTGCGGCCTTTTTTTTCACCGCCGGCGAAGAGTCGTCGGACGATGTGTTCCTTAACGACTTCGCGGATCTCGAAGCGGTGCCGACCGATCTGAGGATGGCGAACCCGGAATTCACCGGCGTCGACGACGAGGGCAATCCGTTCAACATCACGGCGACCAGCGCTGTGCGCCGACCGGAAGAAAAACAGTCCGTCGATCTTGTCGACCCGCGCGCCGTCACCCGGCGAGGCGACCGGCCGATTATCATCTTCGCAGACCGCGGCGCGTTCGCCGAAGACACCAAGATGCTGTCGCTATCAAGCGGCGTGACCCTCGAACAAGAAATTGGCGGGCGCAATTACGTGCTGAGAACCCCCGCCGCGACGGTGGCCATGGAGACCGAGACCGTCCAGAGCGAGGCGGGCGTCGAAGGCGAAGGTCCAGGCGGGGCGCGCCTGAAAGCGGATCGCCTGGATGCGGATAGCGGGGCGGGCCGGGTCCGCTTCGAGGGAAATGTCAGCATGCGCCTCTATCCGAATAACGCCAACGCAGACCCCGACGTCGAAAGCACCACCCAACCGGAGCCTCAGAGATGAAAGTGACCGCATCTATCCTCGCTTTCGCATTCGCAGCGGCGCCCTCGCTCGCCCTCGCCCAACTATCGCCTGACAGCAATGCGCCGATCGACATTACGGGCGACGCGCTGGAGGTCATTGGCGAGATTGCAACCTGGACGGGCAACGTGCGCGTCGTACAAGGCGAGGCGATTCTGATCTCCGACCGCCTTGTCGCCAATATCGCCGAAGGCGGCGACATCACCTCGATAACGGCGACCGGGTCGGTGCGTTATTCCAACGGCACGGAAGCAATTACCGGCGGCAGGGGTTTCTATGACGCCGGACCGCGCACCATCCGGATCACCGAGAACGTCGTCGTCACCCAGGGCGAACAGGTGATGACCGGGGGCGACCTGACTTACTGGATCGACACCGGCCAGATCCGTTTCACCGCCGCCGAGGGCGGCCGCATTCGAGGCATTTTTCATACCAAGTCGGACGCGCCGCAGTCCTGATTTCACTAAAACTTAAAGAGAGACCCCGATAGATGGAAAACACTATGGAAACCTCGATCGACGCCAGCGACCAGCGCCCGACCGACGCCAAGCGCGCGGCTGCGCGCCCGCGCGTCGTCGAGGGAGGCGGCGGTCTGTTCGCGGAGAATCTAGGGAAAACCTTCAAGGGTCGACCGGTCGTGCGCGGGGTCTCGATGAGCCTGCGCCGGGGCGAAGTCGTCGGCCTTCTCGGCCCGAACGGCGCCGGCAAGACGACATGTTTCTACATGATCACCGGGCTCATTCCGGTCGACTACGGATCGATCACGATCGACGGACATGACGTAACGCGCTTGCCCATGTACCAGCGCGCCCGCCTTGGCGTCGGCTATCTGCCCCAGGAAGCCTCCATTTTCCGGGGACTGACGGTCGAACAAAATCTGCGCGCGGTTGTCGAGCTTGTGGAGCGCAACAAGGATCGCCAGCAGGCGTTGATCGACGATCTCCTGAACGAATTCAGCATCACCCATATCCGCAAGGCGCCTGCGCTTGCCCTGTCAGGGGGCGAACGCCGCCGCGTCGAGATCGCGCGCGCGCTCGCAACCGGCCCGGCCTTCATGCTGCTCGACGAGACTTTCGCCGGCATTGACCCGCTGGCGATCGCGGACATTCGCGAGCTTGTCACCCATTTGCGCGAGCGCGGCCTTGGCGTTCTGATCACTGATCACAACGTCCGCGAAACGCTCGACATCATCGATCGCGCCTACATCATCCATGAAGGCGAAGTGCTGATCGAAGGCGCCCCTGGCGACATCGTCGGCGACAAGGACGTGCGGCGCGTCTATCTCGGCGACCGCTTCCAGATGTGACAG
>CAZSBU010000114.1:2055-8165 GCA_964605055.1 uncultured Caulobacterales bacterium | reverse complement strand
TGGTTCCGCGACCACTATCGCGTGTAACTCGCCGCAGGGTTTATGCATCACGCTCAGCGCCAGTAACGCTAAAGAAGGAAACGCGACGATGAAATTCCTTGTTTTCGGTCGGACAGGTCAGGTAGCGCGATCGCTTGGCGAAGCGACGTTCCCGAAGGGCGCCAACGTTGTGTCGCTCGGCCGCGAGGCGGCGGAGCTATCAACGCCGGGCGCCGCTGCGAAGGCGATCGCCGCCCACCAGCCGGATGTCGTCATGAATGCGGCGGCCTATACGGCAGTCGATCAGGCCGAGAAAGAACGGGACCTCGCCATGGCCATCAACGCCGCCGCGCCTGCTGAAATGGCCTTGGCCGCGGCCGAGATGGGCGCGCCATTCATTCATCTGTCGACCGACTACGTCTTCGACGGAACCAGCGCGCGGCCCTATGTCGAAACCGACCCGACGGGCCCTCTACAGGTCTATGGCGCGAGCAAGCTGGCCGGCGAGGCGGCCGTACAGGCTGCTGGCGGACCGCATGCGATCCTGCGCACCTCGTGGGTGTTCTCGCCTTACGGACGGAATTTCGTGAAGACCATGATGCGGCTCGGCGCGGAGCGCCCCGAAATTTCCGTCGTTGCCGACCAGTTCGGCAAGCCGACCCCCGCTGCGGCAATCGCAGCGGCGATGATCGAGGTGGCCGTCGCGCTGCGAGACAACCCGGCCAGTTCCGGTATCTATCATTTTGCAGGGAACGAATTGACGAACTGGGCCGATTTCGCCCGCGAAACATTTGCCGCCGCGGGGTTTTCAACGTCTGTGCGAGATATTGCGACGGCGGACTATCCGACCCCGGCCAAACGACCGGCCTATTCAGCGCTCGAGTGCGGCGCGATCGAGGCCGCCTTTGGCGTCAGGCCGGCCGACTGGCGCGCGGCGCTGCGGGAGGTTGTTCGGACGTCGTCAACTGATGCGCAGGTCGGTTAGCGGATTGTTGTCGATGAACCACTCGGCGCGTTGCGCGAACCCGTACTGTCCCAATTCAGGAAAGGTACCTGCGCCGACACCCGTCCTTAACCAATTTATTGGACGAAAAGAGGCATGGAGCAAAGGGGCGAGCACCTGCGATCGGCCAAGGCGTCAGATATTCCTGGCGGCTTCTGGTCTGATATTGCTCGCGACGGCATCAATAAATTCGAAGCCGTATTCCACGATCGTGAGACGGAAATCGCGTATCAAAAATACCTGGTCCAAACCGGTATCAAGCGTGAACGCCTTCTGCAATTATTGGGAGTCGTTGCATTCTCGCTGTTTGGCGTCCTCGACGTCCTGGTGACCGGACCGTTAAGGAACGAGTTTCTCATTATTCGTTTTTTAGTTGCGGTGCCGGCAGCGCTGGCCGTCATCGGACTGACAAGCCTACCCCGATTTCGCCGATACTTTAGCTTTGCGACGATTAACGGCCTGATCTTCTTCGCTGGATCTATCGTCTACATGGTCTACAAAATGCCAAACGTCGGCGCACCGCCATACATTATCGGCTTGTTGGTGGTTTTGATCTTTACTTCCTGTCTGATGAGAATTCGCTTCTTACATGCTGCGCTCACTTATACTGCAATCGCCGTCAGCTACTGCATGGTGCTGTCTATACCAAATCGTTTTGCGCTGAACGATCTTTATTCGGGATATTTTTTCATCGTTAGTATAACGATTGTTGCCGTAGTGACGATATACCTTCAGGAATTGCGGACCCGGCAGATTTGGCGACGCGATGTGCAGCGTGAAGAAGATTCCGCATACATTACCGAGTTACTTGTTGAAGCCACAGCCGCTGACCAATCCAAGCTTAATTTCCTCTCCATATTGAATCACGAACTGAGAACGCCCCTTCACCAGATCATTGGTTTCAGTGAAATCGTGAAAAATGAGGCAAGCGCAAAGGCTGAAAAGGTTTCGACGGAATATCTGGATGCAGTCGTCGATTCAGCGCAATCATTGTTGCGCAAGCTTTCAAAAATGCTTCGTTACGCTGACGCGAGCGCAGGTAAACTTCAGTTTTGCTTAGAAAAACAGCCGATCCTCGAAATATTGGATCTTGTCCAAGACCAATTGACAAATGCGATAAATGCTAAAAATGTTCACATCGACACATCGAATGTTCAAAAAGCGGAACTTTTCGTTGACGCGCATCACACGGTCTTTGCGCTACAGAATCTTATTGAGAACGCGATTAACGCCAGCACCCCCGGATCGGACATCGAAATAAGGGGCGCGAAAGGGGCCGACGGTCGTTACCTGCTTGAAATAGTCGACACAGGCAGCGGTATGTCGGACCGGCAAATCGAACAGGCTCTTTCGCCGTTTAATCAGGGAGACGCAGTCCGCGCTCGTAAGTCCGAAGGACTTGGACTTGGGCTGACGCTAGCGCACCGCCTTTTGACCTCACAAGGCGGGACCGTCACGATCCGCTCGAAAGAAGGAAGCGGAACGCGCATTTCGATTAGCTTTGCGCCTGCGCCGGACGATCGAGTAAACAGCACAGCTGCTTAGCGCCGGTCGACGACGAGGAAGTGGATTGCGTTGCGGCTATCGGGGCGAATGGCGACGTCACAATTCGAAACGCCGTCCGCCATATTCCGCATCTCTGACTCTGACCGGAAGAAAAGAGTCCAGTCGAGAACGTACTCGCACTGCCAGATCATGCCGGATCGTGAGTCGTTCACATTGCCGATGATCAGCCGTCCGCCCGGCTTCAGAAACTCCGCCATGCGCGACACAAAGCGCTGAGCCAGCAATGGGTTCAAATAGTCCACCAATCCTGCCGAATAGATTACATCCTGCTCAGCAAACAGTCCGGAGAGCGAGCTAGGCCGCAACATTTCCTTGAATGAAATATTCAGGGCCTTGACTGACATTCTACCGGCGCCGCCCGCGAGATCCGCCCGTCGCGTTGCCAGTTCCAGTGCGCGCGTTTCCTGATCAACGAGCGTCGCTTCCCAAGCGCAGTCCGGCGCAGAGATGCCGCCTATGCGCTCCAGTTCACGCGCGGTTCCAGAGCCGATACTCATGATGCGCGTTGCCGCACCGTCTTTCCGATTCCGCACGCCATGCTCGACGATAAGTTCAGCGAGCGACTCCATCCGAGACTTGACGGGATAAGCCGCAGACAAGCTGATGAGATGCAAGAACATCTGGCGGATTGTCACGCCGACAGGCCGCTGTTCGTAGATGTATTCCATGATCTGGTAGTCGCCGGGATAGCCGAGCGGCTTGAAATAACTCCGCGCCCAACCAGGCCCTTCAACCAGCGTCGGCGTTACGACGCGCTCGGTGAACGCCTTCAATGCAGAACGCGCTTCCGGATCGCGATGCAGCGGGATGACGAGATCATTCCCCGCCTCAAGCAAAGCCTGCCATTCCTGCGTCGCCGAGGCGTTCAGGTCCCGCGCGATCTCTTCCTTCTCGGCGATGGTCAGACGGTTCTCAATGCGAGAAAAAAGTTGTTCGATGCGGTCGAGATAGCCGCCGACGAAAGAAAGGACATCGGCGCAAAACGCTTTGTACGCGACGGGAATCTCCGGCGTGGCGCCGATTGCGGGCGCCCGGCGCACAAGGGCGCGCGCGTTCTGATTCACCAGTGCGTCCAGATCGAAATGGCCTTGTTCCAGCGCAAAGGCGGAAAAGCCACGGCCATACCTTGCGTCGATGCGGACCTGACGGGCGCGAGCTCGAAAAAGTTCGCCCCCCCGCTGGACCAGCCGCAACACACCACGCCGATTGACTTCCGCAAGCGTCTCCTGATCGCCTTCGGGCTCAAACGCCGCGCCCGCGCCATTGGCGCTGATGTCGCGTAAAGCGAATGGCTCTTCGTCAAAAAAAAGCGTTGGCGGTTCGCCAGCGAAAAGTTCAATCGCTGCGTGACGTCGTGGACGAAAGAATCGCGCCCGGCCTTCGGCTCCGCTCAACTCTTCATAAGTTTTTGACATGGATATTACGCCCCGCCACCCGTGAACTTTTTCACCGCCGCATCCAGTATTCCTAATAGAATATTAATTTCAATCGGCTTTCCATCACAATTGTGCCGGATTCGGACTTGGCGAGCCGAATTTGAGGGGCGGGCTCGGCTTAAGACAGCCGACCGAGGTATTCTGGGCGCTTTTAAATCTCACCGACGCTGCTCATAACTTGGATCAGTATATCCCCTCGCGCTCAGCTTTGGATGGCAGGAAATCCCATGAAAAACCGTCTGTTGGCCGCCGCCCTGTCGATTTCGCCGGCGCTCGCGCCGGGCGCTTCGCTGGCGGGCGGGTTTGCGCTCGACGCCCAGGACGCACGCGCGCTTGGCGCAGCGATGGCCGGGGCGCAGGCGCGGCGCGGCGATGCCGGGTTTGGCTTCTATAATCCTGCCAGCCTCGCCGGTGGACCAGCCTTCGACGCCTCCTTGTCGCTCACCGGGCTGATCGTCGACAGCGCCTATGAAAATGCTTCGGCGCAGCTTCTCGGCGCCTTTCCCGCGCCGGGCGTTTCGGCCGGCGATGGGGTCCTCAGCGACGCCGTGCTGCCAAATCTTGCGCTTGCCGCGCGCCTGACCGATCGCATTCATGTCGGCCTGACCGTCAACGCGCCATTCGGCTTCGAGACCACGTATGGGTCGGATTCAGCGATCCGCTATCACGCGCTCGAGACCGACCTGAAAACCATTGCCGCGACGCCAATGGTCGCCATCGAGCTGTCGCCCTTCGCTTCGATTGGTGGCGGCGTGCGCATCCAGTATCTCGACCTCGGCGTCAGCGCAGCCATTGACGCCGCCGGGATCGTTACCGCGAGCCAGCTTGGCGCCTTCATTCCAGGCACAGCTGACGTTTTCGTCGATGTGCGCGCTGACGACGTTGCGATCGGCTTCGTTGGAGGATTTCAGATTCAGCCGGCCGCCTTCGTGACGCTTGGCGCGAGCTATACGTCGAAGATCGAGCACGAACTGAATGGCGTCGCCGAATTCGATCTCGCCGGGTCAGCGCCCGGCCAGGCGCTCGCAGGCCTTGCGGGCCTTTTCCAGAACGGTCCCGCGTCGGCGGCGTTCATTACACCCGCCTCGCTGCAGTTCGGAGCCGAAATAGAGGTCTCCGACCGGCTGTCGGTGCTGGCGAGCGTTGTTCACACGCGCTGGGCGGCGTTCGAAGACGTGACGGTAGAGTTCGACAATCCCGCGCAGCCGACCGAAGTCCTGACGCAAGACTGGCGTAACACCGTGGCGTTCTCGCTCGGCGCCGAATACGACCTTTCGCCGCGTACGTCCTTGCGCGCCGGCTTCATGATCGACGAAACCCCGGTTCGCGATGAATTCGCCTCGCCGCGCATTCCGGATAGCGATCGGACCTGGCTGACGGCAGGCCTCTCGCATGACATCAGCGACCGGCTATCGCTCGATTTCGGCGCGGCCGTGATATTCCTCGATGAGCGACCGATCAATCTGTCCGGCGCGCAGTTCGAGAACCTGACGCGCGGCGATCTTGAGGCGACCGTGAATGCAACCGCTTATCTCGCCTCGATGAAGCTTCGGTACGCGTTCCGCTAAGCTCTACGCTCTCGGCCGGCGCGACGTCCCGCATTCTTGTGAGAGGGCGTTGCCTCGGCTACCACCCCTGCCATGACCGTTTTCGACCCCATCGCGCTGACTCAAGCGCTGATCCAGCGCCCATCGATCACGCCGATCGACGCCGGCGCGCTCGACCTCGTTGAGGACGCCCTTTCCGGTCTTGGCTTCGAGACGCACCGGCGGCGTTTTGAAGAGCCCGGCGCGGACCCGGTCGACAATCTCTACGCGCGGCGCGGCGCAATGACCCCGAACTTCTGTTTTGCCGGTCACACCGATGTTGTGCCGACCGGACCAATTGAGCGCTGGTCAGCCCCGCCCTTTGCGGGCCTCATCCGCGATGGTCTCATCTGGGGCCGGGGCGCAGCGGATATGAAGGGCGCCATCGCCGCCTTCATCGCAGCAGCGGCGCGCATCATCGACGATGGCGACACGCCCGGCTCCATCAGCCTTCTGATCACGGGCGATGAGGAAGGGCCGGCGATCAACGGCACGCGCAAGATGCTCGCCTGGCTCGCCGATCGCGGCGAACGGATCGAT
>CAZSBU010000114.1:0-2045 GCA_964605055.1 uncultured Caulobacterales bacterium | reverse complement strand
CAGCGCTGCGACGCTCGGCGATGTGATCAAGGTCGGCCGACGCGGCAGCATCAATTGCTGGCTTACGGTTATCGGCGTCCAAGGGCACGTCGCCTATCCCGACCGGGCGCGCAACCCGATCCATGACCTGACTGACCTCCTCCAGAACCTCCTCGCACAGCCTATCGATGCGGGCTATACTGACTTTCCGCCATCCAGCCTGCAAGTTACTGACGTCCGCGTCGGCAATGACGCGTCGAACGTCATTCCCGGGGAGGCGACCGCGCGCTTCAATGTGCGCTTCAATCCCAACTGGACCGGCGAGACGATGGAGGCGTGGATCCGCGCCCGCCTCGACGCCGTCGCTGAGCGAACCGGCGCCCGATACAGCCTCAAAGCGATCGTGTCGGGCGAGGCGTTCCTGACGACAGATGCTGACTTCATCGGGCTTGTCAGCAGCGCCGTTGAGGCTGTTGCGGGCCAACGCCCGATATCTTCGACGACAGGGGGCACGTCGGATGCGCGCTTCATCCGATCCTACGCGCCGGTTGCCGAGCTTGGCCTTGTGGGAACGACGATCCATCAGATCGACGAGCGTACGCCAACGGAAGATATTCACACGCTGACCAATATCTACGAGCGCCTGCTACGCGACTACTTCGCGCGCTATGGCGGCGGGCGATGACGCTCGATTACGCCTCCAGCCAGATGGCGGCCGCGTTCAAAATGGCGTTCGACCTTCCCGGGTGGCGCGACGAACTCGACCGCACGATTGACGGCGTCTTTCGATCAGCCTTCGCCTTTCTCGTCGCAGCGCCGCTGGCGATCGCCAGCGCCCTGCTGCTGCGGCGCGTCGCATTGCAGGTCGACCCAGCGACAGAAAACGCCGGCTTATTTTTTGCCCCTATGCCGACGCTGATCACAGCGCAACTCGCCATTCTCGCGCTCGACTGGGCGCTTTCGATTGGGGTGCTGATCATCGCGGCGAATCTGCTGGGCGCCGGACGGCGCATCGCTGACCTGATCGTCGGCTATAATTGGGGGCAGGCGCTCGTCGTTGGCTTGCAGATCTTGCCGCTCGGCGGCCTTGCGGCAGGCGGGCCAATGATCGGACAGGCGCTCGGACTGCCGAGCCTTGCCCTCTCGCTCGCCATCTATTGGGGACTTCTCCGGCGCAGTCTTGCCGCTGCGGTTGGCCCAACCGTCGTACTTATCGCCGCTCTGATCATGGTCGGCGCCGGCGCGAATGCTTTCGTGAGCTTCGTCGCGCTCGCCGTAGTTCAGCCCGGCGCCGGCCTGTAAAGCGCTGGCCAGGCTCAAAACTCAACAGGCTTTTCGTCTGTTGGCAAAAAATTGTCTTTCCGCTACCTCGCTGCCGCCGCCGCGCCGGTCGGATCGAAAGCGTTGCCCGCCCACGGGTGAAGGGGCGCTGTGTCGCGATAAAGCAGGACGTAGTCGGTCATCTGCGCCGTCGTTCCGGCAACCTCCCACGGCTTCATCATAACGAGATACCCCGATGAGGCCGCGAGACGGTCGCTTTCATTGTAAGGGCTTCCGTCGCCTCCGATGCGGTACAGCGCTGCGCGGTCGTCTCCCAACGTATGCATGAAATCGCCGATACCCTTGGGACGCTGAAAGTAGGGATTCTCCATGCCCATCGGAATCCAGGTATATTTTTCGCCATTCGGGCCCTTCATCGGTCCCGGCAAGGCGGCCGCTGGCATCATGTTGAAACACGCGCCCACGCACAGGGTATTTATCGTGACAACGTCCCCGGCATAAGGCGCGGCGGCGTCCTGCAGCCACAGCGAGAGCGGCTCAACACCGTTGATGGGCGCTTCACTTGCGTGGAAGAAGCCCCAAAGCCCGGCAAAGCGCGCATCGGCAAATCCCGGCATCTCGGACAGCGCGGTGAGCCGCGCTTTCATGGTGTTGTAGCGGTGGCGGGTGTCCGGCGACACGCCCAATAGCGCCTCATTGATGGCCCGCGCAGTGGACGGATCGTCGAGGCTCGGCTTATTGGCGGGCCCGGGATCAGGCATTTCAAGGGGATCGCCTCCGCGATC
>CAZSBU010000113.1:0-8232 GCA_964605055.1 uncultured Caulobacterales bacterium | reverse complement strand
TTTGCTCGAGGTAACGCATCTCGTCTCCCGAACGAGAGCCGCCGGCGCTGAGGCCGCAGCGCATGGTCCGGCTGGCGCTGCCGATGCGCAACGCGCCCGCGATTTCGCGGCCCGCCTCTCGATGGGCGGTCTGACTCGCGCGTGGTCGATATTGTTGAAGGGATTGCAAGAGACGCAGATGGCGCCGGATGCGGTGTTGGCCGCCGAAATGGCCATCATCAAGCTGATCTTCGCTGCTGATCTTCCGACTCCTGACGAAGCGCTGCGTCGGCTCGATCGCGAGGCGCAGGGGGCGAGTACGCCGCCGACGGATAGGCCGCCTGGCGGTCAGTCTCGCGGCGACGCAGGTCAGCGCGGCGGTTCCGCTTATTCGACGCTCACCGCTTCAGAGGGCGCATTCATGCGGGCGCCCAACGTTGACACGCCTCAACGTCAGGCGATGGAAGAGCGTCCTGCGCCCCTTCCGCGCCAGCAAGCCTCGCCGCCCCTGCTGCGGTCCTTTGCTGACGTTGTGCGCAAGGCGGCCGCCGACCGCGACGCCCGCTTGCGTGTTGAACTTGAAAGCTATGTCCGGCTCGTCGCGTTCGAACAGGGGCGCATCGAATTACGACTTGAGGATCGCGCTCCGTCGGACCTGCCCGGCCGGCTAATGCAGCGTCTGAAGGAATGGACCGGCGTTCACTGGAGCATTGTCGTCAACTCAACTGCAGCAGGCGCCGATACGCTGCGCGACGTGCGCACCGCAGAAACGCTGGCCCATCCGCTCGTCCGCGAGGCGCTAGCAGTATTTCCTGGCGCGGAAATCGTCGCGATCAGAGACCGCGCGGCGCTGGAGCACACTGGAACCGGATCTATGATAGACGATGACGGCGAAATTCTCCCCGATGTCGCCGCCGGACTTGAACCGGAGCCGATAGGCGGCGAAGACAATGGCGAAGACGCGGCGCAAGCGATTGGCGCGCTGCGGGAAGTGGAGCAAAGATGAAAGACCTCGGCGAGATCATGAAGCAGGCTGCGACGATGCAGGCGCGCATGCAGGAAATTCAGGAACGCATCAGCGCCATTGAGGTCGAAGGCGCTTCTGGCGGCGGTATGATCCGTATCGCCATGAACGGTAAAGGCTACGTCAAATCAGTCGCCATTGAGCGCTCCCTCGTGACCGCCGAGGATGCCGAAGTTCTTGAAGACCTTTTGACGGCTGCGTTTAACGACGCGAAAGCAAAGCTCGAGTCTGAGAGCGCTGAGGAAATGAAATCGCTCGCCGCCGGACTGCCCCTGCCGCCCGGCTTCAAGCTTCCCTTCTGATTGACGCCATGCCCGCCGCACAAATTGGCCCGGAACTGCAGCGTCTCATAGACCTGCTCGCCAAGCTGCCCGGACTTGGCCCGCGCTCGGCCAAGCGCGCCGCTCTGCACCTTTTAAAAAAGCGCGAGCCTGTTATGCGGCCGCTCGCCTTCGCGCTCGCCGACGCTGCTGACAAAGTGCGCGCATGCTCTGTCTGCGGCAATTGGGATTCAATCGATCCGTGTGCGGTTTGCGTTGACCCCGCCCGCGACGAGGCTGTGCTGGTTGTTGTCGAGGACGTCGCCGACCTGTGGGCGCTCGAACGCGCCGGCGCGCACAAGGGCAGGTATCATGTTTTGGGCGGGCTGTTGTCGCCGCTCGATGGCGTTGGTCCTGACGATCTTTCGCTCGGCGCGTTGTTCGCCCGCGCTAGCGACGGCGCGGTGCGCGAAGTCGTGCTTGCGTTGTCCGCGACTGTCGATGGTCAGACAACGGCTCATTATCTGGCCGACCATCTCACATCCGCCGGCGTCTCAATCACTCGCCTCAGCCAGGGCGTGCCGGTCGGCGGCGAGCTTGACTATCTTGATGAAGGTACGATTGCGGCCGCGATGAAGACGCGGCGGCCTGCGTGAGACGCGATGACGGGCAGGCCGCCGGCGAGCATCCCGACGGGTTGTGGTACCTTGCCGCTGCGACTCGCGAGGTGCGCTCCGGATCGCTGACGCGCCGGTTTCTCTTCGGAGACCCAATTGTTCTTGGACGGACGAAAGACGGTTCAGCCTTTGCATTGCGCGACGTTTGCCCCCATCGCGGCGCGCCGCTGTCGGGCGGACGGCTTGTCAGCGATGATGGGAGAGACCTGCTGGAATGCCCCTATCATGGCTGGCGATTTCGGGCGTTGGACGGCCATTGCGTGGCCGTTCCAGCATTGCCGGATCGAAGTCCAGACCCCGGCGGCATCAGGGTAGGCGTTCATCGTTTACATGAGGCGCAGGGACTGATCTGGCTTTATCGTCCACGACCGGGGTCCGATGCATCGGAAACCCCGCCGCCCGATATCGGTTTTCCTGCCGCGCGGTCCCCGAAGACGCTGACCGTGTTCGAGGTCGAAGCCTCATTCGACGAAGCCGCCATTGGCCTTGTCGATCCGGCGCACACGCCTTTCGTCCATCGGCAGTGGTGGTGGCGCGAGGGAGCGGCGCGTCGCCTGAAGGAAAAGCGGTTTGAGCCAACCGCTTACGGATTTCGCATGCCCTCGCATGCGCCATCTTCTAACTCTCGCATCTACAAGGCGCTCGGCGGCGCGCCGCTGACAGCGATCGAGTTCCGGCTGCCCGCGCTTCGCCTGGAGCACATCACGGTCAGGCGCCGGACGATCCTTGGTCTGACGGCGATGACGCCTGCCGATAAGGGGCGCATACGTATCGTTCATGCCATGTTCTGGGATGTTCCGATGCTGGATCTGGCCCGCCCGGTCTTGTCGCGCATGGCGCAGGATTTCCTCGCTCAGGATGCAGCGATCCTGTCTCGGCAGAATGAAAATCTGTCAACGGTCGGGCACCGCCCGCTTTACCTTGGCGATCCTGACGAGCCGGCGCGCTGGTATATGCGGCTCAAGGCTGCGTGGAATGGGCGGTCGGAGACGGGGGGATTTCAGCATCCGATCGGGCCGGCGACGCTGCGCTGGAAAACTTGATCCCGGCGGCGGGCGCGGCGCGTCGCGCGACAGCGAAAAGCGCAAGCATTGCGGTCGCCGCGCAAACAGGAAATCCTGGAACGAGGTCGGGTCCGGGCGCGGCCATGGGCGCCGCCCACAACGCCGCCATGCACAAACGTTCGCCGGATAGCCAGCCGGTATCAACGGCGCGCCGCGCGATGGCGACGATGGCGGGAACGACAATGGCGAATTCATAATAATAGGCGTAGGGCGTGGCGAGCGGCGCTGCGGCGCAAATGACGGCGAGGCGCAAGTCCGGCGCTTCGATTCGACGCCAGACGATTGCGACAAAGGCTGCGAGCAAGCAGGTCGCAACAGCTTGCACGCTGCCTGCAATTTCATCGGACGCGCCGAGAACGCTGGCTGCGCCGAAAAAGCTGACGAGCTTGTGTAAAGGAAAACCTTCCTCGCCCATGCGGCCGCCATGCTCGATAAGGGCGTGGACAAACGCGATCCAAGGCGCCTCGCCAAATGCGGCAAGGGTTGCGAGCGCGAGCGCTATGGCGCTCGCCGCCGCAGCGAAGAACGCCCGCCAGCACCCGCCTGCGATGAACGCAATCGGCAAGAGGATTCCGAGCTGCGGCTTAACGGTTAACAGCCCGGCTGCGAGCCCCGCCAGCATCGGGCGCTTTGTCGCAAAGCCTGCCGCCGTCGCCATCAGGGCGCCGGTGAACAATCCGGTTTGCCCGGTAATGACTCCCTGAAAAACTGCCGGGGAAGCCATGGCGAGAAAGAGGGTCAAACCCTTCGGCTGTATCGTCCTTAAGCTGATAAATAGCGCAGTGAGCCCGGCGGCAACCCAAAAGCCGAAACTTGCGAGATAGGGCGGGGCCGCGAGCGGCCAGAGCAGCAGCGAAAACGTTGGGGGATAGGCCCAGAACAGCAGGAAATCGCCGCCGCCGGGAAACATTGCTTTCAATCGCGTTTGCGGGGCCTCGGCGTCGTAAAGTTCGCTCATGTCCGGCTCGCCGGCTGACAGCGCGGCGAGGCGAAAAACTACATAATCGCCGCCAACGACTGGGCCATAATGCGTGACGAGATTATCTGCCGTCATAATGGCGTGTGCGTAGACAATCACGTTGATAGCCGACAAACCGCCCGCCGCGACTAGCAGCGTAGCGCGCAGATGTGTCGTCAGTAGGACCGCAAATAGCGGATACCGTGCGGCAAGGATGGCGAGGATGCGTTTCACACCTTTCGTTTACCAAGCATGCCTAAATAAAGGATCAATCTAAGGGGACGACCGCCCAACGCGGCGGTCCGGCATAATCGCCCGGAGTAATGACCATGACGCCGATGACCAGGAACGAGGGCGTCGCCAAGCCTGCCGCGCCGTTACCAGAGCCGCGCGCAGTCGCGCGTCCGGCGCTTCTCTCGATCGTTGTCCCGGCTTTCAACGAAGAAGAATCGCTAGCCGAATTTCACCGGGCGGTACGCCGTGCGATGCGTGATCTTGGTCAGCCTTTTGAGGTCGTGTTCGTCAATGATGGCAGTCGGGACGGCACGCTCGCCATCATGAAGGCGCTGCGCGAGCGGCACCCTAATACGACCGTGGTCGATCTCAGTCGCAATTTCGGCAAGGAAATCGCGCTCACCGCCGGTTTGGATCATGCATCCGGCGACGCTATTGTGGTCATGGACGCCGATCTTCAGCACCCGCCTGAAGTGATAGCGGAGTTTATCTCAGGCTGGCGCCAGGGATATGAGGTTGTCTATGGGGTGCGGCGCACGAGGCGCGACGAAAGCCTTTTAAAAAAAGCTGCGACGCGGCTCTTTTATCGCTTCATGCGGTCGACGGGCGCAACGCCGCTTGAACCGGATGCGGGCGATTTCCGCTTGTTGAGTCGCAAGGCGGTCGACGCCGTAACAAATTTGCGCGAACGTCATCGGTTCATGAAGGCCGTCTTTTCGTGGATCGGTTTTCCGTCGCTGGCCGTTCCATTTGACGTCGCGCCGCGCACGCGCGGATCGAGCAAGTTCAATTTCTGGCGGCTTTGGAATTTTTCGATTGAGGGCGTGACGTCGCACACGCTCGTTCCGCTGAAGGCGTCAACCTATTTGGGGTTCTCGGTTGCTTGTTTTGCCTTTTTGAACGGCGTCTATTTTATCGCCAAGACGATTGTGTTCGGCGACACCGTTCCGGGATTTCCAACGTTGATCGTCGTTATCCTTTTCCTCGGTGGGATCCAGCTCATGGTGCTCGGCGTTATCGGGGAGTATCTCGGCCGGGTGTTCAATGAAACGAAAAATCGCCCGCTCTATCTCGTGAACAACCTGATGAAGCAACCGAGCGAAAGTGCTGCGGCGGTTACCCCCTCTTTCAGTTCTGCGAATGCGCCGGCGCGCGCCGGCTCTGTACAGGGCTCGTTCGAGGATGAATGGCGGGTTGCGTGAGCGCGGAAGACTCGTCCCCGGGTAATGCCCGCCGCGTCATTTTGTTTGGGGTTGTCGGCGTCATCAACACAGTCACTGATTTTGCGGCCTACGCCGGTTTTTACTTTCTCGGCGCGCCGCCAGTCGTCGCCAATGGACTCGCCTTTCTGGTCGCCAATCTGCAGAGCTATTTTCTCAACGGTTGGGTGACCTTCGCGAAGGGCGGCAAGCCTGCGCCGCTGTCAATGCGCGGTTATTTCGCCTTTGGTGGGGCGCATCTCATTTCACTCGGCGTCTCGACGGTGGCGGTGCTGCTCTTATCCGGCTCGATCGGGCCGTTCTGGGCGAAGGGCGTAGCGGCGATCTTCACTTTTGCGTTCAACTACTGGTCGAGCGCACGGTTCGCGTTTCGCGCCCAGCGCGCCCGCCCACCCGAATCGGCGTAGCACTCGTGCATGATTGCAGATTTCTTCATTCGCGCCGGATTTAGCCCGGCCGAGGCTCCCTTCTGGGCGCTTATCGTATTGCTGGCGATTTTAGCATTAGCGTGCTGGCGCTGGCGCGCGACCGCTGTCCGCGCGGCGTCCGCCGAAGCGTCCGCACAGGCGTTTAGCGTTGACCTCGCAGCCGCCGAAGCGCGCAACGAAGAACTCGCCAGTCTTCGGGACGCGCTACAATTCGCGACCGACCAGAAGAATCGCCTTGAGGCGGAAGCGGCCGCCAACGCCGTTCGTCTTGCCGAGCGCGAGAAAGCGTTGAATGAACTCCGGGCGCGCATGGAAACCGAGTTCCGCGCCGCCGCGGGCCAGATGCTTGACAGCGCGCACCGCGCGTTCCTTCAGCGCGCGAATGAAACCTTTGAACGACACCGCGAGGCGTCGCAGAGCGAGGCGGATAAGCGACGGACGGCTCTCGACGAGCTGATCCGCCCCATGTCCGAGACATTGACCCGCTATGAAAAAGGTCTTGCCGAGATGCGCAGCGAGCACATGCGCACGGCGGGCGATCTCGTCGGGCGGATCGGCGAACTGTCAAAGTCTGCGGTGGAGGTGCGGATCGAAGCGCAGAAGCTCGCTGCGGCCTTGCGCGCTGGTCCGAAGACGCGCGGCCGCTGGGGCGAAGAGCAATTGCGCAATGTCGTCGAAACGGCCGGCATGCGCGCCTATGTCGATTTTCTCGAGCAGCCCTCGCACGATGACGGCGAGCGACGCAAACAGCCGGACATGGTGGTGAATCTGCCCGGCGGGCGAAAGATCGCCATCGACTCAAAAGTCTCGATCAACGCCTATCTCGACGCGGTCGACGCCGAGAGCGAAGCGGAACGCGCGGCGCATTTCGCGCGCCATGCTGAGGACGTCTGGCTGCACGTGAAGACGCTGTCTTCGCGCGACTATGCCGCGAGCCTGAAGGAATCCCTCGACGTCGTCGTCATGTTCGTGCCCGGAGAAAATTATTTCGCGGCCGCCGTCGAGGCGCGCCCGGCGCTGATACAGGAAGCGTTTGATCGCAAAATTCTGATCGCCAGCCCGATGACCCTTGTAGCCATGCTGAAGGCTGCATCTTTCAGCTGGCGGCAGGAAAAGGCGAGCGAGAGCGCCCGTGCGGTGGCGGGCATGGCGCGCGAGCTTTATGACAGCTTACGGATCATGACTGGTCACCTGACGGCGCTCGGCCGTTCGCTTGACGGCGCGGTCGGGAAATACAACGCTGCAATCGGCGGCTTCGAGCGGCGCGTCCTGCCGCGTGCGCGCCGTCTCGCCGAATATGAGATGCCGGGTACGGAAGAGCCAATTCCTGAATTGCCGATGATCGATTCCGCTCCCGGCGCCTTGCGCGCACAGGCGGACCTTTTTCCGCCCTCTGCCGACAGCGAAGCCGATCAGTCGGCAGCCTGATCGTTCGACGCCGGGCGCATGGCCCTAACGCTGAAGATCTTACTAGCCGCTGTCAGCGCAATGGAAACTGCGGCGCAGGAGCTTCGCGCTCGTTGCCGTCATCTTCCAACGCCGATATATGCGACGACGGTGCGGCGACAGCGCTTCCGTTGGGCCGCGCGGCGGCCTCAAGCATGCGGCGTTCGCTGCGTTCATGGTCCGACGTTTCCAACGACCGTCCGAACCCGGAAAGGTTCTCGGGCCGACGCTTAAGGCCGTCAGCGGCGGCAAGGATTGACCGGAGCTCGTTCCGGCCGTGGTCAAAACGCTTTTGCAAGCCGCCGATGCGCTGGCGCAGCTGGTCGACATCGCCACTACCGCCCGCGTTCTCACCGGGCGTCATGGCCTCCCGCCTTTCGGCGTCGTTTATTACCGCGTTCATCGCGTTCAACGTCGCTGTCAGCGTTGCTGGCGAGACGGTCCAGACCCGGGCGCGATAGCCGTCCTGAACGACGTCGGGGAAATTTGCATGCAGTTCTGCGTGCATGGCTTCGGAAGGCAAGAACATCAGGGCGCAGTCGGCGGTCGCCCCCGGCGCGATAAGGCGTTCCGACACATCGACGATGTGCCTGAGCGCCGCGAGACGAAAATCGTTTTCAGCCTCGCTCCGGTCGCTGCGGCGGCCCTCATAGAGCGCGGCGAATGCCTCTGCAGGGAAACCGGCGTCGATGGCGATCGGTCCGGGCGGGTAGGGCAGCGTTACAAGGCAATCGGCGCGCTGATCATTTTTCAAAGCACCCGGCATTTTGTAAGCATTCGGCGGTAATGCGGTGCGCACAATGTCCTGGAGCGGAACGTCTTGATTCTGATCAGCCGGCCTGGCGGCGCGTTCTTGGGGAGAACTGGCGCCGGCGAAGTTTTCCAGCGCAGCTCCAGCGGCTTCATCGGCTGGCGCGGCAAGAAATTTGGCGAAAGCCTGAC